>NZ_JBXUGI010000002.1:0-332974 GCF_057180465.1 Chryseobacterium sp. HNCC26DJ238
GAGGAATCTAAACCAAGAAAATTTTTGCTTAGCTTGTAAGGAAGTTGCAGAGTTAATTTTTTTTAAACGCAAAGTTTTATCTTTCAACCCGCTAAATTAAAGGAGCAAAGAGTGGCGGCAGAGCCGCAGATGAAGCTTGCTTTATAAGAATCAATTTCATTGATTACTCCTTTTGCTCCCTTTAATTATTCAAGATTTAACGCAAGGCAAAACAAAGTTTTTTTCAACAGCTTTATGCTTTTAAGATAAACAAAGGCGTAAACTTATCAATGAAATACAAAGATTCTACATGTCAATTCGAGTAGGTTTTTGTAGAAAACCGTATCGAGAATTTTTGAACACTGGACAAATTTTGTTTTAAGTTCACTGGTTCTCGATACAAATTCTTTCAGAATTCTACTCGAACTGACGGATTTTTAAATGTCGCTTAACTTTCAGTCATATTAAAATAACAGAATCAATTTAAATAGTAAACAGACTCAACTCTCAGCGCACAGTTTGTCTTTGATTTCATCAAATCTTCGATTTCCGGAGGAATCTAAACCCAGAAAATCCTGGCTTCTGATGAAATTGTATAATTAATTTTCTTAACGCAAAGTTTTATGATGCAAGCTGCTTAGTTTTAAGGAGCAAAGATGGGCGGCAAAGCCGCTGATGAAGAAGGCTTGATAAGAATCAATTTTATTGATTTTTTTTCTCAACTCTCCATAATGTTTGATATTTAAATAAAAAGTTATGCTGAAATACATGGAATTAAATCTGTGATCTCACAAAACTGTTGAGATGTTTTTGTTCAAATTCATGATCTTCTATTCAGTCTCTAAAATAGAGGCAGCTAAAAAAGGATGGTAGATATACAAAACAAAAGGCAAAACATAATGCTTTGCCTTTGTCAATATAATGTTATGGTTTGGTGTCTATAAAGAAGTTATTATTTGCTTTAAAAATATCTTTCTTACTTTTCTTATTCAAAGATAGAACGGTTTTGAAATGCACACAAATGTTTGCTGTCGGGATTTATAAATTTGTACAATAAAATTGTTTTATATGTATTTTAATTAGCTTTTTGAACAAAAAGCGGCTAAATTATTTTTCTATCTGCTGATTTACTATGTAAAAAGATAATACTATATAAACCTAAATTTATTACTTCCGTTTGCATCAAGTTAGTATATATCCAGACGCTGATCTTAAATTAAATTCTGTATTGATCATTATATAAAACAAAAGGCAAAACGTAATGCTTTGCCTTTGTTAATATGATGTGATAAATTTGGTGTCCTTGTGAATAAGCGGTCTGTTTATATGCTTTAGAAAAGAGCTCTCTCATTTTTCTTACTTCAAAGATAGATCTGATTTTTATTGTTGACAAATAGATGTTGTGAGTATTTATAAATTTGTACATAAAATTGCTTTATATACAGTTAAAAGACTTTATAAAATGCGATATGGTAATGATTTCCTTTAAATAAAAATTTTATCTCCTGGTATTCAGGAATAAATATGATAAGTGATCTTGGAAGGAATTAAAAAAGCCTGGTGAATCTGAATCGAGTATTATGTTGATTTATTTGCTTTCATATGATATACGATCTTAAATGCACTTTCATAAAGCAGATAGCAGAACTGATTTAAAATTAAAAATTCCTGAAAATTGTTTAATAAGCAGGATAGTCTAAAAAACAAAAGGCAAAACATAACGCTTTGCCTTTTCTAATATAATGTGATGGTTTGGTGTCTATAGATAAGTCAATTATTTGCTTTAAATATCTTTCCTATTTTTCTTTTTCAAAGGTAGATGAGTTTTTCGTCAATCACAAAGTTGTGTTGTCGGAATTTATAAATCCGTACGTAGAAGTATTGTAAATAGCTGATTTATTGTGTTTTATGTTAGTTGGTGTTTTTCTAAATTTAGAATGATTTCTTGTATATGTTGTTATTTATCAATAGTATCATACCTGTACAAATGCATTTTAAAATTTTTAATAATCCTGCTGATATACTCGCTGTAATTTTCTGCTAAAAAGAAAAGAGATAAGAAGAGCTTTTGATTGCATTACTTCTTGCCAACAGTTATTGTTAAAATACTGTTATCATTTCTTTTTTGGGTTCATTAACTCAAAATTATCCGCTATATTTGATGTTAATGAACGATTTCTGTAAAGAAAAATATGATTTATGAAGGATATTAAGCTGATTGTGACCGATATGGACGGAACTTTTCTCAACTCAAAACACGAAATAAGTCCAGAATTCCCTGAAATTTATGAAGAACTGAAAAAGAGAGATATTCTTTTTGTACCGGCAAGCGGCAGACAGATGTTGGGAATAACAAAATATTTCGGAACTATTGAAAATGAAATGGCATTTATTGCAGAAAATGGCGGTTACATGATCTATAAAAATGAAGAACTTTTTGCCGACAGGCTTGAAGAATTATATGTGGAAGAAATTATCAGTACAGTAAGACAAATTCCCGGTGCGGCGGTTGTCGTGTCAGGTAAAAAACAAGCCTACTACGAAACTGAAAATCAGGAATTTATTGATTATATAAGTCAGTTTTATACTGGAAATCAGAAAGTGAATGATCTTACTGATAGCCTGGATGACAGCATTTTTAAAATCGCTGTTTATCATTCTGAAGGAGCTGAAGAACATTTGCATCCTGCATTACAGCAGTTTGAAAAATATAACCTGGAGGTAGTGGTCTCTGGAAAATACTGGTTAGATATCATGAACAAAGATATCAACAAAGGAAATGCATTGGAAAAACTTCAGAAGACTCTCAATATCAGTCCGCAACAGACTATGGTGTTTGGCGATTATATGAACGATATCGAAATGCTGAAAAAAGCTGAATATTCATTTGCTATGGAAAATGCACATCCTTCAGTAAAAGAAGCTGCAAAATTTGAGGCTCTCTGTAATAATAATTTTGGAGTGATGCAGACTATAAAAACCTATCTTAATTCAAATTAAGATAGGTTTTATTATTTTTTAAATCAGGTATTTTTTAAGACCCTCCATGATTCCCTGCCACAGCATACTGAAAAAACTTCTGTCAGATTCCCTTTTTTTCTCAATCACTACATGATCAGGTTCACCGGTTGATTCATTTTTTACAAACCAGTTGGCAACAGTTGAGAGAACTTTTCTTTCTTTTCCTTTTTTATTAAGAAAATTCACATACATGTCATTGTATTTGAAGTAGAAATTTCCGGCAATCCCGGCATTGTTCCCATAGTAGTCAAATTTCAGATAATCAATATTTC
This sequence comes from Chryseobacterium sp. HNCC26DJ238, assembly GCF_057180465.1. NCBI lineage: Bacteria > Pseudomonadati > Bacteroidota > Flavobacteriia > Flavobacteriales > Weeksellaceae > Chryseobacterium > Chryseobacterium sp. HNCC26DJ238. The sequence goes on from NZ_JBXUGI010000002.1 coordinate 3,273, forward strand.
CGTCAAGGGTTACGTTCAAATAGGGACGTACAAAAAGGTTCACATTTTCTGCAGAAAGTTTCAGTATTTTCCCGTTAATGGTGAATTTATCTTCAGGGTTCATGACATCAAATTTCCAGTTTATTTTTGTGTCAGCTGTTCCGTAAAAAGCAAATTGCGCATCAGCGGTAATTACCGTAGGGCGGCCCTTGATTTTTCCATTGTTAACATCAGTGATCTTTATTCCAAACTGATTAAAAGTCAGTTTTCCCGGGATATTGCTGTTTTCTGCATTTTCTTCATATTCGAGTCCCGAGTTCTTAATGGAAACATTTTTGATAAACATCGGCATTTTCATTCCCCGAAGTTTTTTGCTGAAAAGATATCTTGCTTCATTGTCATCCGGCGGTGCCAGATCATGATAGATATTGCATTTCAGTCCGTCAATATCTACCTTACTTACATCGATCTTTTGATTTTTAAAAAGCTTCGAGTCGTAATCTGTAATTCCGATTTTTTTTACAGTAATCGTATAAAGATCACTTTCTTTGGCAATCACTTTGCTGAATCCAGCACGTGAATATTTTGGAATATATTGCAGATCACTGATTTCAGTCTGTTTTCCGGAATTTTTAAGGTCACCTACTTTCAGTGTATAATATTTTCCGGCATCAAGGAATACTTTCTTAGCATTAATCGAATGGGTAGAATAATTGATCGGAAGGTCTTTCTTAAGCTGTGCATTATTGGATATAATATTATTGATCCTGATATCAAGCTTTCCTACTGCAAGTTTTTCTTTTCCTGCACTAGTTTGTGAAATCTTACCGTCTGAAATTTTGATAAAGCCGAATTTTGCACTGAATTCCGGAGTTTCAGAATTTCCTTTCTTCGTCTTCGGTTTTTGAATAGCTGAAATAATTTTGATGTCCGGGTTTTTCAGTTCCAGACCATCAAACTGAATATTCAGTTTTTGACCGATATACTTCGTTTTATTGTTGCTTATCTTAATTTCATCAGTAGAGACATTGTATAAATCTTTACTGCTACTTTTTCCAAGTGCGATCATCTGGAATTTTTCAATGATGATATTGGAATTTCGCGAGGAAATCTTTTTGATTTTTAATGCCTGAAGGTTATTGGCTTTAAAATAAATATTGTCAGCCTCTATGTCATGATTGGTAAATCTGAAGGGTATTTTTTCTTTAACCGTATTTTTATCAAAAACAATATTGGTCAGCTTAAAATTAAAATTGTCTACCGAGGCGGTTTTATCCTTGTTGCTCTGCAATACTGCAATCTTACCTTTTTGAAAGTCGATGTTTTTCAATCCGATTTTCATTTCGATTTCTTTCGGATTTTTATCCTTTTCAATTGTGTTTTTCCCTGTTGAAGTCACTTTTAAATCAGGTTGTGTAAAAATAATATCTGAAACAATCAGAGAATCTTTACTGATATTAAAATCTTTTGCCAGGAGACGTGCGGAGGAAAAGTCAAAAATGTTTTTTGCATTATAGTATTGAGGCTTTTGAATCGGCATAAGATGAAATTTTCTGAGATCTAAAGTTTTATCTGCCGCGTAGATCCGGTCTGCATTGATCTGGTAAAATTCATTGACTCCGATATGAACATCTGTCGCATCGATTTTAAACTCTTTAAAGGCAAGAGGGATTTTTGAGTTACTGCTGTTCTGCTCAATATCTTTAAGCTTAATGTTAATGTTTTTGCCTGTGAATACAGGTTTGCCTTCTGCATTTACGACATCGGCAAAAACATTGCTAAACACAATGTTATTGATGTGAAGGTCTGTTTTCTCAGTCTTTTTTTTCTCTTTATCTGTTTTGGGTGCAAGACGGATTTTTACATTAGAATCTGATAATAGAAACTGATCTGCATAATATGATTTATTGAAAACAGCTTTCCATATGCTGAAATCCCGAATTTCAATTTTCTTAACAGATCCTTTAATCTGAGTGATTTTTCTGTCATTAGGATTCTTCGTTGAAATTTTAAGATCTGTTGCTGTAAAATCTCCTGACAGCAGACTTAAATCAAAATTTTTAAGTTCAAGCTGATAAGGTGTTTTTTTATTGATTACATCAGGAAGTTTTCTCTGTAAAAAAAAGTTCAGTGCAAAGGGAAAAGCAGCAATAAGAATAATTATTACAGCTAAAATGCTTAAAAGCCATTTTTTGCGTTTATTTTTCAGGTTAATTTTGTTTTTATCCATCAGAGGTTAGTTCAGATTCGATAGTAAACAAAACGTATTCCATTTTACAATAATATTACTCATAAAATGATATTATATTAAATATATTTTTAATGAAATACTATTTATATGAGAAATCATCTTCTTAATGACTAAATAATAATAAATCTGCTAATCATATTTAATTTCTTCTGTGCTTCATTATTGATTTTAAATGAGTGGAAACAGTCCTTGATACCATTAAAATGTTGTTGTACATCAGTATTCAATGCATAAATATCTTCCGGATTTGATAGGCAGACCTCAATTTTTTTTTGTTCTTTTGCAAATTGTTTTAAAAACCTTAGGAGTTCCATGTCAAAGTTTGATGAAATCAGGTCTTTTGAAGACTGCGAAGTCAATGAAGCTGTGCACAGTATTATCCGCCATCCTATGATGAAAGCGCTGATGAATTTTACCTTTCCCTGTGTAAATGATAAAATCTGGTCAGAAAAATTAAAAGAAACTCAGTCGATCTACGATTTTCAGAAAAACTTTATTTCGTATACCATTCTGAAAATCTTAGAAACCAGTTCACAGGGATTGACCCATTCAGGGTTTGACCGGTTAGACAGAAATACAGCGTACCTTTTTGTATCCAATCACAGGGATATTATTCTGGATACTTCACTGCTAAATCTTATATTGCTTGAAAATGGGCACATAATGACAGCATCTGCTATCGGAGACAATCTGGTTCAGCAGACTTTTCTGCATAAACTGGCAAAACTGAACCGTAATTTTTTGGTTCAGAGAGGATTGCCATTACGCCAGCAGTTAGAAAGCTCCAGGCTGATGTCTGAATATATTTTTCAACTGATTACCGTTGAAAACCGTTCAGTATGGATTGCTCAACGGGAAGGCCGTACCAAGGATGGTAATGATTCCACGCAACAGGGAGTTTTAAAAATGCTCGCGATGGCTTCTGAAGGAAACTCACTTCCTGAATTTTTTAAGAAACTGAAAATAGTTCCATTATCTATTTCGTATGAGTATGATCCGACGGATGTACTGAAAATGCCTCAGTTTCTGGCAAAACACAATGATGAGATCTACATAAAAACAAAAGATGAGGATTTTAATACGATGATGAGTGGAGTACTTGGGCAGAAAAAAAGGATTCATCTTCATGCCGGAAATGTTTTAAATTCAGAATATGACGAGATCATCAACTCAATTCCCAATAAAAATAAACAGTTGCAGGCAGTAGCACAGTTGATAGACAGATCCGTGATCCAAAATTACAAATTATGGCCCACGAATTATATTGCGTATGATCTGTTATACCAAACCAAATTATTTTCTGATCATTACTCCGAAAGAGAAAAAAAAGTATTTGAAAGAAGACTGGTCATGCGTATTGACAGTTCTGATGAGCTGTTAAAAACAGGCTTTTTAACCATGTACGCAAACCCGGTCATTAATAAAATGAAATATAGGGATATTTAATTATTGTCTTCTTTCTTAAAACTTACCACTTCATATTGATCATCAGTACAGTACTTTTTACAGCTTTCATCATCAAATGCTGCCGGATTTTTAGTGAAATCTTCGATATGTTTATAGCTGTCGTCGGTATTTGCCGGGGTAATAACAATGTGATAAAGTTTTAGCAGAGATTCGTCTGCTTTTTCTATCGATTCTTTTTTGTGCTGAACAGCTTCCTGATATGTCATAAGATATATTTTATAATTCATTGAACAGAACAAACTGTGCCAAATATTACTAAACAAGTTATTATAGTATATCTCTTTTTGTAGAAATTTATAAATTTACAATATAAAAGTAAGGATAATTCACGGTGTGTGGTATCAATCAGTGACCAGGAAGCTTATTATCGGAAGTTTACGGGTGAAATATTTTTATTCTCAATTTTTCTAATTAATCGTTTATGCGTTTAATATTCCTAAGATAATAATATGTTTTTTGAAAATTTGTGAGTATTTTTGGTAGCTTAATGAAGTGTAACCCGTTACCAGATTATTTTATGTCTTATGATCCTAATTGTTGATGATAACCAAAACAATATTTTTTCGTTAAAAAAATTACTGGAATCTAAAGATTTTCAGGTGGATACTGCAAGTTCCGGAGAAGAAGCTTTAGGAAAAGCATTAAAAAATAATTATGCATTAATTATTTTAGACGTCCAGATGCCGGGAATGGACGGATTTGAAGTCGCTGAGACTTTTGCCGGATACAGTAAAACAAAAGAAATACCAATCATATTTTTATCTGCGGTCAATACAGACAAAAGATTTATCACCCGCGGATACAGTTCAGGAGGAATGGATTATGTAACCAAGCCTATTGATCCGGAAATTCTGATGCTCAAAGTGAAGACCTTTTACAATCTGCAGGAAAATAATCTTGCGATGAAGAAGACTCAGCAAAGTTTAGAACTTGAAGTGAAAGGAAGAAGGGAAGCACAGGTTTCTATGAAATCTGAAATCGAGCACTTCCATCTTATGCTGGAAGCTTTACCCCAAATAGCATTTACTTTAAATGAAGACGGAGTAGTCAACTTCGTCAACAGAAAATGGTATGAGTATTCTGAATCTGACCAGCATTTTCCGGAAACCCATACAGATGATCTGAATATCGAAGAAGAGTTTCAGCGGTGCAGGAAAAAAGGAAAAGCACTTGAATTGGAGATCCGGATTAAAAACAGGGATACCCAAGATTACAGATACCATTTATTGAGAATGTCACCCGTCTATCAGCATGAAAAGATCAAAAACTGGGTAGGTACTTTTACCGATATTGAAGATCAGAAAAAAGTAGAAAAAGAAAAAGATGAATTCCTCAGTATTGCGAGTCACGAACTGAAAACACCATTGACCAGTATTAAAGCCTATATGCAGCTTTTGGATCGGAAACTTAAAGTCAATGCAGGGAATCAGGAAGCCGTTTTTGTGACGAAAGCCTTAGATCAGATTGAAAAGTTAAACACACTTATTACAGACTTGCTGGATGTTTCAAAAATAGAAAACGGCAAACTTAAAATCAACAAAAAGCCTGCAGACCTGGAGAAACTGATCAACAATACGATTGATACCATTCTTCAGACTCATGATAATCCCAATGTGAAAATTGACCGCCATATTGGTAAGATCAGTCAATGGATTAATTTTGATGCAATAAGGATTGAGCAGGTTCTCATCAATTTTTTAACGAATGCAATAAAATATTCTCCGGAAAGCAATCAGGTTATTGTGACCACATTCGTTGATGAAGATGAAGTGAAGGTAAGCGTGACAGATTTTGGAATTGGAATTCCTGATTTTAAGCAGGATGCAGTGTTCCGTAAATTTTACCGTGTAGAAGAATCATCGGTTCAGTTCCAGGGGATGGGAATAGGTCTGTATATCTGCTCGGAAATCATCAAGCAGCATCACGGAACCATTGGTCTTTCGAGTAAAGTAGAAGAGGGTTCTACATTTTATTTCACATTACCTTTAAATTAATTTTATGCCGAAAAAAGTGATAAGAAATCTCCAGTTCGGAATTGGATTTTCTTTATTTATTTTAATTGCGAGTTCGGTCGCATCATATTGGAGTATCAGGAATCAGATGCAGCACCGCGAAAGCGTTTCAAAAAGCAGAAGGTCTGTTACCGCAGTTAAAGATGTCTTAATAGCACTTTTAGATGCCGAAACCGGGAATCGCGGTTATCAGCTTACCGGAAGAGAAAGCTTTCTTGAACCGTATAATAAAAGTTTAGAGGCCTATTCGCATTCCATTGAAAATGCAAAATCACTCGACATTACAGAGCCGTCTCAGCTAAACCGACTTCGGAATCTCGAAAAGAATGTAGATGCGAATATCAAAAACCTGAAATTTTTTGTAGATAGCAGGCGTAAGGGAATTCAGATGACTCAGCAGCAGATTGAGATGAGCAAACGATATATGGACAAATGCCGTTCTATCGTTCGGGATTTTGTGAAATTTGAAGAAGCACAGCTGGAAAATAAAAACAGGGATCTTGACAGCTCATCCAGTACAACTGTACTGTTTATTATCTTTTCATCGATTGCAGCCATTGCCGTCACTGCGTTTTTCTATGTGAAACTGCGAAATGATCTGATCAGGAGAGAAAAGCTTGAAAAGGAATTAAAAGCGAAGGATCTTGAAATTGCCAAGCGGGTAAATGTTATCCAGCAGGTGGCTAACCGTGTTTCACATGGTGATTACAGCCAACGGGTTGCCGACGAGTATGACGGAGACTTGGGTGATCTGGTTGACTCGCTGAATCACATGACAGATTCTCTTAAAATTTCTTTTGATAAAATCAATAAAAATGACTGGCGTCAGAAAGGCTTGGTTTTACTTAATGAAGCTCTGGTGGGAAACAAATCTGTAAAACAGGTGACTACCGATTCTCTTAATCAGCTTATTGAATATGGAGACTGTATCAACGGTGCCATTTATCTGATGGATGAGGGGAAACTGAAACTGAACAGTTCTTTCGGTCTGGAAAACAATATGAAACAGTTCTTTGATTCCGGTGAGGGCATGGTAGGACAGGTTTTCGTACAGAAAAAACCGAAAGCATACAATAATTTAGATGAAAATGACTTTGCCGTAACCTTTGCCAGCAGTAAAGTTAAGATCAATGCAATTTTACTGGTTCCTGTAATGTCAGACAGAAGTACAATTGGCGTTCTTGAATTGAGTTCTGATAAAAACTTTGAGGAAGAGAGGATCGATTATTTTGTTGAATGTTCAAGAAATATTGCCGTCTCTTTACGGGCTGCAAAAAGCAGGGAAAAAGAACAGCGTCTTCTGGAAGAAACCCAGGCACAGTCCGAAGAATTGCAGGTACAGCATTCTGAACTGGAAAATCTGAATACGGAACTTGAAGCACAGACCCAGAAGTTGCAGGCCTCAGAGGAAGAACTGAAGGTACAGCAGGAAGAGCTGATGCAGACCAATACCGAACTCGAAGAACGCTCAAAATTATTGGAAGAAAAAAATCAGCTGATTGCAGAACGGAATATAGAGATCCAGAGAAAAGCAGAAGAACTTGCATTAAGTACGCAGTATAAATCAGAATTTCTTGCCAATATGTCGCATGAACTGAGAACCCCTCTGAACTCTATTCTGCTGCTATCACGTCTGATGGCTGAGAATCCTGATGAAAACCTGAATGAAGATCAGATTGAATCTGCCAAAGTAATTCAGAGCTCAGGAAGCAGTTTACTTACATTGATTGATGAGATTTTAGATCTTGCTAAAATCGAGTCCGGTAAGATGTCTCTGGAATACCAGGATGTTGCTATCGATGAAGTGGTAAAAGACCTGAAAAATTTAATGAATCCTTTAGTGAAAGAAAAAGGAATTGAATTTAATATCAACATTGAAGAAGATGTACAGAAAAGCTTCGAAACAGACCGTCTGCGATTGGATCAGGTGCTCAGAAATCTTCTGTCCAATGCTTTGAAATTTACAAAAGAAGGCAGTGTAGAATTAAATATCAAAAGAGATCATAAAAACAAAGACTTTATTGTTTTCTCGGTAAAAGATACGGGAATCGGAATTCCGGAAGACAAGCAGAAAATTATTTTTGAAGCCTTCCAACAGGCTGACGGATCAACGCAGCGTAAATTCGGAGGTACCGGTTTGGGACTGTCGATCAGCCGTGAAATCGCCAAATTACTGGGTGGTTATTTAGATTTGAAAAGCACAGTTAATGAAGGCAGTGAGTTCAGTCTGATCATTCCGGTGAGTGAAAAATTAAAAGGGAATCAGAGTAACAGTACTGTAAATTCAGATCAGAATTTAGTTGATGTCATTTTAGAAGATGTAGAGGAAATCAAACAGATCATTGATTATCACGAAAATGAAATTTCATCAGCTTTCAAGCATTTGGAAATTCCCGAAGATGTTGATGATGACAGGGACAGTATTTCAAAAGATGATAAAGTCATTCTTATTGTTGAAGACGATACCAATTTTGCCATTGCTTTACTGAAATATGCGAGGATGCAAAACTACAAAGGGGTAGTCGTCGTGAGAGGAGATCATGCACTTTCAGCAGCAATGCAGTATCATCCTGCTGCAATTCTGCTTGATGTTCAGCTTCCTGTAAAAGACGGCTGGAAAGTAATGGATGAATTAAAATCTAACCCGCAGACCAAACCGATTCCTGTACACATGATGTCATCTCTTCATGTAAAACAGGAAAGTCTGATGAAAGGGGCAATTGATTTCATTAATAAACCTGTTGCCATGGAACAGATGACTGATGTATTTAAAAAGATTGAGGATGCCCTAAAAAAATCACCTCAGAAAGTACTGATTGTCGAGGAAAATGCTAAACATGCCAGTGCTTTATCATATTTCCTGAGCAATTTTGACATCTCGTTATCCGTTGAAGACAATGTAGAGGACAGTGTGCGGGCATTCAAAACAGACCGGGTTGACTGTGTTATTTTAGACATCGGAGCCAACAGAAGAAATGCTTATAAAATCATCGAATCGATCAAAAGTTATGAAGGGTTAGAAAATTTGCCAATCATTATTTTTACAGAAAGGAATTTATCTACATCGGAAGAACTGCAGATTAAGCAGTACGCAGATTCTATTGTCGTGAAGACGGCACATTCTTATCAGCGGATCTTAGATGAAGTCGGGTTGTTTTTACATCTGGTCGAGGAAAAAAACAGTTCTGTAGAAACCATCAGAAACAAAACTTTGGGTTCACTGACGGAAGTTCTGAGCGGTAAAAAAATTCTGATTACCGATGATGATGTCCGTAATATATTTTCATTAACCAAAGCTTTGGAAAAATATAAAGTGGAAGTTGTTTTAGCGATGGACGGTGTTCAGGCGCTTGAGCAGATTAAGGAACATCCGGATATCGATGTGATTCTGATGGACATGATGATGCCTGAAATGGACGGTTACGAAACCATTCAGGAAATCAGGAAAATGCCGAAATTCAGAAGGCTTCCGATTATTGCAGTAACCGCAAAATCAATGATTGGTGACCGTGATAAGTGCATACAGGCAGGAGCTTCAGATTATATTACAAAACCTGTGGATATTGATCAGCTGCTTTCCCTGCTGCGGGTATGGTTATATGAAAATTAAATGACAGATTCTCTCATGCAAAAGAAGATTTTAATTGTGGATGATGATCCACGCAATATATTTGCTCTAAGACTCACATTAAAAGCCCGTGGTTTTCAGATGGAAAGCTGTACAACGGCACGGGAAGCGATTCAGATTTTAGAGAAAAGCCGGGATATCAGTGTGGTATTGATGGATATGATGATGCCGGAAATGGATGGCTATGAAGCAGTGAAACTGATTCGTCAGACTCCGTCTATTCAACATGTTCCGGTGATTGCAGTGACAGCACAGGCAATGGTAGAAGACCGTCAGAAGTGTCTGGATGCCGGAGCGCAGGATTATGTAAAGAAACCGATCGATGTGGATCAGTTATTAAGTGCCATAGAAAAACTGTCTTAAATGCTGGAGCCTAGTATCGTAAAAGACGAAGAAATTGAGTTTCTGATCAAAGATGTGTACGAGCTGTACGGATACGATTTCTCTTTGTACAGTAAGGCCTCTTTTAAAAGACGTGTTAACAGAATCTGTCTGATTGACCGTTTTACCAGTTTTGCAGAATTGCGGTATACCATTTTGAATGACCCTGATTATCTGAAACATTTTATTGAAGAAATTACGGTTAATGTCACAGAAATGTTCCGCGACCCACACTTTTTTAAAAAATTGAGGGAAGAAATTCTGCCGCAGCTGGGAACTTATCCTCTGATCAGGATTTGGGTAGCCGGATGTTCCACAGGGGAAGAAGCCTATTCTCTTGCCATTTTGTTGAAAGAAGCCAATCTTTATCACAAATGCCTGATTTATGGAACAGACATCAATCCTTCGGTATTAGAAACGGCAAGATCAGGTGTGTTTCCGATGCATCAGATGAAAACATATTCTGAAAACTACATGCTTTCCGGAGGAAAAGAAGATTTTTCAGAATACTATACAGCAAATTATGACAGCGTTCGTTTTGATAAAAGCCTTCAGGAAAAATTGATCTTATCGACACACAATCTTGTGTCTGACAGCTCCTTTAACAGTTTTCAGCTGATTATCTGCAGAAACGTACTGATTTATTTTGAAAAAGCTTTGCAGGAACGTGTTTTTAATCTTTTTGATGCCAGTCTTGAAAATTTGGGTTACCTCGCTTTGGGTTCAAAAGAAACATTGAGGTTTTCCAATTTAGATAAATTTTATCACCAGATCGAAGATCAGAAAATCTGGAAAAAAGTAGAACATAATTAATTTCAGCGTGGCAGTACAGAGAAATACTACTGAATTAATTGTAATTGGAGGCTCTGCAGGAAGCCTGCAGGTCATTATGGAAATGATCAGACACCTGGATGGAAATATGAATTTTCCGATTATGCTGGTTGTTCACAGAAAAGCGTATTCCACCAGTATTCTTCCGACGCTTCTGCAGCAGTTTACTTCAATAAAGGTCATTGAGGTTGACGACAAAACAGAAATTCAGAAGAATGCTATATATATAGTGCCTGCTGATTATCATCTGTTGTTTGAAAATAAAAATACGGTTTCGCTCGACAGCTCAGAAAAGATCAATTATTCACGGCCTTCAATTGATGTCACATTCAAATCTGCTGCAGAAACATTCGGAGAAAATCTGATCGGAGTTTTGCTTTCAGGAGCTAATGCTGATGGTGTGGAAGGTTTAAATTATATAAAAAAAAATAATGGAAAAGTCTGGATTCAAAATCCGGAAACCGCTGAAGTTGACTATATGCCGAGGCAGGGATCCGAGCGGGTCAATTATGACCGGCTGGTCAATCCCAAAGATCTGGCAGAACTCATCAATCAGTTAAATACCATTCAATAATAATTAAATAAAAAAAAATATGAACAAGAAGAAAATTTTAATTTTTGATGATGATAAGGTGATTCTTGAGGTGATCAGTATCATTTTTGAAGAAGGTGGTTATGACGTTGAGATTTCAGAGACATCACATGATATTATCCAGAAAGTTTCTCAGTTTAATCCTGATGTAATCCTCATGGATAACTGGATCCCCAATATCGGGGGGGTAGAGGCAACAAAACTTCTGAAAAGTCATGAAGAATACAAAAACATCCCTGTGATCTACGTAACGGCTAATAATGATATTGTTGCTTTAGCCAAAAGTGCACAGGCAGACGATTACGTTGCAAAACCATTTAACCTTGATGATCTGGAAGAGAAGGTGGCAAAGTATGTGAAAGATTAACCACAGTAGATTCATATGAAACAAAATTTACTGTCGGATCAGTTTGGAGTATCCATTTAAAAGAATGAAATAATACCTCAATAAAATCTCAATTTTCCTCACTTTCAAAAGTGGGGATTTTTTTATGAACAAAATTTCACACAGAATAAGGGCAATTTAAAAGGTATATATCCGTTTATTCACTTTTGAGTCCAGTTAATTTAAGCTTATCTTTAAGCTTTCAAATTTTTAAAACGATTATTCTTAATATATACATCAGAGAATGCAGGCAATCTATTGTAAAATTTTTATCACCGCCGGGCTGTCGGTTTTCAGCATTACAGCTTTTGCTCAGGAACGGCGGACCATCAGCGGAACGGTCCGGGACGGAAAAAACGGTGAACTCGTTATCGGAGCCACTATAAAAGTAGAAGAGGATCCGTCGGTCAGCGTAGCAGCGAATGAATATGGTTTTTATTCCCTTTCGCTTCCTCAGGGAAATTATACGGTGGCAGTTGCTTATGGCGGTTATGAATCTTACAGACAGCAGGTTCAGCTGGATCAGAATGTAAAATTGGATTTGATTCTTACCCAGGAAACCGAAAGGACTGCACAGATTGATGAAGTGGTCATTTCAGCAGTTAAAAAAGATAAAAACCTGTCTTCTGCCCAGATGGGAACAGAAACATTAAGCATTAAAAGCATTGAGAAGCTTCCTGTTCTGTTTGGAGAAAAGGATGTTTTAAAAACAATTCAGCTCTTGCCGGGAATCAAAAGTAACGGCGAGGGCAGCAGCGGTTTCAGTGTGAGAGGCGGAGCAACAGACCAGAATTTAATTTTGCTTGACGAAGCACCGGTTTATAATGCATCCCATTTATTAGGCTTCTTCAGCACCTTCAACAGTGATGCGCTGAAGGATGCAAGCATCATTAAAGGAAACAGTCCTGCACAATATGGCGGCCGTCTTTCCTCAGTGATGGATGTGAAGATGAAAGACGGAAACAACAAAGACTATAATGTCAACGGTGGAATAGGTCTGATCAGCAGCCGGCTGAGTGTTGAAGGACCGATTCAGAAAGAAAAGTCATCGTTTATCGTTTCAGGAAGAAGAACCTATGCAGATGTTTTTCTGAAAGCAACAGATGATTTTAAAGACAGCAAGCTGTACTTTTATGATTTAAATCTGAAAGCTAATTACCAGATCAATGAAAACAACCGTCTGTATGTGTCCGGATATTTCGGAAGGGATGTTTTGGGGTTGGGAAATACGTTTGCGACAGACTGGGGAAATACAACAGCTACGGTACGGTGGAACAGCATTATCAACAGCAAACTCTTCTCCAATACTTCATTTATTTACAGCAATTACGATTACAAAGTCAGCCTTACAAGCAACGACAATACTTTTGGTCTTGATTCACAGATTCGGGACTGGAACCTCAAGCAGGATTTCAGCTGGTTTGCAGGAAATAAACATTCTGTGCGTTTTGGCCTGCAGTCAATTTACCATACGATTACACCGAGCAGTGCTTCCGGAACAAGTGTGAGCAGTTTTCCCCGTAACTCGAGATATTCATGGGAAAATGCAGTGTATGTCAATGATGATTTCAAAGCAACAGAAAAACTGACGGTCAATTATGGTTTAAGGTTATCTATGTTCAGTGTTTTAGGTGGAGATACGTTTAATCTGTATGATAACGGTGTTTTGACCGGCAATAAATTTTTGGAAAAAGGAAAATTCGGGAAAACATACGTTAATTTAGAACCTCGGATCACTGCTAATTACAGAATTAATGAGATGAGCAGTATCAAAGGGGGGTATGCACGGAATACCCAAAACCTTCATCTGCTCAGTAACAGCAGCAGTGGAAACCCTACCGACCAGTGGATTGGCAGCAGCTATACTGTAAAACCTGAAATTGCCGATCAGGTGAGTGCAGGGTACAGCAGAAATTTCAACAATAATAATTATGAAATCAACGCAGAAGTTTATTATAAATCAATGCAGAATCAGATTGACTTTAAAAACGGAGCTGAGATCGTTTTCGACGGAGCTGCAGATGTTGAAAGTGAATTGCTGTTTGGGAAAGGGAGGGCCTATGGCTTTGAGGTCATTGCAAAGAAGAAAAGCGGAAAACTGACCGGCTGGATTTCTTATACCCTTTCAAAAACAGAAAGAAAAATAAACGGGATTAATGACAACAACTGGTATAACGCCAGAGTTGACAAAACCCATGATTTATCAGTGGTCGCTACATATGAGCTGAATCCGAAGTGGTCTTTCTCAGGACTGTTTCTCTACAGTACAGGAAATGCAGTGACCTTTCCAACAGGAAAATACGAGCTCCAGGGACAGACCATTTTTCAGTACAGCAAACGGAATGCTGACAGAATGCCTGCCTACCACAGAATGGATTTAAGTGCGACCTATGAACCCGGAAAAAACAAACGGTTCCAAAGTTCATGGTCATTCGGAGTCTATAATGTGTACGGAAGAGAAAATGCGTACACCATTACCTTTGAAGATAATCCCGACAAACCGGGAACAACGCGGGCCATGCAGACTTCACTTTTCCGGTTTGTACCGAATATTACCTATAATTTCAAATTTTAATTCAATGAAAAACATATTTTTATTAATTATCCCGTTATTTTTATTCACCGGTTGCGAGAAAGAAATTGATCTTGATCTTGACGATCAGAGCGGAAATATCGTCATTGAAGGGAATGTAACCAATCAGGCGGGACCGTATTATGTGAAAATTACTAAATCCGTAGCATTTACACAGAATAACAGCTATCCTGCAGTAAGTAACGCTGTTGTTGTACTGAGTGATAATGCGGGGCAGACCGAAACTTTAAAATATGTCGGTGAAGGATACTACGAAACGACTGCTTTTACGACTGCACCCGGAAGAACCTATACTTTAAAGATTTCTGCAGAAGGTAAGCAGTACACCGCACAAAGTACAATGCCACAGCCTGTACTACTGGAGAATCTCCAACAGGATTCATTCATGGTTGCGGGCGAACTTTCATACACGCTTCTGCCGATATTTACAGATCCTGCCTCATTAGGCAACAGGTATCTTTTCACCTACACGCTGAACAGTAATCCCAATAAAATGTTTGCTGCATTTTCTGATAATGTAAATAACGGAATGATAAATCAGAGACCTCTTCTGCTTCCCAACGATGATGAAGACGGTGAAAGCGAAAAAGCTAAAGTCGGTGATACGGTTAATGTGGAAATGCAGTGTATTGATACCCACGTGTTTACTTATTTTACGGCTTTACTGCAGATCATTGACGGTGGCGGTCCAGGGGGCGGGGTTACACCATCAAATCCGCCCAGCAATATCAGCAATGATGCATTAGGATACTTTTCGGCACATACCATCAGTAAAAGAAGCTATGTGATTCAGTAAATCTTACTGATTATTTAAAATAAAAAACACCGGAATCCTGTTTCTTCTGTTTATAAAAAGAACAGATTCCGGTGTTTTCCAAATAATTATATTTCAGAATGAATATATCTGATTTTGTTAACTAAACTTCAGTCAGATAATTTTAAACATTTTTATGTAAGTTCAGCTCCATCTGAATATTACAACGTTCATACGGAGTAGGCCGCCCTGTAATTTTCTCAAAACCTAATTTATAATATAGGTTAATGGCAGGTTTCAGTACCGTATTACTTTCAAGGTACAATTTTTTAGCGCCCAATTCTTTAGCCTTCTCAATCACAGCTTTACCAAGGAGAGTTCCGATACTTTTTCCCTGAGCCTTTGGGGAAACAGCCATTTTAGCCATTTCAAATTCATACTCAGGATCATTCATTCTTATCAAGGCACAGACTCCAAGGGGCTGATTCTGGTATAAGGCGACTAAAATTTTTCCACCATTCTCTAAAATATACTCTTCAGGGTGATCCAGCGCTTTGTAATCAGATTCTTCCATTTTGAAATAATTTGAAATCCATTCTTCATTGAGTGAGCGGAAAGCATCCTGATATTCCGGGCGATAATCAACAATTTTCACCTCTTTACTTTCCCGTTTCTTTTTTTGTTCCTGCACTCTTTTCAGAAGGGACTTCTGTTCAAGTAAAAATTCCCATTCTGCAACCGCTTCCCACAGATTATGGTTCGCTTCGCTCATCATATCTTCAACAGCATGATCAATATCTACACACTGCACCTCTATTATTTTCCGTGAAATCTCATTTCCTTTTTCTGTGAGACCAACTGTATTTCTTCGTCTGTCCTCAGATTTGAGATGTGTATCAATCAATCCTGCAGCAGTCATTTCCTTGATGATCTTAGTGACAGAAGGCTGTGAGTGGCCGATTTCATCTGCAAGATCAGTGATGGTTTTTCCTCCTTCTTCCGCAAGAATAAAAAGGACAGGAAACCATTTTGGAGAAAAATCAATCTGATAAAGGTCATAGATTTTTGCAGCATCATCTGTCATTTTTGCGGTCAGCATCCTGAGCCTTGTGCCTAATGCCATTTTACCTGTTTTATTAAAGAATTCCATATTGACGATATTTTTAAAACTTTTAAATAATCATTTATATAATCAGTTATGCAAATATAAAATAATTTTTGATTAGATGAAATTTAAAATATTATCAGATAAAAACAATTGTCCCTTAGTATAAAAATATACGATATAAAGAATATACGATCTCCAATATTATTTTTACATCGTTAAATAGTCGTAAAAAAAACTTTGAGAACTTATATAAGTGCTCAACACATTGAACATAAAGCAATTTAGATTCCTCCGGAAATCTAAGATTCGACATAGTCAATGACAAAATGACTGATGATCTTAATGTTATGATTAAAACGGGTATTCAAAAAAACTTTGTGCTCTTTGTGTTCAGATATGCAGTAGGAATACTAAACGATCTCAAACATTAATTTAATATCCGTAACCATTCGTAACAAAGAGACTTCCTGATTTCATACAAGTGAAACGGCTTTGTGAACCGTAAAAACAGTAATTTGGTAAAAAACTTAGTGCTCTTTGTGTTCAAATATGTAGTATTATTACTAAACAATCTCAAACATAATTTAACACCTGTAACAAATCGTAATAACAAAACTTCGTGAGCCTATACAAGTGAAACGGCTTTGTGAACCTTAAAAACAGAAATTTGATAAAAAATCTTTGTGTACTTTGTGTTCAAATCATACAGTACAAAACACTGCATATTCAAATTCACTTACAACGAAGAATAATACAAAATAAAAGACTAAGGTTCCAACTTGAATTATCAAAACTCAATTTATTATCATTATAAATAAGGATAAATAGCAATCTGATGAGATTGTGTTAGTGACTTTTGCATAGATTTTTCTTTATATTTGATATCATTGAAACAATTTTTCAACACACGGTTCCAAATCAAAAAATATCAGATATGTCTGAAAGTACCAACCAAAGCAGAAGATCTTTCTTAAAAAGTACAGCGATCGTAGCTGTTTTTGCTTCTATACCAACATCTGTAAAAGCCTTTTATCAGGATGTTAAAGACTTTATTCTTCCTAAAAAAAGTATACTGCCGATTAAAATTTCTGTCAATAAAAAAGTACATGAAATTAAAACTGACAGCCGTTCAACATTGTTGGATGTCTTGCGCGAAAATCTCAATCTTACAGGAACTAAAAAAGGATGTGACCACGGACAGTGTGGTGCATGTACCGTTCATATTGACGGGGAAAGAGCATTAAGTTGCCTTACCCTGGCAGCAATGGTTCCAGGAAAAGAAGTGACCACGATCGAAGGCCTGTCTTCCGGAGATCAGCTTCATCCGATGCAGGAAGCATTTATTGAATGTGACGGCTTTCAGTGTGGATATTGTACACCCGGACAGATTATGTCTGCTGTAGCTTGTGTGAAGGAAGGGCATACAGGATCAGTTGAAGAAATTAAAGAGTTTATGAGCGGGAATCTGTGCCGGTGTGGTGCTTATAACGGAATTGTTGAATCCATACAAAAAGTTGCAGCATTATGAAACCATTTACATTTGAAAAAGCAAAGTCTACCGCTGAAGCTTTAAAATTTAAAAATCAAAATAGAGATTTTGTTGCAGGAGGAACCAATATAGTTGATCTTCTGAAGAAAAACATTGCACAGCCTGATGGAATGGTCGATGTATCGACAGCATTACCGGCTGAGATTAAACTGTCAGAGAACTCTGTTACTATCGGTTCGATGGTTCGTAATACTTCCTTGGCTACCAACTCTGATTTGCTGAAAAGCTATCCGTTGATCACAAAAACAGTATTGGCCGGTGCCTCTCCTCAGATCAGGAATATGGCAAGTACTGCAGGAAATTTATTGCAGAGAACACGGTGCCCTTATTTTTATGATCTTACGACCCCCTGTAATAAAAGAAAAAAAGGAAGTGGTTGCAGTGCTTTAACGGGTGATAATAAAATGAGTGCCATTGTAGGTTACAGTGATCAGTGTGTTGCCGTTCATCCTTCTGATTTGTGTATTTCTTTAAGTGCACTTGACGCCAATGTTCATGGGCTCAGTTCTAAAAATGAAAAGTTCGTGATTCCTTTTAAGGATTTTCACAAATTACCCGGGAATACACCATGGTTAGACAATAATTTACCTCAGAATGCTTTGATCACCCATATAGAGGTTCCGGCAAACCAGTTCAATAAAAAATATGCTTATATCAAACTGCGCGAAAGAACATCTTACGCATTTGCGATGATTTCAGCCGCCGCTGCTTTGGAAATGGAAGGAAGTACCATTAAGAATGCAAGGCTTGCTTCAGGCGGTGTAGCGCACAAACCATGGAGATGGTATGAGGCGGAAGATTACTTAAAAGGTAAAAAAGCATCCGAAGAAGTATTTAAAAAGGCTTCAGAAATTGTCACAGATAAGGTAAAACCTTTGGCTCACAATGGATATAAGGTTCCGATGCTGAAAGGGGCTGTAGAACTTGCGCTGAAAAATGCGGTCAATCTTTAAACAGTTTTATTTCTAATAAATTTTAAAATTAAAGACATGGGATTTTTTGACGATAAAACTGATTTTGTAATGCCTGCCGAAGGTCGTGTAGAAGCTGTTGCAAAAGTGAAGGGACTGGGAAAATATGCTGCAGAATATGATGTGAAAAATCTCTGTTACGCAGTGCTGGTGACAAGTGATATAGCCTCAGGGACTATAAAATCAATCAATACAGACGCAGCAAAACAGGCAGAAGGTCTTATTGATGTTATTTCGCATCTGAAAAAACCTTCAGTTCCAGGATTTGCTGACGAAGCTAAAATTAAAGAATCAAAATTCGGACTGCCGGTTTTTCATACCGATACTGTTTATTTCAAAGGACAGCCGGTTGCATTGGTCATTGCTGAAACATTGGAAGAAGCGACCTATGCAGCATCACTGGTCAAAGTTGAATACACAGCCAAAGCATTTGATGTAGACTTTGATCAGGCTAAAAATAAAGTAGAATTAAAATCTGCAGGAAAAGAAAGGGGAAATGAAAAAAACTGGAGCAATGCACCTTTTTTGGTTGATCAGCAGTATAATATTGCTGAAGAAGTTCATAATCCAATGGAAATGCATGCCACAATTGCCGATTGGTATGAGGATAATAAATTAAGGCTGCACGATAAAAACCAGGGGGTCAACGGGGTACAGAAAACTTTTTCGGGTCTTTTTGGAATTCCCACCGACAACATTCATGTAATCAGTGAATATGTAGGTGGTGGGTTTGGATCAGGCTTAAAAGTATGGCCTCACGTATTGGCAGCTGTGTTAGGAGCTAAACAGGTAAACAGGCCGGTTAAATTAATGCTCACAAGACCGCAGATGTTTCATTCTGTAGGATACAGACCTGCATCCTGGCAGAGAATAAAATTGGGAGCCAACCAGGATGGAAAAATTGCAGGTGTACTGCATCAGGCAAAAAATGGCTGTGCAATTTATGATCAGTTCAGTGACGGGATTACAAGAGTAACCCGGCTAATTTATCAGTTTGATAACCTGAAAACTGAAAATGCGGTGGTACCGTTAAATCTCAGTGCACCGACCTGGATGCGTGGTCCCGGAGATTGCACCGGAGATTTTGCTGTAGAAAGTGCGCTGGACGAATTGAGTTATCAGCTCAAAATGGATCCTGTTCAGCTCAGATATAAAAACCTAGCAACAGTGACAAATCCAGAGACAGGACTGCCATGGTCAACCAATTTTTTGAGAGAAGCAGTAGAAAAAGGGGCTGCAATGATCAGCTGGAATTTACGTAATCCTGTTCCCGCATCCGTAAAAGAGGGAGATTGGAATATTGGTTACGGTATGGCGGTCGGAATGTGGAATGCAGGGCGAAATAAGGCTGGAGCAGGAATCAGGATGAGCAAAGATGGAAATATCGTTCTTCAGACTGCCATGACTGATATAGGAACCGGTACAGGAACCGGAATGGTCAACATTATGCACGAAACCTCAGGAATTTCACGAAATAAAATAAAAATTGAATTGGGGAATTCTAATCTGCCGGCTGCTGGAAGCCAGGGAGGAAGTACAGGATTGTCTTCGATCAGTGGAGCAGTGGTTGCGGTGAGTGACGCTCTTAAACTAAAGCTGGCAGAATATGCTTCGTCTTTAAATCAAAAATTTAAAAATGCGGAAGTTCAAGATATTGTACTTTCTGATTCAGGGATTTCTTTTCAGAAGGATAGAAGTGACTTTCTCTCTTATCAGGACGTCTTTTCTAAAAATAATATAACTTTAGTCGAAGTTGAAGCAACATCAGGCCCAGGGGATGAGAAAAACAAATTTTCATTCTGTTCATCTGCCGCTCATTTCTGCAGGGTAAAAGTCAATATAAAGACAGGAAAAGTGGTGGTTGATAAAATGGTTGTTGTTGTTGACGGTGGAAAGATCGTTAATCAGAAACCTGCTGCCAATCAGATTTCAGGTGCTGCGGTAGGTGGAATAGGGATGGCGCTGATGGAGAAAATGTCTCTGGACAAAAAACTCGGAAGCATCATTGCCAATGATCTGGCAGGGTATCACTTTCCTGTGAATGCTGATGCACCGGTTGTTGAAGTGGCATTTATCAATAAACCTGACATGAACCTTAACCCGACCGGTGCGAAAGGTTTGGGTGAAGTTGGTATCATTGGTGCTGCGCCTGCTATTGCCAATGCAATTTACAATGCAACGGGTAAGCGTTTCAGAAATCTCCCGATTACTCCGGATCAGTTTTTCTAAACATAGATTACTCAGATAAAAACATTGCCCTCATGATTATTCTGAGGGCATTATTATTTCTATTTTTAACCCCATCACAGTAATTCCCCTGCTATGTAGGGTTGGATTCTTCCAAGGGAAGAAGACGGGGGTGGTTATACAGAAGGTTAAATTTAGATAACTAAAACACTTCGCCGTTGCTGAGTGTAACGCCTTTGCGACCGGAAAATATTTTTAGGATCATTAAAAAACTTTGCGGCCATAGCGTTTAAATTGATGTTGAGATTTTTTCAGAATGACAAACGGTACGCTAATTTTAATAGGTCTGAAAGTTAAGCGACTTTAAAAATCCGTCAGATCGAGTTCCGTCAGTTCGAGTGTTTTTCGCATCGAAGCGGAGAGAAATGTATCGAGAACCCGTGAACCGCTGTCAGTCTTTGAATCACTGACTTCTCAATACGGTTTTTTCAAAACTTACTCAAATTGACAGATAAAATACTTTTTTTGCTTATAACCACCCCGTCAAAAATTCTATTGAATTTTCGCCACCCCTCCATAGAGAATTTTTAACTTGTATTTCATTGATAAGTTTACGGCTTTGTTTATCTTGAAAGCATAAAGCTGGTAAAAAAACCTTGTCTTGCCTTGCGTTAAATCTTAAATAACTAAAGCACATCGCCGTTGCTGAGTGTAACGCCTTTGCGAACGAAAAATATTTTCAGGATTATGAAAAAAAAGTTTTGCGAACTTAGCGTTAAAATTTATGTTGAGATTCTTTCAGAATGACAAACGGTACGCTAATTTTAATATGACTGAAAGTTAAGCTACTTTAAAAATCGGTCAGGTCGAGCTCCGTCAGTTCGAGTGTTTTTCGCAGCGAAGCGGAGAAAAATGTATCGAGAACCAGTGAACCGCGGTCAGTCTTTGAATCACTAACTTCTCAATACGGTTTTTTCAAAACTTACTCAAATTGACAGATAAAATACTTTTTTTGCGTATATACCCCCCCGTCAAAAATTCTGACGAATTTTCGCCACCCTTCCATAGGATGAGAATTTTTACCTTGTCTGTTATCAGTACGTTACGCCCTTATTTATTTTAAAAACGTAAAGCTGTTGAAAAAATTTGTCTTGCCGTGCATTAAATCTTAAATAACTAAAACACTTCGCCGTTGCTGAATGTAAAGCCTTTACGACCAGAAAATATTTTCAGGATCATTAAAAAAAATTGCGATCGTAGCGTTAAAATTGATGTTGAGATTCTTTCAGAATGACAAACGGTACGCTAATTTTAATATGTCTAGAAGTTAAACAACTTTTAAAAATCCGTCAGTTCGAGTGTTTTTCGCAGCGAAGCGGAGAAAAATGTATCGAGAACCAGTGAACTACTGACAACCTTTCAATCACAACCTTCCCGATACGGTTTTTCAAAACCTACTTGAATGGACGTGTAGAATCCTTGTATTTCATTCATAAGTTTACGCCTTTGTTTATCTTAAAATCGTAAAGCTGTTGGCACAAAACTTTGTATTGCCTTGCGTTAAATCTTGAATAATTAAAGAGGAATCAATGAAATTGATTCTTATAAAGTATGCTTCATCAGCGGCTACGCCGCCACTCTTTGCTCCTTAAAACTAAGCAGCTTGCATAATAAAACTTTGCGTTAAGAAAATTAATTATGCAATTTCATGATAAGCCATGATTTTTGGGGTTTAGATTCCTCCGGAAATCGAAGATTCGATGAAATCAATGACAAACTGTGCGCTGAGAGTTGAATCTGTTTACTATTTAAATTGATTCTGTTATTTTAAGTTAAGCGACATTTAAAAATCCGCCAGGTCGAGTAAAATTCTTAAAGAATTTGTATCGAGAACCAGTGAACTTAAAACAAAATTTGTCCATTGTTCAAAAATTATCGATACGGTTTTTTCAAAACCTACTCGAATGGACGGTTAGAATCTTTGTATTTCATAGATAAGTTTACGGCTTTGTTTATCTTGAGAACAGAAAGCTGGTAAAAAACTTGGTCTTGTGTTGCGTTAAATTTGAAATTAGTAAAGCATTCTGCCGTTGCTGAGTAGCACGCCGTTGCAACCTAAAAATATTTTCAGAATCTTAAATGAAATTCCTTGCAATCGTAGGGTTAAGAATCTTACAGAATGTTTATGATTTTTATACTTATCTAAAAATTCTTGATATGGATTGTTGCAAAAACCTGCTCAAATTGACTGTTGGAATTTTACAGGCAAAACGAAAATAACTCACAGTTTACTATTTAAATAATCAGTTGGCTTAAACTTTGATATTCTCATTTTTGTATTTCATGATTATCATTAGTCCTGAAATAGAACCATAATCACTAAAACAACAAAATTTTAATTATGAAAGGTAAACTTCATTACTTATTGATTGCATCGTCGATGCTTTTAGCAAACTGTTCAGATGATCTTGAAAACGTAGAGGTGTTTCCGCCGGTAGAAACCAATCCCGCAAATACCAGTTATACTCCTGCATTTCCGGGTCAGACAAGAGTAAACGCAGTGAGAACTACAACACCTTATCAGAAAACCATTCTTACTTCTGCGCTTTCTGCGCCATGGGGAATTACGGGTCTTCCTGATGGAAGACTGTTGATTACGCAAAAAAGCGGAACCATGAGAATTGTAACCAATACAGGAACAGTAGGTAGCCCGATCACAGGACTGCCTGCAGTGAATTCTACAGGTCAGGGAGGACTACTCGGACTATGTCTTGATCCTCAATTCTCTTCAAACCGAATGATTTATTGGGTTTTTTCTGAAAATGTTACAGGCGGTACTGTTACTGCAGTGGCAAAAGGCAGATTGTCAGCTTCTGAAACAACGGTTGAAAATCCTGTAGTCATTTACAGAGCCAATCCTTCGGCATCAACAGGAAATCTTCATTATGGCGGAAGAATATTATTTGATTCCACAGGAAATCTTTTTGTCAGTACTGGTGAACGTTCAGATTTGTCTACAAGACCATTGGCTCAGTCTGTGACTGCAGCAATCGGTAAGGTCTTGCGGATCACGAAAGATGGTCAGCCTGCTTCAGGAAATCCAACATTTACGCAGTCAGGAGCTTTGCCGGAACTGTACAGTATTGGTCACAGAAATCCTCAGGGGCTGGCAATACATCCTGTAACAGGAGAACTGTGGCAGGGGGAGCATGGACCACGCGGTGGTGATGAGATCAACCGTATTCAGGCAGGTGCCAATTACGGATGGCCAACAATCACTTATGGAATAGAGTATAGTGGTGCAGTCATCGGAGGGGGTATTCAGCAACAGACTGGAATGCAGCAACCTGTTTATTACTGGGATCCTGTAATTTCTCCAAGTGGAATGACATTCTACAAAGGAAATAATATGCCTGAATGGCAAAATAATTTGTTTATCGGATCATTAAGCGGGATGCATATCGCAAGACTGGTGATTGAAAATAACAAAGTTATCGGCGAAGAGCGATTGTTGACTGAAGAAAATCAACGTTTCAGAGATGTTACCCAGGGAACAGACAATGCATTGTATGCAGTTACTGATGCGGGGAGACTGTATAAAATCCGCAAGCAATAAATTTTATATAAAAATCTGTACTATAAAAGCGTTTCCAATGGAGACGCTTTTGTCATTAAACAATGGAGCATTCAGAAATTGATGATATATTATCTGCTTTTGAGTTTTTAGATGGTTAAAAAAAATTATCATCCAACCTTCCGGAATTGATATCTGAAAAAATATAAGAAATCATGATGTAATTATTGATTTTTAAATTATTTTAGGGCAAAATTTTCATTTTTATAAACTTTGAAATATATGTTTGAAATCATAATAATTAATAAATGATTTAATTAAATTGTATGCAATTAATTATGTTATAAAAAATGAAGTATTTATTGTGTTTTAGTCATTTATCTTGGAATTTTGTTTACCAGCGTCCTCAGCATCTTTTAACAAGGTTTTCAAAGCTGTATCAGGTATTTTATTTTGAAGAACCGAAGATCGGGGATTCGGATATGTACATTGTCAATGTACAGGATGGGGTTTATATTGTAGAATTGTTAGTTACAAGACATGATGATACAACAAATGAAAGAATCCGGGATCTTATCGGTCAGTTATTAAAAGAGTATAATATTGAAAATTATATCACCTGGTATTATACTCCTATGGCGCTTCAGTTTACCGATGATCTTAATCCCGAGACGGTTATTTACGATTCTATGGATGAGCTGTCTGCATTCAGGTTTGCTCCTCCACAGCTTGTACAGCTGGAGGAAAAATTATTCAGTAAGGCAGATGTTGTTTTCACAGGAGGCCATTCTCTTTATCAGGCGAAAAAAAACAGACATCACAACATTCATGCAATGCCAAGCAGTATCGATAAACTGCATTTCGGAAAAGCCAGAGAAGTTCAACAGGAACCGGAAGATCAGATAGCGATTGGTTTTCCAAGATTAGGTTTTTTTGGTGTTGTTGATGAGAGATTTGATATTGAACTGCTCCGAGAAGTTTCTGCAAAACGTCCTGACTGGCAATTTGTCATTATAGGTCCTGTTGTAAAAATAAATCCGGACGATTTACCAAGGGCAGAAAATATCCATTACCTGGGTCCAAAATCCTATACTGAACTGCCTCTTTACATCGCACATTGGGATATTGCACTGATTCTGTTTGCTTTGAATGAATCAACAGAGTTTATCAGTCCAACCAAAACCCCTGAGTATCTGGCAGCTGGGAAGCCTGTAATATCAACAGCAATCAGAGATGTTGTTCAGCCTTACGGCAATGCAGGTCTGGTTCACATCATCGATGATGCAGCTTCGTTCATTGATGCAGCTGAAAAGATATTTGATGATAAAGAACAGGATCACTGGTTAAGAACCGTTGATCATTTTCTGGAGAATGACTCATGGGATAATACATTCAGTAAAATGAACAGTTTCATTAACAGCGTAACCGTTAACCATGTAAAAAAGGAAATCAATCATGTATGATTTTTTAATAGTAGGCTGCGGTTTTGCCGGAGCTGTCCTGGCAGAACGCCTGGCAGAAGAAGGAAAGAAGATATTGATTGTTGACAAGCGTGATCATATTGCAGGAAATGCCTACGACTATTATAATGAGGAGGGAATTCTGATTCATAAATACGGACCTCATATTTTTCACACCAACTCTGAAGATGTATTCAGCTACCTTGGGAAGTTTACCGACTGGAGGCCTTATGAACATCGTGTTTTAGGAAGTGTGGACGGCCTTCTTGTTCCAATTCCTATTAACCTGACCACGATTAATGAGTTGTATGGTAAAAACCTGACCTCTGATGAAGTTACAGATTTTCTTGCTTCTAAGGCGGAGAAAAGAAGTCCGATTCTGACCTCTGAAGATGTCGTACTGAATGTAGTGGGGAAAGAACTGTACGAGAAATTTTTCAAAGGATATACAAAAAAACAGTGGGATCTTGATCCTTCAGAGCTTGATGCTTCTGTAACTGCCCGTGTACCGACACGTACTAATAAAGACGACCGTTACTTTACAGACAGCTTTCAGGCAATGCCTAAAAACGGATATACTGAAATGTTCAAAAAGATGCTTTCCCACAAAAACATCAGTATCATGCTGCAGACCGATTATAAAGATATTGTTGATGTTATTCCATTCAAAACATTGATTTATACAGGTCCTATTGATGCTTACTTCGGTTACTGTTACGGAAAATTACCCTACCGCTCGATCGATTTCAGGTTTGAAACCCTGAATCAGGAAAATTATCAGAAAACCGGAACAGTGAATTATCCGACTTCCAATCTTTATACAAGAATTACAGAGTTTAAATTTCTTACCGGACAGAAAAATGATAAGACCACCATCGTTTATGAATATCCGACGGCAGAAGGTGATCCTTACTATCCGATTCCCAGAAAGCAGAACCAGGAAATTTACAATCAGTATAAAAAGCTTTCGGATGACCATCCAAATGTATATTTTACTGGTCGTCTCGGAACTTATAAATACTACAATATGGATCAGGTTGTTGCGCAGTCACTGGCGCTTTTCCGTAAAATAAAAAGCAGGGAAGAGAATGTTTGACAATGACTTTCTTCCATCCAATATCAATCCGTTCAAAAGTTTTCTGATGGGCGGTTTTGAATGTGCAGACCAACAGAATGCATTTGGAGAACGGGTAGACTTATATAAAGTTTCCGGGCATGACCGTTTTCTGGAAGCAGATTATGATCAGCTCAATGACATTGGTATTAAAACCATCCGTGAAGGCATTCGTTGGAGTACAGTGGAAACAAGACCATATCAGTATGACTGGTCAGAAGTGATACGGATCATCACAGTTTCCCGAAGTAAAAATATTCAGGTGGTCTGGGATATCTGTCATTTTGGTTTTCCGGATGACCTTACGCCGCTTCATCCGATGTTTGCACGAAGATTCAGTCAATTATGTCGTGAATTTGTAATCATGTACAGACGTATTGTGCCTGAGGGGCTTTTAATTATCACTCCGATCAATGAGGTCAGTTTTATTTCCTGGCTTGGCGGTGACGTACGGGGAGCATCACCTTATTGCACGGGACACGGTTGGGAAGTGAAATATGCCTTAATGAAAGCTTATATCGAAGGGATAGAATTAATGAAAGAAGCTGATTCTTCTGTAAGGATTTTAGTAACTGAACCTTTAGTAAGCATCATATCAGACAACCCCGGTAATACGGAGTCCGTTTTGTATGCAGAAAAGAAACATTTTGAGCAGTTTCAGGTTCATGATATACTTTCAGGGGCTATGTGTCCCGAATTGAGAGGTAAACCAGAATATCTTGACATTATTGGCGTCAATTACTATTATAACAATCAATGGATCAATGAGACCCATGAATTCCTTCCGTGGGCTGAAGAACCTCCTCATCCTTTATTCAGAACTCTTCATTCTTTAATGGAGACTGTGTTTACAAGATATGGGAGACCAATGATTATTTCAGAGACCAGTCATCCGGGAGAAGACCGTGCTAAATGGATTAATTCCATAAAAAAAGAATGTATTTCTATTCTGAAAACGGGAATTCCCCTTTTAGGCTGCTGTTTTTATCCTGTTGTTGACCGGCCGGATTGGGATGATCTGAAGGACTGGCATCACAGTGGAATATGGGATATTTTTGATCCTGTTTCACTAAAGAGGGAGGCACATATTGAAAGTATTAGTGCTCTGAGAGATTTTACAGAACATATACAATCTACTCTTAATGCTGAAAAACAGATCAGCACAATGATTGCAGATCATTAAATTACTGCGTACGCTTAAAAAGTTAAGGTTACTGTTTGGATAACAGTAACCTTACACTTATTCTCTACAGGACTGTAGATTAATCTTTCATAGATCCCAATGCCCAGGCAATCAGAACAGGCTGCATAAACAGTCTTGCTCCTCTTCTCTGATCTGTATCCAGGCCAAATCCGTCTTTCCTGTCTTTGTACTGAGAAATATTACCCGGAAAAACAGCTGTAAAAAAGGCTGCTGTAATTTTCCCAAGGGTAGAACGGTATTTTTTTGGAGTTGCAATGATACTTGCGCCTAATGCAATTTCTACTATACCTGAATAAACTACCGTGTCATCTTTTTTTAACGGAACCCAATCCGGGACCTGAGCCTGAAACTCTTTTCTTGCAAAACTCAGATGTGCTATTCCTGCGCCAACCAGCATTGTTCCCAATGCAATTCTCGCTATGTTTTTTGTATCCATAATACTATTTTATATTCCAGATAAGACAAAATTCAGACCATGTTTCAGAAATATCCTGCTTACAGGAAGATGAATGGAACGGATTAAGATATTTACTTTAATAAAATTTCATAGTATTCTGATAATGTGATCGTAATCATAATTATCTCAAGAAAATTTCGTATATTAGCAATCACTACCAAATCTAAAATTTATGGAACGAATTAAATTTTTTCTGGACGATACGCCGTTTCAGAAATCAAAAAAAACTGTTGCAGAAAATGCCATTAATTTTAAAGAGATTAAAGAATTTCTATGTGAGGCTGACAACCGCAGCTTCGATCAGATCCGTTTAAGGTTAAAACCGAAAGTCAATAAAATTGTTATTGATATTGCCACCGGAATACGGTATCCTGCATTCAATGATTTTATGGCTAAAATTCAGCAGAGCAAATATGGAAGATATTTTGATTTAAAATAAAGTATCTACTGTAAAATATAGTTCTGATCATTATTTCAGAAAATTTCTATTAAAAGAAAAACCTTCGAGTCTTAAATTCAGATTCGGAGGTTTTTATTTGAACCATTGTTTTATTAGCTTATTTTTGACAACACTATTTTAAAAATGACAATGTATGTATCTTTCTGTATTCCTGGATTTTAATTTGAAGAATTTTTTGTTAGGAGGAGAAGACTGGACTTTTCTCCTTGAAATCATACTCCGTACGGTAATAATGTTTCTTACCATTATCGTTGGTTTACGTGTTTTAGGAAAAAGAGGAGTAAAACAGCTATCGGTTTTTGAACTGGTTGTTATTATCGGTCTCGGTTCAGCTGCCGGTGATCCTATGTTTTATAAAGACGTGGGAATCTTATCTTCCATCATTGTTTTTGTGGTCATTATCATGGTGTACAGCCTTTTGACATTTATGATCGGAAGATTCAAAAAATTCGAAAATATGCTGGAGGGCAAACCGATCTGCCTTATCCAACAGGGAATTTTTTCTATAGACAACTTTAAAAAAGAAAATTTAGGAAGTGATGAATTTTTCTCAGAATTAAGATTAAAAGGAGTTTCTCATTTGGGACAGATCGAAACGGCAATTGAGGAAACTTCCGGTGACATCAGCCTGTTTTTTTATAACGATGAAGATATATTGTTTGGTCTTCCGGTAATGCCGGATTCTCTGGATTTTCCTGTAAAAAATATTTCCTTCGGAGGCCATTATTCTTGCACATTTTGTGGTTATACAGAAAAAAAGGAAAAAGGAAATGCCGGACAGTGTAAAAACTGTGGTAAAGAAAACTGGGTGCAGGCTAGCAATAAAAAGAGAATTACATAATGATTTGAATAACGAAATCCCCTGTGCAAACAGGGGATTTCGTTAGTTAATTTAAGAGATTAACTTTTTTTATCAGAAGCAGTTCATGCAACGGCTTCATTTTTAAATATACTTTTTATTGAAATTCCGGTTTCTTTACCGAAAAGACAAGAAAAGATATTTTGAAATTCATGGATGTATTTACACTTAATCGTATTTCCATAAATTTTCAGACCTTCAACGATCTTCTTTGAGTTTAAATCAATATCATACTTAATAAATGATTCCGGTCTTTCATATCGGATTCTGTGATCTGAACTGTACGTTCTCAAAAATCCGAATTTGACCAACCAGTCTTCATTGATCGTAATAGGATTAATAGCATCTGCTGGTACAGCCAGGCATTGATAGTCATTTTCGATTTTTACAGAATAATCATTATTGTCATTCTGAAAAATCTCTGTAATGGTGAAAATCTGGCCTCTATAATCTACCAGATTTTTAATCTTCAAATCTGTAACGTTCATAATATTTGTGGTATAAGTGGTTCTGCTGAAAGGTTGCAAATACTATGCCTTACATTATTGATGTGGTATGTAGATGAAGAAAATAGATCAGATTTTTATAATTTTATCTGCTTTGCCATAGGCATCTGAAGCTTCTTTTACTGAAAACAACTTGAAAAAGAAAAGGTTCCATAAAATCATTTCATAACCGTAGACAACGTCTTCAACAGGAATGGTAAGAATTCGTATTCCAATGATTTTTTCAGGATTATAATTAACAATAGGACTCTCAAGTCCGGTACCGGTAAGAATTCCGTTAACCGCCAAAAATCCCGGCATCAGGATAAGATAAATTAATGATGCCTTACCAATCCACTGCACCTTTAAAATGAAATAAAGGACAAAAAGACTGATTGCCGTTGTAAGAAAGGTCATCAGGGGATAAATCTTGTGTTCAAAATAGACCGACAGGCAGAGTAGAACAGTTATTAAGATGATCACAAATATTTTTTCGGTATTTTCTTTCCAGTCAAGCTTGAAAAATTTATTAAGACAGTGATAAGTAAATACGCAGGAAAAAGGAATGCAGATAAAAAACATAAGTTCTTCTATAGGTAATCCTAAAAACCGGATACCGATAAGATACTGATCATTAAACCACCAGACACCTGCTTTTGTAAACCACACATCCCAGATAATGAAAAATACAGCAGCTAATGAAGAAGCCAGTATAAAGCTTTTGAAATACTGATTAAACTTAATTTTCGGATGAAATGAGAATAGGAAACAGATGATCACCGTAAAGAAGTTAACTGCAAGGTAAGTATACTGCCACATGGTTTATTTTTTATTTTTATTAAAATACATATTAAAATACTTTACAGGAACCCATAAAAAACCGAAGCATTCACCCATCTCCTTTCCGGTATGTTTATGATGCTGTTTGTGGGCACGTCTTATAGCAAGAAGATAAGGATTCTTTGTATCTCTTAAAAATTTAAAGCGTTGGTGAATAAAGATATCGTGAACGAAAAAATAGGCCATTCCATAGATGGTAATTCCGATCGCAATGTAAAAATACATATTGAAATTATTGACAGTCCCATAATACATCAGGGCAATGGTAGGAATCGCAAAAATCACAAAAAAATAATCATTCCGTTCAATAGGACCGTCATTGCTGTGATCGTGGTGATCCCTGTGCAGAGTCCAGAGGAAACCATGCATGATATATTTGTGAACCATCCAGGTGATGCCTTCCATGATAAAAAATGTAGCAACAACAATTAAAAAATTCATTATTATTTCTTTTTAGAATTAAACATTTCTTCCAGTATAGTAAACCGGTAACTGAAAATATGTTCCAGTTTCTTTTTCACAAACAGTCCGTGGGCAATCTCTCCCAGAAATCCCATCGGCAGTTCATAATCTACAATATCTTTTATCAAAACCCCTCTCTCATTAGGGATAAATTCATGAAAATGATTCCAGAGTTTATAAGGGCCCTTTTTTTGAAAATCAATGAAGTTTTTATGATGACTGACCTGTGTAATTTCGGTCTGCCAATCCATCTTTATTCCCAATAGAGGAGAAACATAATAGTCAATAATCATTCCCTCATAAATCTCGTCATTGTCCAATTGAGTCCGGACAGTAAAATTCATATCCTTTGGGGTGATTTTTGAGAGATTATAAGCAGAAGAAAAGAATTTCCAGGCAGTTTCTATATCACAGTTTAGTTGTTGTTCGCGTCTGAGCTGATGTACCATTTTTTTGTTTTAGAGTAAAAGTAAATGCTATAAGTAAGAAATTTTATATTGAACATAACTGCTCATCATTAGAGAAAATTTTCTTCCGTTTGAGATTCTTATTCGCTGATTGATAATTTTTTTTGCGGGTGTCCTTTTAATTTTTCTGAATAAGGATATATAATATCTGTAGGCAAGATAAACACCAAACCTTGACGAATTCGGCAGGTTTTTAATTCCTTCCAGAGCTTCCCGGAATTCAATCTGAATATCATTTTCAATATGTTCTTTCACAGAATTGTCGAAGAAGGTAATGTCAACATTGGGAAAATAGGTGCGCCCCAATACCTGGTAATCATCTTTCAGATCACGCAGGAAATTTACTTTCTGAAATGCAGAGCCGAGTTTCATGGCAGAAGGTTTCAGAATTTCATATTGCTCTTTGTTCCCGTCTACAAAAATATGAAGGCACATGAGGCCGACTACTTCAGCCGAACCTAAAATATACTGTTTGTACAGATCAGAATTATAATCTATTTTCTGAAGATCCATTTCCATGCTGTTAAGAAACTGGTCAATCAGTTTTATGTCAATTTCATATCGGTGAATAGTCTCCTGAAAACACTGTAATATAGGATTCAGAGAAATCTTTTCTTCAAGTGCCTGATTGGTCTGCTCTCTGAAACGCGCAAGCAGGGTAGTGCGGTCAAAATCATGGAAGCTGTCCACGATTTCGTCAGCCAGGCGCACATATCCGTATATGGCATAGATTGAATTTCTGATCTTCGGAGATAAAGCCAAAATTCCCAATGAAAAACTGGTACTGTATTGCTTGGTGGTCTGTTTACTGATTTTATAAGATAAATCGTCAAATAGTTTTTTCATATTGATCCTGGTTATTTGTTGGCTTCGTTTGCGGCAATTTTTCCTGATATGATTGATGGAGGTACTCCCGGTCCCGGTACAGTCAGCTGTCCCGTATAAAACAAGTTGTGTATTTTTTTATTTTTTATAGAAGGTTTCAGAACTGCCGTCTGTGAAAGGGTATTGGCGAGTCCATAAGCATTACCTTCAAATGCATTATAATCTTTTTTGAAATCTTCAATACAGTAACTCTTCTTATAATCTATTTTTGAGATCAGATCAGTAGTTCCGGTATGCTTTTCAAGTCTTTGCATCATTTCATTAAAGTATTTTTCCCTCATGTCGTTACTGTCTTCCAGACCTGTAGCTACCGGCATCAGAAGAAATACGTTTTCACAGTTTTCAGGAGCAACACCGGGATCTGTTTTTGACGGACAGCATACGTAAAATAGAGGTTTTGTCGGCCATTTTTTATCATCATATATTTCTGTCGTATGAAGATCAAGATCATTTTCAAAAAACAGCGTATGATGTTTCAAGTTTGGAATCTTCTCATTGAATCCTAAATAGAAGATCAGGCATGAAGGGGCAAATGTTCTTTTTTTCCAGTAGTCTTCGCTGTAATTTCTGTATTTTTCAGGAAGAAGACTATTTTCAGTATGATGATAATCCGATGAAGCGATAATAGTATCAAACTCAATATCCGTTCCGTTTACTGAAAGCGAAAAAGCTTTACTGTCTTTAATATTGATTGCTTCAACTGCTGCATCCATATGGAGATGAACACCCTGTCCTGCTGCAATATCTGCCATTGCATCAATGATTTTTGAAAATCCCCCCATAGGATACCAGGTTCCGAGTTTGTAACCACCATAGTTCATCAGGCTGTATAAAGCAGGAATATCTTTCGGAGCTGCTCCCAGAAAGATCACTGGAAACTCCATTAGCATGATCAGTTTGGGATTTTTAAAATATTTTCTTACAAACTTATGAAAGTTTGAAAGTAAATCTAATTTTAAAGCACTTTTGGCGATCTTAGGCGAAACAAATTCAAACCATGAGTGGCATGGCTTGTTGACAAAATCCTGCATCCCGACTTCATATTTATACTGTGCATCCTTCATGAAGTCATCCAGTCTCTCACCTGCTCCTTCTTCGGTGGTTTCAAAAAGATCTTTCATCTCCTGATAGTCATGCGGAATCTGCATAATTCCATCCGAAAAAACCATTTCAAACTGTGGATTTAGAGGGACCAGCTCAAAGAAATCTGAGGTCTTTCTGTTGAAATCTGAGAAGAAATTTTCAATGATGTCAGGCATCCAGTACCAGCTTGGGCCCATGTCAAAAACATAACCGTTATCTGTCGTGAATTTTCTGGCTCTTCCTCCTATACTGTTGTTCTTTTCAAATACGTGAACTTCATGACCTTTTTGAGCAGAATATGACGCTGCTGATAAACCTGAAAATCCGGATCCTATGATTGCTATTTTGCTCATATCAATTATTTTCTAACGAAAAATCTTTGTAGACAGTCTTTAAAAGATCTTTGCTGTCAATATTTTTGCTGTATATTGGGTGATGAAATTCGTTGAGTTTGTTGAGAATACGGATTAGATCCATTTTTTCAGAATGATTGAGATTACCGGAAACAATCTGGGTAGCCTGACGGATTTTTTTCATCTGACTTTCTAAGGCATGACATCCTTTTTCAGTAATCTGAACAAGTTTGATCCGTTTATCATGCAATGATTCGTTCTGCATAATCCAACCATGCTTAAGAAGTCTGTTAATAATTAGATTTCCAACAGGCTTGTCATGTATGTTCTTTTTGATCAAATCAATTTTAGACATGGTGCCGAAGGACTTTAGATTGATTAAATAGATGAAATCTTCCTGGGTAGAAAACTCAGAATCGGAGATTGCAGATTTAGAATATGTTTTAGCATATCGGTATAGATGAACTAGTAGAGTACTGATGGCGCTTTCCGGAGTTCTTCCGTTTTTTTTGCCATCCCATTCAGCGGGAAAAGGCAGTCGTGAATTTTTCTTTGATTCACAGTCAGCCACCCATGCCTTGAATCCTCTGATATCTGAAGAATACATCGCATTTTTATTATTCAGATTAAATTCTTCAAGAAGAGTAATGGCATCTTTTATTAAATCAACATTCATCCGTATATTTATTAGTAGTTTATAAATATTCCTTTTTGTGTAATTAAAGGTTTATTTATAAATTTGTAGGTATCAAAAATGATTCCATAAAAATGATTTTTTATCTTTATTAACAAAAAAAAGTAAGACTTTTTAACAAAGTCTTACGATCCTAATTCCAAATTTATTCTAATGATATGATAAAATTTTATTTTTTAATGATTTTTTTGACAGTCGTTCTTCCTGAAATTGTTTTTACTGTTAAAAAATAAACTCCCGGAGATAGATTTGAAATGTCAATTTGTTCAGGATTGTTTTGAAATTTGATTACCCTTCCTTCGGTACTGGCAATCTCAGCAGATTTTATTTTCTCTCCTCCTTTGAAATAGACAATTCCTGTTGTTGGATTGGGATAGACAGCAGTAATTTCTTTTTGAATATCGTTAACGGATAATGTTGCTAAGGAAATTCTTTTTACCTTCGTCGAGCCCTGTGAGTAAGCTAATACCAAATAATTATTTACGGCATCTATAGATAAATCATTATAAACTGCCTGGTCATCTGAAACAAAGTTTCCTCCAAATGGAGACCAGGTGTTTGATACGCTGTTAAATTTATATACTGTATTTTTTAAATGATTTCCATCACTGCTGTCCCATTGACTTGCCACTACGTAAGGGGTTCCCCCGGAAGTTACCGCTATTGCGAGATGTTGTACTGCTTTTGCCGAAAAATTGGCATTTCCAATCTGGCTCCAGGTGCTGCCGTTCCATTTTTTTACATTGATTTTTCTGCCATTTGCAGAATTTGAAATGTAACCAACATATAAATTGTTATTACCATCTATTGCAATATCTGAAGTGTACTGTTCACCTGAAGAAGCTGCATCTACAATGGCTCCCCCTACCATGGTCCAGCTATCGGAGGAAGAAGCAGTTGTGGTATTTTCATAAACCCGTACTCCGCTCGAAATGTTACAGGTATATACTTTGTTGTTTGTTCCTATAACCATTTCTGCAAACGATGCTCCACTGGAAAAACCAGCATTTCCAACCTGCTCCCATACATTATTTACCAAACGTCTGACGGTGCCCGATCCATCTGATGAATAGGTAAATAAAACATTTGCAGGAGAAACGGCTGATGCATGATAATTAACAGTAGTACTCACAGCACTCGTGAGGGAAGACCATACAGACCCACTGAACATGCGTACTTCTAAACCGGTGCCCTGATTGGTATAGAAAATGTTTCCTAAAGCATCTGCAGATAATGAGTTGTACAGTGCTGCACCTGTAGTTATCCCGGGAGTTCCTCCCAGGTAAGACCAGGATGTTCCGTCAAATTTCTGTACAGAACCTTTAGTGACGGTTGTATCATAATAAGATAAAAAGTAATTTCCGGAACCGTCAATTACCAGATTATTAAAACTGGAATTTCCAGCGGAAACATTTGCAGATAAGCCAGTATTTTCCCACTGCTGCGCCTGCACAGAGATAAAATTCAGAATAGCTCCACAGATCGCGAGCGTTTTTCCAAAAGTAAAAAAGGAGTTTTTTTTCATAATTACTAATTTAATTTTTTATAAATATTATCATGTTTTTCACATCTTAAAAAAAAGAATGTAAAGTGTATTTTTACATTGGGAATCTTGAACAAATGTAGATTGTTGTCTATTCAAATCGAAATTTTTTTGACGATTTGTTGTATAAAACACATACTCATTGTGTACTCTGTGGTCTATATGGTATATTTGTAATAATTCTGTAATATCCAGATATTTAATTTTTATAAACAGTTTTGAATTCAATGATGATCTTGAAGATAATTTTACATGTATGTAGAATATTAAAAAAAAAATGCATTATCATTTAATTAATGGTAATGCATTTGAATCGATGTGATTTTACAGACTATATATTATCTATGAACAGATAAATGTCATCATTTGGAGGGATTTCTAATTTTTTCCTTATTCTGTACTTTTTATTCTGAACAGTGCGGGTCTCAATAAAGGTGTACTGAGCAATTTCCTTGGTCGTTAATTTTAGTTTAAGGAGTGCACAGAATTCAATCTCTGATTGCTGGAGATCTGGATTTATCTTTAATAATTTACCTGGGAACTGGGGGAAAATATTTTCAAAAGCAAACATAAAAGATTCATCTTTGCTTTTAAGAAGATGAATCAGGTGATTGTAGGTTTCCTGCAGATTAAGATCTTGTGCTTTCGTATTTTTTCTTTTAAACATCAAAATGATAAACACAAAAATTCCTGCAAGAATTATAAAAGCAGTAATCCAGAATAATATTTTTTCTGTCGCTTTTTGACTGTCTTCAATCTTATCTTTTTGAATTACTTTTTGAAGAGAATTATACTTACTCTGTAAAATGTTCAGATCAAGCTGTTTCAGTTTCTGCTGATAGTAATCAGCACTGTCCTTTTCTCCTGTTTTTGCGTAAATTTCCTGCAGTGCAGTATACACATTACTTTTATTAAGTTCAATTCCATTTTTTTGAATAAGGAAGAGAGCCTTGTGAAAATTTATTACTGCATTTTTAAAATCACCTCTTGATTTCATCACCTCTCCCAGTACAATATGGTTTGAAATCATCGTTTTATCAAAAGGAAGATTTTCAGGTTTTAATTCTATAGATTTTTTCACATAATAATCTGCAGAATCGATATTGTACTGAATGTAAATATTTGCAAGATTCGAATAATTCAGGTATTGAAAATTTGATCGTTCTTCAGGATCTGTAAGCTCTTTTGCGCTTTCTATTTCTTCAAGAATTTTTTTAGCCGCTTTTCTGGGCCGACCAATATCCAGATAAATATTGGAATAGCTGTTCAGAATATTTGCTTTAGCGTAAAATATTTTTTTTGATTTAGAGTGATCATTTTGCAGGATTTCATAGGCCGTATTGAGATAAATAATTGCTTTTTCAGGAAACTTATTGATGGAATAGGTCTCAGCTAAGTAAACATTTGCCATTGCCTCAAAATATGCATTTTTGAATTCGCTTGATTTTTGCTGAAGACTTTCTGACGAAACAATGAGGCTGTCTGTGAGGTTTTTGCTGTAGAAATACCGGCATTTGCGGTCAAGAATTTTCATTTCTGAAACGGAATCTTTCAGACTTCGTGATTCTTTCAATAAAACATCAAACTGCTGATGGGCTTTATCAATGCTGGTATTAAAAAGTTCTGAATTGATATGAACTTTTTGTCTGAATTTTTTTACGTCTGCATTTTTTTGAGCTTTTGGTAAAATACTCAATGATAAAGTGAAAAAAAAGATAAATTTCAGCAAAAGCCCTTTCATTCTAACAGATTTGATTATACTTTAAATAGAATTTTGTGAAGTGTGGTGCTAATTTAGTTCAAATTTATCAATTAAAAATAAATTAAACCTGTATTTAATAAAATGATAAATGACAGGTTTAGGATATTTTGCAATAATAGTAATTGTATAATTCTTTTCAAAATGATAATTTTACATCTGCCGGTTAAGGAGAATTATCAGGTGTCAGGTTTTCAGATCATTTTAACTTTCATTCTTAGTAATGAAAGATAATTTTATTATTTCAATTAAAAATGATTAAAAAACCAATGCACAGCTTTCATATTCCTGTAATGGGACTGGCTTATACCATCGACAGCCCGATACGGACTGCACACTACGGGATTTCTTCTGTAATATCCATCATTGATGACGAACTTATTGAAAAAATAAAGGAATTTTACAATAAGAAATTTGGACTTTCATATTCTAACATATCAATAAAAACAGAAGATTACCGGGCGAAAAGAATTACAGACTATCTGAATCTTGTTGATGATATCGTAAATGAAAAGTTTAAAACTTTCAAACAGGAACTGGTGAAGAACAGGGAAAGCCTTAAAAATTTTATAAGTATGCTTCCTGATACATCAGACATTAAAACAGGGATTGAGAAAATTCTGGAAAATGGAGATTATTTTGGCTGTCAGATCAGATATTTCCTGGAAAAAAATCTTTCACCCGGGAGTATTGACGTCAATATTATGACAAAGGTTGATAAAGATAATTTCAGAAATGATAGACAGCTTCCCATTAAATATAATGATGCACACGCTTCCCTCAGAGGTTTTGCTGAAAGTAAACTCCGTTCTTCGGTGGTTCTTTCCGCAGGAATGAATCCAAAGCTCTATTCTTACATAGAGGAATTTGAAGATTTTTTTCCTGATCAGGACGGTCACATAAGTAAGAAAATAATTTTAAAAGTAAGCGATTTCCGTTCTGCGATGATTCAGGGGAATTTTTTGGCAAAAAAAGGTCTTTGGGTTTCAGAATACAGAATTGAGTCAGGATTAAACTGTGGCGGACATGCTTTTGCAACTGAAGGCTTACTTCTTGGGCCCATTATGGAAGAATTTA
Organism: Chryseobacterium sp. HNCC26DJ238; assembly: GCF_057180465.1. Taxonomy (NCBI): domain Bacteria; kingdom Pseudomonadati; phylum Bacteroidota; class Flavobacteriia; order Flavobacteriales; family Weeksellaceae; genus Chryseobacterium; species Chryseobacterium sp. HNCC26DJ238. The sequence goes on from NZ_JBXUGI010000002.1 coordinate 42,737, forward strand.
AGCAGAAAAAACCTGAATTGATCAGTGTCGCATATTCTTTAATGATTCAGGCTCTTGCACAGAAAGGAAAACCGGTTCCAAAACAGCCTTTGCCATTGAAAATTACAGTACAGGGAGGAGTCGGAACCTCCGAAGAGCACCAGTTTTTATTAGAGAACTATCGTACAGACAGTGTGGGGTGGGGATCACCTTTCCTGCTCGTTCCCGAAGCAACTTCAATGGATGAGGAAACAAGAAAGCTTCTGGCGCGGTCGCAGGAGGAAGATTTTTATCTGAGCAGTATATCTCCTTTGGGGATTCCTTTTAATACCGTAAAAGGTACATCCAGCGAAATTTTAAAAAATCACAAAGCTGCTCAAAGCAAATTCGGAAGTTCATGCCCTAAAAAACTACTGGCACTGAGTAAAGAATACTCTCCAAAGGGAATATGTACCGCATCTAAAAAATATCAGGATTTAAAATTGAAAGAACTTGAATTACAGAAACAGGACATGACTGATTTACAGTTTAAGCGGAAAGCAGGGGATATTACGGTTAAGGCGTGTCTCTGTGTGGGATTGGTCAATGCGGCATATATCGAAAACAATCTTCCTTTAAAAGGAGAAAAACAAGGAGTTGTCATTTGTCCGGGACCTAATCTTGCCTATTTTGACAGGCAGATGTCACTGTCAGAAATGATAAGGCATATCTACGGAAGAGAGAATGTTCTTTCAAATCGTGAACGTCCAAATATGTTTATCAATGAACTGAAAATGTATATCGAGTATCTGATCAAAGAGATCGATGAATTTTCGGAAGATGCAACCCATGCCCGGATCAAAAAATGGAATATGTTTAAAAATAATCTTCTGGACGGAATCATCTATTATCAAACGGTTTTTGGACATTCATCATTTTTCCGGAATGACAGAGAAAAAATAAAGATGCAGTTGGATGAATACAGGAAGAAGATTCTCGAAATTTCCTTTCCTGAAGTTCTGAAGTAGTAAGAAATGCCATTCATCGAAGATGAGCGGCATTTTTTTATTCTGAAAATCATTAATTATACAGGATTACGGGATCTCGTAATAAGCCTGTGTTTTTTATAATTATCATTGCAGTAGTAATAAAATTAAATAATTATGAAGAATAAAACAAGTGCAGCCCTTCTGGCTTTTTTTTGGGAGGTCTTGGAATTCATCAGTTTTATCTGGGAAATACAGGAAAGGGGATTATATATCTTTTGTTTTGCTGGACTTTAATACCATCATTGGTTGCATTTATTGAATTTCTCCTTTTTCTGACGATGGACGAGCGGAGTTTCAATATAAGATATAATCAGGGATTTCAGTTACAGCCTGTTCAGTCGGTTCAAAGCAGTTCAATACCATCAATTTCTATACAACAACAACAACAACAACAACAACAACAAATTCCTGTCATTCCGAAAAACAGTTCCTACGCAGATTATGTCCGAAAAACAGATCTTCATATGATTGAAAACACAAGTTTCGAAAATAGCTCTTACGAATGGTGTTTGAATAAAATGATTAAAAATTACAGGGAAATTATCAGGTATCCAAAAAAAGAAGATGCACCCGGTTATTTGAAATTTAAAGAATATGAAGCTTATGTCAACAAACTCAATGCTGATAGAAATGATCCTCAGGTTGATTACTGGAACTATTTTTCGGCATTTATTAACTAACAACATGACAATATGGAAATTCTACTGATTATTATTTTGATTATTCTGACCGCCTTTGCGTTCAGTAAATTAAATAACGTTAAAAAAGATCTGGCTCAGAAGGAAGCTCAGATCAAAAATCTGACGGTTAAGATTGTTGATCTGAGTAATGAAATATCAACGCATCAGATTAATTATAAAACTTTGTTTGAAAAACTTCAGCGAGTGAGAAAGCATAATGAGGAACTGAGTAAATATCAGGATATCATCAATGTCAAAGTCGAGTGTGAATATCTTCTCAAAAAAGCTGAAAAAGACAGTTGTAAACTTAGGGAAGAAGCAGGTCTTGAACTTATGAATTCTCAAAAGGAATCAAAAGAAGTAAGAAGAAACCTTAAAGAACTTACCGAAAAAAAGACTTACGAAATTCAACTTCTTTACGAAAATGCAGTCCGTGAGACACAGAGGATCATAGCAAGCGCAGAAAGCAAGGCAGAATCTATAGCAGGTGATTCGTACAGAAGTTTGCGGGAAGCAGATCAAATTGCAGAAACCATCAAAGCAATGAAAAATGTTATTAAAGGATATGGAAATGAATATATTATTCCATCTTATACATTGCTTGATGAGCTTGCAGATGATTACAGTCATAAGGAAGCTGGGGAACAATTGAAAAAACTTCGTCAGAATAACAGGTCAATGATTATTAACAGACAGGCCGGGCAGTGCGATTACGTCGATGAATACAGAAGGACGATTGCCATCGATTTTGTGATTGATGCCTATAACGGTAAGGTTGAATCAATACTGTCATTGGTAAAAAAAGATAATTTCGGAATTTTAAAGCGGAAAATGAATGATGCTTTCGAACTGGTTAATTTTAATGGCAAGGCGTTCAGGAATGCAAGAATATCAGATATTTATCACCAGGCAAGAATCCAGGAGTTAAAATGGGGGTCTGTCACTCAGGAACTGAGAATGCAGGAACAGGAAGAGCAAAGGCAGATCCGGGAGCAGATCCGTGAAGAAGAAAAAGCACGCAGGGAATTTGAGAAAGCAATCAGAGATGCAGAGAAAGAAGAACATACTCTTAAGCGCCTCATTGAGAAAGCGCAGTTACAGGTAGCAAAAGCCAATGAGGAACAGAAACTGCAGTTTCAGGTGCAGCTTGAAGAACTGCAGTCAAAACTTCAGGTGGCTGAAGAGAAAAATCAAAGGGCAATTTCAATGGCGCAACAAACCAGAACCGGCAATGTATATATCATTTCAAATATCGGCTCATTTGGTGAAAATGTATATAAAATAGGCATGACCAGGCGTTTGGAGCCTCTGGACCGGGTCCGTGAATTGGGAGATGCAAGTGTTCCTTTTGAGTTTGATGTTCATGCCATGATTTTCTCAGATGATGCTCCGGCTCTGGAAAGACAGCTTCATAAAAAATTTCTGAAAAGTCAGGTAAATAAGATAAACCCAAGAAAAGAATTTTTCAGATTAGGGATCAGCGAGCTTAAGACTTACGTTGACCAGATAGGAATCAACTGTAAATGGACCATGGCAGCAGAAGCTAGGCAATATAGGGAAACTCTCAAACTGGAAGAAGAGATGATGGTCAATAAACATCTTGAAGCTGAATGGGAAGAGTATCAGAAAGAAGCAGATCCGGTTACGTATGAAGAAGTGCTTGAAAGCAGTTAATGATTAAAATACTAATCTAAAAAACCTCAATTATTTAATAATTGAGGTTTTTTTTTGTAAAATTGGCGCAGATGGTTTTATATTTGTATAAATATTTTTAAGCTAATTCGATAATTAATATGAATGTTTTGTAGGTGATTGCTTTTAATTTAAGTTTTTTATTCCGCTATTTTATTTTTTTTAATATTTTGTATAAGAAGTAGTAAACAGTCGGTTTTTATTACTAATTTTATTTGGTATAATTTTAGTGACTGAGAAAAATGTTTTGTATAAAAGATAATTACGTAAATTTACTCAGCGCTTTTGCAGCAACAAATCACAATGGCTGAGTTCTAATGATTACTATTTTGATATCTTACTGATTGTGTATCAGATAAAATTCAAATCTTTTCAGCGGAATACATATTTTAGAGTAAGCCAAATCCAAATCAATATTAATATCGTACTTATTAGAAATCTTTTCAATGAATCGGGACATTTATGTGATTCTGTTTCAATATTAAAAGATCAAGATTAAAAAATAAACGGTTACGAAGGGGCTTATCTCTTTGCAAAACTGTTTTTTATTAAGAATAATTGATTGCCTATTGCAATCCTAAATAATAGACGATGCCTAGAAAAGTTGTACAAGGCCCGATCAGGGATAAAGAAAAAACCAAACAGAAATTGCTTAACGCGGTTGGCAAAATTTTGAAAACCAAAGGATACTCAGGATTGATGGTAAGTAAAATTGCCGCTGTTGCCGGTTTCGACAAAAAATTAATTTACGAATACTTCGGAAGTACTGATAAGCTTATTGATGAGTACATCAGGTCTCAGGATTACTGGAGCAGGGTAAATGAAAAAGAGATGGATGTGGATCTTTCAGACGGAGGAAAAGAAATGTCAAAAATGGCTTTGCTCAATCAGTTTGAAAGTCTGAAAAAAAATAAGGAACTTCAGAAAATTATCGTATGGGAACTCTCGGAAAGCCGCCCGGTTCTTAAAAAGATATTTGAGCAGAGGGAAGAAGTAGGCGAAGGTCTTTTTACTCAGATCACTGATCCTCATTTTGGTGAAAAATCCCAGGAATACAGAGCGATTACAGCCTTACTGGTTGCAGGTATTTATCACCTGAACCTTTATACTGCGTACAATGGAAGCACATTCTGTGGTATAGATACAAAATCTGAAGAAGGAAGAAAACATATTGAGAAGGCTATTTCAGATATCATCGATTTTGCCTACGAGAAAAAATAGACATATTGGGAATCTTGACTTTTGACATTCATAGATCTGAAAATTTATATTTTCAAATTAGAACAATATTTCTTACTTTTGGGCTATGGAAAACTTTATAGTATCTGCAAGAAAATACCGTCCCCAACAGTTCGATACTGTGGTAGGACAATCTCATATTACAGATACTTTAGAACATGCCATTGAAGAAAATCAACTGGCTCAGGCTTTACTTTTCTGTGGTCCCAGAGGTGTAGGAAAAACAACCTGCGCCAGAATTCTGGCAAGGAAAATTAACGAAAAAGACGGTTCGGTTTCAGAAGACGGATTTGCCTATAATATCTATGAATTGGATGCGGCATCCAACAACTCGGTTGACGATATCCGTGAACTGATAGATCAGGTACGTTTCGCCCCTCAGGTTGGTCAGTATAAGGTATATATTATTGATGAGGTGCATATGCTCTCATCTGCAGCATTCAATGCTTTTCTGAAAACATTAGAAGAACCGCCCGCACATGCTATTTTTATTCTGGCTACAACGGAAAAGCATAAAATCATTCCTACGATTTTATCCCGGTGTCAGATCTATGATTTTAAAAGAATTACTATTCTTGATATTCAGGATCATCTGAAGAATATTGCTGCTAAAGAAAATATTCGGTATGAAGATGATGCCCTTTACCTTATTGCCCAGAAAGCTGATGGCGCATTGAGAGATGCACTTTCTATTTTTGACAGGTTATCTACCTTTTCACAAAAAAATATTACGCTTGCAAAAGCAGCAGAAGTTCTTAATATTTTAGATTACGATCAGTATCTTAAAATTGTTGATTTTGCTAAAGAAAACAAGATTCCGGAAGTGCTTTCAGCTTTTAATGAAATTGTGAAAAAGGGTTTTGATCCGCATATCTTCGTAGCAGGTCTGGGAAATCATTTCAGAGATTTGATGATGGCCCAGAATCCTTCAACGATTGATTTGATAGAAGTGGGAGAACAGACCAAGGCAAAATTTATAGAGCAGGCTCAGAAATGGAATGCTCAGCAACTGATTGACGGCATAGAGATTTGCAATTATGCAGATATCAATTATAAAAACTCTAAAAATCCGAGGCTTACGGTAGAAATTGCACTGATGCAACTTGCTTCTCTGACGGCCGGAGAAGTCACTAAAAAAAAAAGTTTATAATATTAGCTCCATTTCTTCATGAAAAACAGGAGGTACAGTTGCCATCCGAAATCAGGGAGAAAAAGGAGGAAGTTGTCGTAAAACCTGAGATCATTCAGGAAAAAGCTCAGGAATTTACGGTAAAAACTGCTTCGAAGCCGCTTTCCAGACCTAAGGTTACATCCGGTTTCAGTATTAATTCTTTTATTAATAAAGAAGAAAAACAGGAAGTTGAAGAAGTATCTGCTTCCGTTAACGACCATTTACAGGAACACCATTTTACAGAAACAGATCTTCAGGCTGAATGGAACCTGCTTCTCATGCAGCTTCGAACCAAAGATCCGTTTGTTTTTAATGCCATAAAATCTTTCAAACTCGAAAAAATTGACGAAAAAATCATACAGGTTCAGTATCCTTCAGAGTCTGCAAAAGTAGAATTTGACAAAATAAGTGGTGAATTTTTCAATCATTTTAAAAGAAAAGTAAATAATTATGCAATTAAGATTGAATATAAACAGGACCTGCAAAACCTTAAAATAGAGGTGCTTACGACCAAAAAAAAGTTTGAAAGATTTGTTGAGATCAACCCATTACTAAAAGATCTTAATGATTTAATGAAGTTTGATCTCACATAATTTCATATATTTGTCAGATAATTTTGCAGGAAATGAATGTTTTCGCAAAATTCAATTATTGTTAAAAACTAAAAATAGACAATTCTGCCATCAAAGTGGAGAAAATAGTATTCTCATATCTGTCTGCTTTTACACCTGCTGATTTCTTTAGCAGTTATTTTAGTTTTTATACGTCTTATTATAGAAATTTCAGAAATTATTATCGATTTTATTGGTATAGCTAACTGAATTTCTTTCTCAAAAAACGGAAAATAATCATTTTCCATCCCTGATTTCATAACATTTTTGTATATCATTTTTTGAAAGGAATTATAAAGAAAACTTTATAAGGCTTTGTCAATGAATGTAACATTTAATTAAATATAACTTTACAATATGAATTTAACAGATTTAAAAAACGAATGGATCAAAGAGTTTTCGCAGCCTATGATGATTGCGGGACCATGCAGTGCAGAAAGTGAAGCACAGATGCTGGAAACAGCGCAGCGATTAAAAAACACGGGTGCGCAGGTTCCGGTTTTCCGTGCGGGTATCTGGAAGCCACGTACTAAACCAAATGGTTTTGAAGGAGTTGGAGTGATTGGCCTTAACTGGCTGAAAAAAGTAAAGCAGGAATACGGATTTAAAACAGCTACTGAAGTGGCCAATGCTCATCACGTTTCTGCGGCTCTTGAAGCGGATCTTGATATCCTTTGGATCGGAGCAAGGTCAACAGTAAACCCTTTTACGGTTCAGGAAATTGCCGAGGCTTTAAAAGGAACTGAAAAAATTGTACTGGTGAAAAATCCTGTGAATCCCGATTTGGCTTTGTGGATAGGAGCATTAGAAAGACTTTTGGGACAGGGGATTACCAATTTAGGAGCTATTCACCGTGGATTCTCAACCTACCAGAAAACCAAGTACCGGAATAATCCAAACTGGCAGATTGCTTTGGATTTTAAAAGTCAGTTTCCGAATATTCCGATGTTGGTTGACCCTTCTCACATTTGCGGGAACAGAACTGGTCTTGCAGATATTACCCAGGAGGCTCTGAACGTAGGTTACCAGGGAGCTATTATTGAAACCCACTCCAATCCTGATGAAGCGTGGAGTGATGCCTCTCAGCAGATAACCCCTGAAGTTCTGGCTGAACTGATCTCTAATCTGAAAATAAGAAATTCCGGTATTGCAGGTTTTGACAATGAAATGGGTAGACACAGGACTTTGATTTCTGATCTTGATTTTCAGATGATTGAACTGCTTTCTCAGCGAATGAAGATTTCAGAAAAAATAGGAAAGCTGAAAAAAGAGAATGATATTGCGATCTTTCAGCCGGAACGTTGGAAGGTGATTACTGAGTATGCTGTACAGAAAGCCAGAGAAACAGGAATGTCTCAGGATTTTATTGAAAAAGTATTCAAGGCGATTCATGAAGAATCTATCGAAAAGCAAAATAATATCATGATCGACAGAAAGTAATATACAGGAAAGGTAACAGGGTTTGGAATGTAGAAGAACGCCGTTCAACAGCTTCAACTAAATCCTGTTACCTAAATCCTAATTCCTTATATTTGCAGTCATATATATGGAAGGAAAAATCATTAAATCTACAGGAAGCTGGTACCAGGTTTTGGAAATGAAAACCGGTAAAATTTTTGAAGCACGGATTCGTGGAAAATTCAAGCTGATAAAAACCAGGCTGACCAATCCACTGGCTGTAGGAGATTTTGTTGAGTTTCAGCTGGAGCAGGACGATATCGCATGGATCACCAAGATCGAACCACGCAGAAATTACCTGATCAGAAAATCAGTCAACCTCTCTAAAGAAGCTCATATTATTGCTTCCAATATTGACCTCGCCTGTTTTATTTTTACACTCAAGCATCCTGAAACATCTTTCGGTTTCTTAGACCGTTTTCTTGCCTGTTGTGAAGCCTACAATATCAGACCGCTTATTCTTTTTAATAAGATGGATGTTCTTAATGATGAAGAAATAGAAGTTGTAAAAGATATTCAGTTTCTCTATCAGGAAATAGGATATGACAGTCTTGAAATTTCTTCATATTCCAAATTGAATCTGGAAGATTTACAGAATCTTCTTAAAGATGAAACATCTGTGTTTTTCGGACATTCCGGATGTGGAAAATCTACACTGGTGAATGCGCTGCAACCTGATCTTAATCTCCGTACATCAGAAATTTCAGATACCCATCTTAAAGGGAAACACACGACTACTTTTGCCCAGATGCATTTCTGGCATTTTGGCGGAAATGTAATTGATACGCCGGGAGTAAGGGAGTTTGCGATGATTGATATTGAAAAAGAAGAAGTGCAGCATTACTTTCCTGAAATTTTCAGAAAAAGAAAAGAATGCAAATTTCATAACTGTATGCACATTAATGAACCGAAATGTGCCGTTCTTGACGCTCTCGAAACCGGCGAAATTCAATATTCCCGATATTCAACGTATATTAAGCTGATGGAAGAGGCAGAAGAAAACGCTCAAAATTAACGGTAGTGAAAAATTAGATTTTGCTTTATTGATTGAAATAGAAGCAATAATTTGAAATATATGCTTATTACATATTTTATAATTATGAAATATGTAATTTTTTTGCGTTATTATTGAAAATAAAAAACCCAGCCGAAGCTGGGTAAAAACTAATAACCATGAAAACTCAAATTAAACATGAGAATCGAATTTATAATTGCAAATAGTGTGCCAAAAATTCCTGGCAGATTTCTTAATAAAAGTTATTTTGTGTTAAAATAAAATTAAAATTATACTTTGGAATTTTTTTGTAATTTTGTGCCATCAAAATATATACATTTATGTCTAACATTACATTCACTATGATTAAGCCTGATGCAGTTGCTGATGGGTACATCGGAGCTATTTTAGGAAAAATTTCAGAAGGAGGTTTTAAAATCAAAGCATTGAAATTAACGCAATTGACTGTTGCTGATGCAAAAAAATTCTACGAAGTTCATGCCGAGAGACCATTTTATGGAGAATTGGTTGATTTTATGAGTTCAGGACCAATAGTTGCTGCGGTATTAGAAAAGGACAATGCGGTGGAGGATTTCAGAACTTTAATTGGTGCCACAAATCCTGCTGATGCTGCCGAAGGAACAATCAGAAAAATGTTTGCCAGAAGCATCGGAGAGAATGCAGTACACGGATCTGATTCTGATGAGAACGCATTAATCGAAGCTCAGTTTCACTTTGCAGGGAAGGAGATTTTTTAATCATAATCTCTTTTTAAATAAAAAATCCGGAAATTTTCCGGATTTTTCTGTTTATGATCAAATCTTAAATTTTTGTGACATTTTGTCACCAGTAAAACAATATCTTTAATAAATTACAGCTGTTTTTTAGAAAATAGAAAGTGAATAAATAATCTGCTGAATTTTATCAATTTCATAAATCCTTTTTGATGTCAATATTATGATTAGATCTGTCGTTTTTTTTAATATATGAGATCATTTTAAAATATCTTTCAGTTTACACCTTCATCAGCTCAATGGTTCGTTCCGGATTTTCTGCCGAAAAAACAGCATTGCCTGCAACCAGAACATCCGCTCCGGCTTCAAATAATTTTGAAGCGTTATCCAGATTAACGCCACCATCGATCTCTATCAACGCCGTAGAATTGTTGCTTAAGATCAGGTCTTTTGTTTCTGCGATTTTTTTGTAGGTATTCTCAATAAATTTCTGTCCCCCAAAACCGGGATTGACACTCATCAGTAATACGAGATCAACATCTGCTATGATATCTTCAAGCATTAATACAGGAGTGGAAGGATTGAGAACAACGCCTGCTTTGGCTCCTTTGCTCTGAATAAAATTAATTGTTCTGTGAAGATGAGTGCATGCTTCATAATGTACAGAAATCAGATCAGCGCCATATTCTATAAATTCCTCCACGTATTTTTCAGGTTCTACGATCATCAAATGAACATCAACGAATTTTCGGGTATGCTGCTGAACAGTTTTCATCACCGGGAACCCGAATGAAATATTAGGAACGAACCTGCCATCCATAACGTCAACGTGAAGCCAGTCTGCCTGAGAATTATTCAGCATTTCAATATCTTTCTGGAGGTTGCCAAAATCTGCAGCTAAAAGGGAAGGGGCGATGAGTTTAGTTTTCATTTTTACTTTGTATAAGATTTCAGATAAAAGATTTCAGACAGGAGACATTGCGTGAATCAATAAATTTCGTGTCTGGCATCTCAGATCTATTTTAATGATATTTCAGTTTCATTTCAGGTTTTATGTTGAGAAGTGTTTCGTAAATCAATTGAATCACGTTTCCTACATCTTCTTTTGCAACCATTTCCACGGTAGTGTGCATGTATCGCAAAGGTAAAGAGATTAATGCACTTGGTACTCCTCCGTTAGAGTGTGCAAAAGCGTCAGTGTCGGTTCCGGTAGCTCTGCTGGCAGCTGCTCTCTGAAAAGGGATTTCTTTCTTTTTTGCCGTGTCAATGATCAGTTCTCTGATCACGTGATGAATACTCGGTGCAAAAAATACGACCGGTCCGTCACCACATTTCTGGTCACCCTCTTTTTTCTTTTCAATCATGGGTGTTGTCGTGTCGTGGGTAACGTCAGTAACGATAGCAATATTCGGTTTGATGGTGTCAGCGATCATATCTGCGCCGTAAAGACCTACTTCCTCCTGTACTGAATTGGTAATATAAAGACCGAAGGGAAGAGTCTTTTTGTTTTCCTTTAAAAGTCTTGCAACTTCAGCGATCATGAATCCTCCGATCCTGTTATCCAGGGCTCTGCAGACAAAATAACGGTCGTTCATCTCAAAAAACTCGTCAGGATAGGTAATCATGCATCCTACAAATATTCCCATATCTTCAACTTCCTGTTTAGTCGTTGCGCCGCAGTCGATGAAAATATTTTCAATTTTTGGGGTCGGTTCATTCTGATTGGCACTTCTCGTATGAATGGCCGGCCATCCGAAAACACCTTTTACAATTCCTTTTTCTCCGTGGATATGGACAATTTTAGATGGGGCAATGGTCTGATCTGAACCCCCGTTTCTGATCACGTAGATCAATCCGTCATCAGTAATGTAATTCACATACCATGAAATTTCATCAGCGTGAGCTTCAATGACCACTTTAAATTCTTCTTCAGGATTAATGATACCGTAGCAGGTACCGTAATGGTCAACTTCAATTTTGTCAACATAAGGAGCTATATAATTCATCCAGACTTCCTGGCCTTTATGTTCGTATCCGGTTGGTGATGAAGTGTTTAAATATTTTTCTAAAAATTTCAAAGATTTCTTCTCGAATTTCATATTTGAGGAATGATTTTTGTAGTTAAATTTCGTTATAATACGTGTAAAAATAATGAAATTTCATAAAATCACCTTTCTTTTTCTGCTCTTTTTTGGTGTTGCTGCCTTTGGACAGCAGAGGGATTCTATTATAGCCAAGCCATTAAACCAATATCCCCAGGATCAGCTGAAAACCGATGAATTCGGAAATCAGTATTATTATGATGAAAGACAGAAAGCCAAAATCTATGAAATCAACGGCGAAACCGTAGTGGTGATGGATGAGCTGGTTTTGCTGAATAAACCCAAATTCAATAATCAGCTGGACAAAAATTATTACTTTTTCCTGAATAAAAAGCTTTACAGGGTATACCCGTTATTTCTGACAGCTCTACAGCAGTACAGGGATATTCAGGTAGAAATGAGAGTGATGGATACCGCTGCAAAACGGAAGTATATCAAAGACCGTCAGAATATGCTTGCCAGTCAGTATGAGAAGCAGCTGAGAGATTTGACGACAACAGAAGGTCAGGTGTTCGCAAAACTGATGAACAGGGCAACCGGAAAAAATGTTTTTGAAATCATTAAAGAAATGCGCGGTGGATGGAGTGCATTCTGGTGGAATGTTAAAGGAAAGATAGCAGACATTGATCTAAAGGATAAATATAATCCTCATAAAAACAGAACTGATGAGTTTCTGGAATCTTTATTACAGTCTAACTGGAACTCAGGTTACCTGCAGCCGTATCCCGGAGCAAGAGATTTTAAAGTTTCTAAATAATAAAAAATTCCTGTAAAATTATTTTACAGGAATTTTTCTTTTAATTTTTCAAAAACAATTTTGTCTACAGGTAACGAAAACGGATTTACTTCAGTGTCAATAGGAAGCCATTCAGCTTTTTCTATACATGGATCAAGGATCAGGAAATCTTCCTCATTGCTAATTTTCACCATATAATATATAGTAAGGAGCTGCTCATTCTCTCTGAATCTTGAAACTAAGAAATCTTCCTGGGTGTACAGGTGTTCTACAATATCTATTTTTACATTAAGCTCTTCATCGAATTCACGGTGGAGGCAGTCGGTAAGACCTTCCCCGAATTCCAGTCCGCCACCCGGAAACTTCAGTAAAGGCTGTCCTGCATATTCTTCAAATAAAGTCAGTACCTTTTTATCTTTTACAGCACAGGCATAAACTCTTACGTTGATTTTATTAATCATACAGTATGTTTTGTGAAGCTAATTTAGGAATTTTTGCCGGAAGTCTGCAGAAAGGTGGTATGAGATATAACCAGTGAAATACGGTTGAAAATTCAGATTTTAGCTTTTTACAATTCAGGCTGCAGTTTTACAGCATTGATCATTTCCCGTTTTCCCGGCGGTCCCTGTTTTTTTTCTACCTTAAAATTCAGTTCCTGTAAGACTCTTCTGACACTCCCTTTGGATGAGTAAGTTGTTAACAGTCCGTTTACATTCATTTTATCGGAGACCATCTCAAATAGAGGCATTTCCCAGAGATCAGGCTGTACTCTTGCCCCGAAACAGTCATAATATACCAGATTGATCTTTGGTAAGTCGATGTTTTTCAGGTCAAAAAAGTCACATTTTATCTTTTTCAGGTGGAAACCTTTAGTGATTTCTGTCAGATTTTCCCAGTCCGCCTGATGAATTTTCTGATAAATATTTTTTAATTCAGGGTTATCAAAATGATCAGAATAGGAGAGATTCTCTATTTCTGATTCATTTACCGGATACTTTTCCAGGGTAAAATAGTTGATAACATGATTTTTGTCAGTTTTTAAATATTCATTAATTGTCACCAAAACGTTTAAACCTGTTCCAAAACCGAGTTCTAAAATGTTAATTTCGTAATCATTTATTAGATTTAATCCATTTTTGATAAACACGTGTTCTGCTTCCTGTAGTGCACCGTGGTGTGAATGGTAATTTTCGTTTAATTCGTTGATAAACAGTGTTTTGCTACCATCGTTAGTAGTTCTTATTTCTCTTTCCAAAGTATTTTTTTTCAAATTTAATGTAAAATTTTTATATTTGGAAAATTATGTTAAATTTGTAGAACATCATAAAAATTTTAAGAAATGATAATTCAAAAAACAGAAAACTCCAGAATTTCTACTTTCGATCCCAATAATTTTTCGTTCGGAAATACTTTCAGTGATCACATGATCATCTGTGAATATGAAGACGGTCAGTGGGGAGATGTGAAATTGGTTCCTTACGGTCCTTTATTATTTACACCTGCGATGATGGGCGTAAATTACGGACAGGCTTGTTTTGAAGGCATGAAAGCCTATAAAGACAATGACGGACAGGTTTTCCTTTTCAGGCCTGAAAAGAATTTTGAACGTATCAATAAATCTGCAAAACGTCTTGCCATGCCGGAATTAACAGAGGAGATATTCTTAGACGGTCTTAAAGCACTGGTAGATACAGACAGAAACTGGATTCCTCAGGGAGAAGGAATGTCATTATACATCAGACCTTTGATTTTTGCTACGGAGGAAGCGTTAAAAGCGAGAGTTGCCAATAAATATATGTTTGCGATTGTTGCTACCCCGGCAAAGAGTTATTATTCCGAGCCTGTATCTGTGAAAATTTCTGATCACTATTCAAGAGCGGCAAACGGTGGAGTAGGTTCGGCAAAAGCAGCCGGAAATTATGCAGCCTCTTTCTACCCGACCCAATTGGCTATTGAAGAAGGATACGATCAGATTATCTGGACGGATGATGCAACCCACGAATATTTTGAGGAAAGCGGAACGATGAATGTTTTTGTAAGAATCAACGATACCATCTATACGCCTCCTACTTCAGAGAAAATTTTAGACGGAGTTACCAGAGACAGTTTTATCCAGCTGGCTAACAAAAGAGGACTTGATATCAAAATAGAGCCAATCCCTGTAAAATCAGTTATAGCAGCACATCAGAACGGAACTTTAAAAGAAGTCTGGGGGGTGGGTACTGCTGTAGTGACAACAGTATTCAAAGCATTGGGATACAACGGTGAAAAACTGGAACTTCCTTCTCTTTCTGCCGAAGAAAGCTATGCGGAACTGTTGAAAAATGATTTGGTAAGCCTGCAGACAAATCTTACTGAAGATTCATTCGGCTGGAGAGTACTGGTTGAAAAAGATGTTTGGGAAACAGCGTAATTTAAGCTGATCAGTTACTATATATAAAGCCGGAATTTTTTCCGGCTTTTCCTTTATATGAAGCGATTTATTTTATCACTGTTTACCCTTCTGTATATTTTAAAAAATAATAAATTCATCAAGTTTTGTGAATGATTACCGAAATGCGTATTTTCGCAAAAGTTTTATGAAAAAAATACTTCTCATCTCCGCATTAGGACTTTTAAACTGCAAGAGAAACCCTCCGCAGGTGCATCCTCCGGTAGGTGGTGTCCTGAGCCAGAGTGATCTTGATGTTTCAAGAAACAGGATGAAGAATCTGAACACACTGGAAAGGCAGCAGATCCAGGACTGGGTAAACGGTCAGTATATTAAATTTTATCCGACCCAGCTTAATTACTGGACAACGGCAGAGGGATTTGATAAAAGGCAGAGAAGACCGGACGACTCTCCGATTTCATATTCTTATGATCTGTATGATTTTGACCAGACTAAAATCTATGATAAATCATTTACAAGAAACAATGCGAGATTCGGGCATTTTGATGAGCTGAAAGCAGTGGAAAATGCTTTGAGATTTATGCATGATGGAGAAGAAGTGACGCTTCTGGTTCCTTCGTCACTGGCATATGGAACATTCGGAGACGAAAATAAAATAGATAACGATATTCCTTTAATTATAAAATTAAAAGTTCTGTAAAATGAAATTGTTTAACAAAAATATAATCCTGGCAGCAGCAAGTGCTTCGCTGCTGAGTTGTACACCAATTTATAAAAAAATGAACGTAGACAAAGAAACTTACGAAGGGCTTAAAGACGGACTTTATGCTAATCTTCAAACGACAAAAGGTAACCTGATTGTAAAGTTTGAAGACAAAAAATCACCGGTGACTGTGGCTAACTTTGTTGGTCTTGCAGAAGGTAAAATTGATAACAAAGCGAAAGCGAAGGGAGTTCCTTTTTACGACGGAACTATTTTCCACAGAGTGATCAAAGATTTCATGATCCAGGGAGGTGATCCTCAGGGAACGGGAATGGGAGATCCCGGATATAAATTTGAAGACGAGAAAAACGATCTTAAGCATACAGGAAAAGGTGTCCTGTCAATGGCTAATTCGGGACCGAATACCAACGGTTCTCAGTTCTTCATCACTGAAATCGCTACTCCATGGTTAGATGGAAAACATACGATTTTCGGTAAAGTTGTAAAAGGTGACGATGTCATTGATACAATTGCCAATGTAGAAAAAGGAGCTCAGGATAAACCTAAAACAGATATCGTCCTTGAGAAAGTAAGCATTTTCAGCAAAGGGGATGAGTACAAAGGATATGATGCTGCTAAAACTTTTACAGAAGGAAAATCTAAAATTGCTGCCAATAACAAAGCAATGGCTGAAAAAGCTGAAGCTGAGGCAAAGAAAGCTTTAGAAGATCTTAAAGCAGGAATGACTGTTACAGAATCAGGACTGTATTATAAAATCACTAAAAAGACTGACGGGAAAGCTCCTAAAGCAGGAGACAACATTTCAGTACATTATGCAGGAAAATTAACCAACGGAACTGAATTTGATTCTTCGTTCAAAAGAAATGAGCCCCTCGAAATTCCTATCGGAACAGGTAGAGTGATCAAAGGATGGGACGAAGGGATTCTATTGCTGAAAGAAGGAGAAACCGCTACACTTTTAATTCCGCCGGCATTGGGTTACGGAGCAAACGGAGCAGGAGGGGTGATCCCGCCAAATGCATGGTTGATCTTCGATGTGGAACTTGTGAAAGTTCCTTAATTAACCGATTGATTTAAAATAAAAATTAAAAAGACTGTCCAAAGAGACAGTCTTTTTTATGCGGCAAATGGTTGTAAATCTAACCTCAATTTTTTTTATTCCCACACTCAACCCTTCCAGCGTTTCAAACGCTGGAAGGGTTTTTCCAGTATAGAAAACCGTTATAACTCAGTACGAAATAAACTTGACAAAATGAATAAAAACCCAATATAGATCACCGTTGTGATAAATATAAAAAAATGAATCGGGAAATTCTGCCTTTGAAGAATTTCGGTCAATGAGCTATAGAAAAATATTTTACGAAGTGAAAAGGCTGTCCTTACCAGTTGGACAGCCTTTTTATGGGGATCAATTAGACAATTTCTTTATGGAAAACGCTAAACTACTTCAAAAGAAATTCCTGATTTTGCACAGTTGAAGATCTTTTCAGCTTCATCATACATCACATTCAAGGCGATCTCAAAACCATTTGTCATGAAAAAAGTGACATTTCCGTCCGGATTATGAGTCAGAAATGAAATCTGATCACAATTTACAATAACAGGCTTGCCCAATACTTTTGCTGCTTCAATAGAATTAGCCCTTTTGATAGTAAGCACGATTGAATGCTTAATATAAATGAGCCCCTCTACTGTCGATTTTAACTTTGACATATTTTGCAAATTTACTAAATATTCATAACGTAAATATACGAATATCCTTAATTTTATTAATTGATTTCAATCATAAAACAGTATCAGTTATATGCACAGCCCAATGTACGAATCTCTTTAAACAGACGGTTTTATGACCTTTCTCTCTCCAATCTGCTGTCTCCACATAGCGTAGTATAAGCCCTTTAAATCCAGCAGGTTTTCATGCGAACCCGTTTCGATGACCTTACCGCGTTCCAGCACATAGATCCGGTCTGCATGCATGATGGTACTAAGTCGGTGCGCAATCAGGACAGTAATCTGTTCTTTCTCTTCGGAGATTTCTTTGATCGTGGATGTGATTTCCTCCTCTGTAATGCTGTCTAAAGCAGAAGTGGCTTCATCAAAGATCAGCAGGTTAGGTTTTCTTAATAAAGCTCTGGCAATGGCAATTCTCTGCTTTTCTCCACCACTCAGTTTCAGTCCGCCCTCACCGATAACTGTGTCAATTCCTTTTTCTGCTCTTTCAATCAGTGCTGTGGCACTTGACTTTTGCAAAGCCAGCTGCAGGTCTTCTTCTGTCGCATTCGGGTTGACAAAGAGTAGATTTTCTTTGATGGTACCTGCAAAAAGCTGGGTATCCTGCGTTACGAAGCCGATCTGATTTCTCAGCTCATCAAAATCAAATTCTTTTCCGTCGATACCGTTGTAAAAAATCGAGCCTTCTTTCGGGCGGTACAGTCCGACCAGTAATTTCACCAGTGTACTTTTACCGGAACCGCTGGGACCGACAAAAGCAATGGTCTCACCGTTTTTCACTTCAAATGAGATATTATTCAATGCTTTATAAGATGCAGTCTGATGCTGAAATGCGACATGATCAAAAGCTAATTTTTCTACAGCTCCGATCTGTTTGGGCGTATGGGGTTTTTCTTCAACAGGTTTCTGCATCAAAGTGTCAAAATTATGCAATGATGCCTCCGCTTCACGGTACGAGATAATAATGTTTCCGATTTCCTGCATCGGACCGAAGATAAAAAACCCGTAAAACATTAAAGATAAATACTGTCCCGGAGTTACAATGTTTCTGAATATCAGGTATAACAGTGTGAGGGTGATCAGCTGCTGCAGAAAGTTTACCATGGTTCCCTGGATAAAACTCAGTGAACGGATGCTCTTTACTTTTTTCAGTTCAAGACCCAGAATTTTATAGGTATTGTTGTTGAGACGTTTAACTTCCTGCTTCGTAAGCCCGAGACTTTTTACAATCTCTATATTACGAAGGCTCTCGGTCGTGCTTCCTGCCAGTCCGGTAGTTTCTGTAACGATGGTTTTCTGAATATTCTTTATTCTCTTGCTCAGGAGATTGGTGATAAAGGCAATCAAGAAAATTCCCACTACATATACGGGCATGATCGACCAGTGAAGACGGATTGCATAGACTGAAACGAAGATGATGCTCACTAGGATCCCAAAAAAGATATTAATGAAATTGGTAATAAATTTTACTGAATCTTCCCTCACTTTGGTCAGGATCGAAAGGGTTTCCCCGCTTCGCTGGTCTTCAAATTCCTGATAGGGCAGTGCCATTGAATGCTGGAGACCGTCAGTAAAGATATTGGCTCCGAATTTCTGGGTGATTACATTGACCACATAATCCTGAAATGCTTTGGCAATCCTGCTGACCATAGCGGTACCGATCAGTAACCCGAGAAAGTAAAATGCTCCGTGATACAGGTCGGTTCCGTACAGATATTCATTCAGCGACCGGGGCATGAGTTTTTCCTTGTCAAAAAAATTGGGATGCGTTACCAGTTGATCCAGGATATTACCGGTAATTGCAGGGCCAAATAAAGAAAATACCTGATTGACCGTTGCCAGCACCAAAGATAAAATCAGCAGCCATTTATGAGGTTTTAAATAATGTAATAATGTTTTCATTCTCTTAGAAATACTTGGGTGCAAAATTACAGATATAAATCCGGATACTGCGTGGTCTGCGATTGAATTACCACATAAGATTTATAGGAATCAAAGCGTTAATTTTACCTATATTTGGTGTGCTCTCGAAGAGGCATAGCAGCCGTTATATTTAAAAATAAATCCACCTTATGAAAACAAAAATTATCATCCTGTTTTTCTTTTTAATTTCCTTTATTTCTTTTGCCCAGACGAAGGTAAATACTGATGATCAGGCGATCAGAAAATCTCTTGTCTATTTTGTCAATACCATTAAGTACAAAAAGATAGATCAGACAGTTGAGGGTATTTATCCTAAATTCTTTACCGTAGTTCCGAAAGAGCAGATGACCCAAATGCTGAATATGACCTACAACAATCCTTTCGTGAAAATTGATGTGCAGGATATGAAGTTTGCTTCCGTTGAAAAACCGGAACTCATCAACGGGGAATATTTTTCAATGGCTGGTTATTATTTAAAGCTGAAAGGAAATGTAAGCGCAATGAATGAAGACATGAAAAAGAAGGTCGGCGAAATGCTGAATTCAAAATACGGTAAGGCCAATGTAAAGTATCTGGTAGACGAAGGTGCTTACGTGATCAATGCTCCTATGAAAGTGTGCGCCATATCGAAAGACCGGAAAAACTGGAAATTTGTTTTCGCTGAAAAAGAAGCTAAATCACAATTGGTGAAGGTGCTCCCAAAAAAGATTTTGGATAAAATATAATTTGAAAGCCGTCTCGTTTGAGGCGGCTTTTATCTCTACTGACTCTTACGTTTTTTATCTACTCATAAAAAATACCTGACATCTCCAGCCTCTTCACTTCAGGCTTACCTAAAACAATGTGCTGCAGCGTTGACATGATCTTTTTGAAACGGTCTCCTTTAAAACAAAACCATCGACTGCCCGGTGAACTTTGATACGTAACGCTGTATCCGTCTAAACTCAATTCATCATAAAGTACGGGCTGAACTCCCCATTCCGTACAGTCAATTTTTTGCGGCAGGTTTTTAAACCCGGTTTCCCGAAATAGATCTGCGATCTGTTTTCCTTCTTCTTCCGTCAGTTTTACTTTTACACTGACCGATTCATTACTGTCGTAAAACCGTGTAAAAATTCCGGTCTTTGAATTGTAGCGGTCAGTTAGATTTCTGTAGGTAAATACAGGCTGTGATTCTGTTTTTTCACTGCATGAGTATGATAACAGAGAATAAATAGCGAGTAGAAAATAATGAAACTTTTTTTGATTGGGCATATTTTTAAAGTTTTTTGAAGAGATGCTTTTTAGTCATATCGTTTTTAAGGATTTAGGTATAATTATTTCAAGCCCGTCTGAGCAGTTCTTATTTGATTTTGACGATAATAAAAATCTTACTCTACAACAAATTTTGATCATCTGATCGGGATAAAGACTTTATTCATCCTGTCATTTTACAAATATATTCTAAAATTTGAAATTCATATTTGCTGGGATTATTATTCTGTGTTTCACTTTGTAAATTAATTTTATTTTTTAAGAACTGTCAATTTTGACGGAAGCAAAATCCTGTATATAAATGCTTTCATAAAAATCACTACTTTAGTGCAAATTATAATGATGAAGAATAATCTGTACCTGTTTTTTATTTTATGGATGACAGCAGTCCCGGCGCAGGGGAAAAAGTTTTTTGAAAGTGGAGAAGCGGTTCTTCAGAATCCTGTCGAAAAAATCATTTTTAGTAATGCGAATAATCTGCCGCTGATCCAGGTAGACATCAATGGAAAACAATACCAATTCCTGTTTGATACAGGCGCACCAACCGTGATTTCTCATGCTGTTTATAACGAACTCAGTCTTAAAAAGAAGTTCAGACGTAATGTTGGAGATTCGCAGAAAAATAAGGAAGAACAGATTTTTACCCAACTGCCGGAAATGAAAGTAGGGCAGATTGTTTTTAAAAATATCGGAGCTGTCGTAATTGATCTCGAAGGACCTGAATTTAAATGCTTAAAGATTGATGGAATTTTAGGAGCCAACCAGATGGCTAAACTATTCTGGAGGATTAATTATTCTGAAAATATTCTTGAAGCCGCCAAAGATCTGAATCAGTTTTCAACCAAAGCTTACGAAACTGTTTTTAATTTTAAAACAAAACTTCAGAAAACGCCCATTATAGAATCTCAGATTTCAGGAAAAAAAATCAATCTTACGTTTGATACAGGATTTACTGGAGGAATTAAGATTTCAGAGAGTAATTACGATCCGAAAAATACAGAAGTAAAATCTGTGGAGACCTATGGAATCAGTTCCGTTGGAGCTTTCGGTGCAGGAAAAGAAGTTGCTTCCTATCATTTCAGACCCAATGAACTTTTCCTTGCAGGACATCCATTTAACAATGAAATTGTAATGACGGGAAATTCAAGTCTCCTGGGGAATGAATTCCTGAAAAACTTCACATTCATTATCGACTGGCAAAGCAATGTCATCTATCTGCACCGCCTAAAGACAGTTATGCCAAAATTAGAGTCATTCGGTTTTTCATACCGTTTCATAGACTTTAAAGCCAAGGTTGTCCTGATTTTCCAAAACAGCGGTATTCCACTGAAGATCGGTGATGAGATTCTGAGTATCAACAAGGTGAGTTTTGAAAATTTAGACCAGGCAACTTCATGTCAGTATCTGCTCAACAGGGTAGAGAGCAATGCAGATTCCCTGCAGGTAAAAGTAAAAAGAGATGGTGAAATTTTAGATTTTAAGATTGAAAAGAAGGATTATCTAAACTAAATAATCCTTCTTTTATAATAATTCCGGAAAGGTTTATTTTTTGTCTAACAGCTTTTCCAGCATTCTGATCTGCTCATCTTTAGCTTTGATCAATTCTGTATTCAGTCTTTTAATCTCATCTAATGCTTCAACCCACTTTTCTATGGTATTGATTGTAGGATTTATTTGAAACACCTGTCCGGTTGCGTGATCATTGACTGCAGCTACTGTATTGGCAATGATATTTACTGCATTTTCCTCATCAAAATTCTGAAAAGCTTCGACAGGAATTTTTAATATTTCAGATATTTGCTGAAGCAAAGAAACGTCGATAATTTCTTTGTGCTCTAGCAGAGATACTTTTTTCTGATTCCAGTCATCACCGAGATCAAAAGCCAAAGCCTCCTGCTTAACGCCAAGCATTTCCCTGAATCGTTTTAAGTTGCGTCCCTGATGTATTTTCTGTTCCATGTGTGTTTTATTTGTTTTAAAAATAAGTATTAATGATGATCTGTGATCAGATACAATTTTTTTTAACGGAATTATTTTCTATCCATCAGCTTTTCCATCATTCTGATCTGCTCATCTTTAGCTTTGATCAATTCTGTATTCAGTCTTTTGATTTCATCTAATGACTCAATCCATTTTTCAATAGGATTTATATTAAAAATAGGATAATAATTATATCCATTTGACTGATCACCAAATGTATTGGATATGATACTAACCATCTGTTCTTCATTAAAGTTTTGAATAGCTTCCACAGGAATTTTTAATATTTCAGATATTTGCTGAAGCAAAGAGACGTCGATAATTTCTTTGTGCTCTAGCAGAGATACTTTTTTCTGATTCCAGTCATCACCGAGATCAAAAGCCAAAGCTTCCTGCTTTACGCCAAGCATTTCCCTGAATCGTTTTAAGTTGCGTCCCTGATGTATTTTCTGTTCCATGTGTGTTATTTTCTGAGCGGCAAATAGATAGCCCTCCGTTAAAAATATGAGGAGTAAAGTTAAAAATTATCGGTTTAATATCCTAATAGCATATGAATAATATTCTCTTTGAAAAATCTCGCAATTAAAATTAATGACTTTTTATAAAAAAAATTCCCTCCATAATTCAGTTTTTATTTTATATTTAGACCACTAACTAAAAACTTATGAAAAAACCAAAAAAACAATTAAAAATGAGGCAATTATTTTTGTATGTCCTATTAATAGGACTGATTTCACTTCAAATCTCGTGTAAAGACGAATTATCAGAAGTTCAAAATGAAGAAATTTTCAAGGAAGAGATGAGTCATTCTTCCGCTTCGCGTACTTTTTCGGGAGATTCTTTAATATTGGAAAATCCATATTCTACCGAAAATATGACCGCAGTTTTTTTAAAGCTGAAAGACAATAATCCACAGTCTGCCGTATTCAAAGAGGTTAAAGTCCATACAACACACCAGTACCTTAAATTTTCACCTGAAAATGAAGAGGAAGTAGGATTATTAAAGAGTGATTCTACAATTCATTATTTTGATTATAGACTGGATGCAGAATATAAAGACGAATTTCTGGAAAACAGAAGTCCTAACGCAGATTCTATCCCTGTATACTATACAGCAGTACCTGTAGGAATGAGCTTGCCAGATGTAAAATATGAAGTTTTAAGTGATTTGTATATACCTGAGCAGGATCCTTACTTTTCTGATATTAAAGATTACGATGAATATGAAGTAAAAGGTAAGGTTGAAAATAAGACAGACCTTTTCAATAACCTCGTTTATTATGCGTTTGAGAAGACAGGAAATGAGGAAGAACTGCTTACAGAAAATGCGACTCCACAGGCAAGATGGATTTTCGGAAGTAAATGGAGACCGAGTGGAAGTGTTAGAGTTCAGGATGATATAGCCGGAGTAAGACCTGTCACCGGTGCACAGATTTTAATGAGACAGTGGTTCACTGTGGACAGCGGGATAACAGATGGAAACGGTAATTTTCAAACGGGTACTGTGAGAGGAAAAGCACGGTATGTAATACAGTGGGAAAGATATCATTATAGCGTGAGAGACGGCTCAATTTTTCAAGCGGAGACCCACGGTCCTAATGTAAAACAGCAATCGTGGCATCCGTTGCTTAGTGGCGGTAAAGATGAGTATCATGCATTAATACATCAGGCAGCTCATGATTTTTATTATGGAAACCGCTTCGGTCTGATATCTCCTCCAATGAATAATCATTTCTACAACTTTGGAAGACAATCACAAATCAAAATAGCAGCAAGACTGACTAATTCGGGACCAACATCCAGTTATTCACATGTAAGAAGTGAAATCACATTTGGACTGTCGGCGCAGATTCATATTAAAGATTACGGAAAATCATCTGACCAGGTGTATGGCACCACAATTCATGAATTGAGCCATGCTTTACATTCAGTAAAAGATAGATTTTCATATGACAATATTGTGAGGGACTCTTTCCTGTCCTCTAATTCACAGGTAAGAAAAAGAAACCGCAGGCTTCTGGAAAGCTGGCCAACTGCAGTTGAGATTTTAATGACTTTGGAAAGATACAGAGTGAGATATAATTTGCAAAACTATTCTGTCTATCAGAATTTAGATTACAGAAACTATCAGAACAGGTCCATTGCGATTGAAAATTTATATACTTCCGGAATATATGATATGACTGATATCGTTAATCAAAGAGCTTCCTTCGGAAACACGTTTCCAATTGACAGGGTTAACGGATACACAATAAAAGAGTTGGAAAATGCGTTGCCCGGTGCAAGATATTGGAATGATTACAGGGATAAAGTGAAAGCGATGTATCCGAATAAGGCGACAAGACCGTTTATAGATGAATTATTTGCTAACTGGCAAGACTAATTATTATGAAATCACTATTATTATCAATTTTTGGACTATTGGTTATTCAGTGCGGAACTGACCAGGGAGAAAGTATTGAATATACTTATAATATTCTGAATGCGTCCGGTAAAAACGTGAAACTAATACCTTATGTTAATGGAAATAAGGAAGTTGAAAATTCTATAACTTTACAGAATAACCAGACTTTTACTAAGAAATACGTATACACCCCTCCCGGAGCAGCAGGGTTTACAATGACAGGCTTATTTAATAAAACTGCAATTGGAAGTATCACCCACGTGGAAGTAGTTTTTGATAATTCAAAAAAAGTAATTTATCAGGGATGTACAGAATCGAATCAGTGTTTTAATCAGCCCAGAAATATTTTTAATCCAATATATAATGATGAGCAGGTGGAAACCTACACCATAACTTCTGAGGACAATCAGAATGCTGTCAGTTGTAATGGAAATTGTTATTAGTAAAATAAAACTCACCGCTACGGTGAGTTTTATTTTTTATATATGCTTCTAAATATAAAATCAGAAACGAAAATAAAGTGTTCATTTTTATATTATGAATGGCAAACCTGTAAAATCAATTCTTCCGGAAACCTCACAGAAATATAAAAAAGCAACAAATTAAAAAATAAGTTGAGCTCTACCGAAGTTTCAGCTTTACATGGTATTTTATCAACAGATATGTTCGAGCAGTACACTTACTCACCGTTTTCCCTTAATGCCTGCCAGTCTTTATCTTTTCCGTAAGGTGATGTTATTAAAGTCGCTTTATTGCAAATCAGATGGGTGAAATAAGATTTTTCACCGGTTTTGCTGTCAGTGAAAATTTCACTTTCCATTTTAATATTCAGCAGCCAGGAATCCCATTTTCTGATCTCTTTAAAAAAAGGACTGAACAAACATTTTACTTCAAAGTTTTGTTTTTTCTGATCTTCATAAAATTCGACAATAATCGATTTGTCTGAAGATTTTACTTCTTCACGTATTACAGCTTTTAGTTTCATACCGGATTTTTTTCAAAGCTAAAATTTTAATGCGACAGAACATGTCGTGATTACATTTTTGTGATCAATGTAATAATAAAATAAATTTACTTAAAAATCTCTTTCAATTCGGCTATATGAAAAACTTTCTCATATCACAGATATTTACAATCTGTCTGAACATGATTTTCTGATTCAGTGAAATAATGATAATGATAAATTGAGGAGTTTTAATAATCCTTTAGCTTATTATATAAATAGATATTTATAAGTCATCGGATGCAGAATAACTGTATTTCCGTCCCAAATTTAATTTTTGCAGGATTTTGATTTTAAAATTATACCTGATGGTGATAAAAGGATATGGATGGAGTCCGATTGATATTTTTTACGACCATTTGGCATATTTGATAACTTCTATGGCTATAAGATTGATCTCATCGTTTATTTCAGATAGAGTGGGATCAGTTGCGATCTGAAGAATCCTGTCCTGAACAACTTTGCTTTTCGTTGATTTCCCGAAAATTGCTATGATCCAATATTTCCACATTGTATCGTTGGTATTCAGAACATACATTATTTCATCTTCCAGATGAACCTGAAAGCGAAGCAGGTTTTCTCCAATTATCCCGGCAACAGGCCAATTCATATCCTGCAGCCATTCCATCAGCTTTGGAATGATTGGTTTGATCTGCTCATATGTATAATCCTCAAGTCTGTAAGCGGCTAAAAGATCGCTTTTGTCTTTAGGTATCAGTTCATTTATATTCATTGAATTTCTGTTTTATTTCATCTTTCAGAATTCATTCTGTTTTTCTATGTCCTACTTAAAATTTTACCTGACAATTGCAATGTGTGCAGATCTATGAAAAGAATCGTGCAGGGAATTTTTGATGTCAAAGATGATCGAAAAGGTAATAATCATTTTTTTTCAAACCACGGTTTCATCATCATTTCAGAATTCATCAGAGACTTTACTTTTTTGTTTTTTACTTTTCCACTGTCAGAAAACGGAAAAAGTTTGTTTTTTTTAATCATAAGTCTGTAAGGAATGTGTTTTCTGCTTTGCCCGCCTCCTGAAATCAAATTTAATATATTTTCAGTATCTGTTATTTCGTTTGATAATTGGTCAGAGGACAGAACTTGCTCAGTCTTATTATCTGATCTTACAGTGTCTTTTACTTCGTTTACTTTTAAAAGCAGGTGTTTGTTATTTTCAACTTTCCAAGTACCAATATTCCAGCTTGATGCAAGATCAAAATTCCAGTAATATTCAAAGGTATGATCAGGCTTCAGAATTAGTTTTTCTCCAAGACCATTTGTATACTCTCCGTACATTTTATTTTGAGCATCAAAATCGGTAAAAAGTAAAATAAAAACTGAAAAGTATAATGTTTTCACGATAACACGGTTTCTTTAGCTGTAGATATTTAATATATCAAATAAATACCCGATTAAAATTTCAGCATGTTGATATCATCACCCGTAAGGTTTTGAATGTTTTCTGTGATTTTTTCTATTTTCCAGTCCCACCATTTCATATCCAGCAGCTGCTTTATTTTTTCTTCTGTAAATCTTTTTCTGATTTCTTTTGCAGGATTTCCTCCAACAACAGCATAGGGTTCTACATCTTTAGTTACCGTAGAGTTGGACGCAATAATGGCTCCGTCACCAATCCTGATTCCCGGCATAATGGTGGAATTAAATCCGATCCATACATCATTCCCTATTTCGGTGTTTCCTTTTGTAGGATAAGTTTTTCCATCCATGGCATCTTTCCAGTCTTCTCCAAAAATAGCAAAAGGATATGAAGTGATCGATTTCGTCAGGTGATTGGCTCCGTTCATGATAAAGGTAACTCCCGAGGCGATCATACAGAATTTCCCGATAATGAGCTGATCGCCAATAAAATCAAAATGATATTTTACATTTTTTTCGAAATTTTCTACACTTTCAAAATCATCATAATAGGTGTAATCTCCAACAATGATATTAGGATTTTTTATAACATTTTTCAGGAAACAAAGTCTGTTGTAGCCTGCGACAGGAAATTTTTTGTCTTTGTCAGGAACTTTCATAGCATTTATTTTTTATGGATACTGAAGATTAATTTTTTAAGTGAAAATGAGATCATATGAACCAATTGATTGCCTGTAATCCTTCATTTAAGTAATTTTGAGTAAAATCGTATCGAAAACCTCGTATTCCGCAGATCATCAGAGAATAGTCTTATCCCTGTGATCATATTCATTCCAATACAAAGCAGCATCCTCCGGATCAATCGTTTTGTAATACTCCAAAAGCGTAATGAACAGATCGTTTCCGACTCCGTGAACGGAAAGAGACAAAAGTACCTCCAGCGCATTTTCAATTTCTCTGCGATCCTTGCTTTCTGCTTCAATTAGCGTATTGACTTCGGTTTCTATGACAGGAATATGCGCTCGTAAAGAATCATTGAAATACTGAATACTGATTTTAATATCACTTAAAAAATTTTCATCCATTTCCGATATTTTTTTATTTTACGTAGGTATTCTTTTCATTTACCAGTTCTGATCAATCATGTAAATCATCTGTGCCATTACTGTTGCTCCCAAAAGCAATTCTCTCCGGTTGACTTTTTCAAAAGTATCTTCTTCCGTATGATGGATATCAAAGTATCTTTGAGAATCAGGAGCAAGCTCAGCTGTCGGAATCCCCATATCCTTCAGCGGATAAATATCAGTCCCGGAATACCGTCCTTCAAAATCATAAGCGCCATATGGTAAAAATAGCGGAGACCAGCTTCTGATCTGATTTCTTTTGGCATCGTCCATGTCAAGGGCAATACCTCTCGGTGAAAATCCTCCGGCATCGGATTCTAATGCAAAAAGATGTTTTTCGCCTGTTTCTTTGACTGTTTTTCCGTACTGCTGTCCGCCTTTTACGCCATTTTCTTCATTGGCAAAACAAACCACCCGAATCGTATGGTTGTTTGGAATGCCTAGATTTTTGAAGGTTCTCAATACTTCAATGCTCTGAACGATTCCTGCTCCGTCGTCATGAGCTCCTTCGCCGACATCCCAGGAATCTAAATGTCCGCCCACAACAATCACGCTCTGGTCTTTTTTGCCTCTGATCTCACCGATAACAGAATGAGACTGTTTTTCACCCTTCATCCTACAGTTGGAGTTGAGCTTTGCAGTAATCTTCCCGGAATGTAAAAGACGTTCCAGTTCATCAGCAGTGGTCGTTCCGACAGCAACTGCCGGAATTTTAGCGACACCGTCTTTATACCTCATCGCTCCGGTATGAGGAACATCATCAAAAGCAGATGAAAGCGATCTGACAATGGCAAATCTTCCTCCCTTCTGTGCAGTGAGTGCAGCCGCAGTTGAACGGTATGCAGATACATCACTGTAGCCTTTGAACGTTTCGATGTACGACTGGCTGAAAGGGTAATTGAAGAAAACAATCTTATCCTTTACCTTTTCTGCAGGAAGTTTTTCGTACTCTGCAAAAGATTTCACCATGATGATTTCTCCGGAAAGATCTTTTCCGCCAGTACCTTCAGAATTACCGAGGGATAGCATTTTAAGCTTTGTCCAGCTTCCGTTTCCTGTTTTGATATGCAGTGATTCTTTTCCTCTTTCCCAGACAGGAATTGTCACTTCCTGGAGCCAGACTTTATCTGCTCCGGCTTTGCGGAGTTTCTGAGCTGCCCAATGCACAGATTTTTCATACGCCGGGGATCCGCTCAGGCGGTGACCGATATTTTTTGTTAAATCTTTAAGTTCAGTATAGGCTTTTCCCTTATTGAGAATCTCCGTTGAAATTCTGTTGAATTGGATGGAGTCTTCTCTGGACTGAGAGAAAATATTTAAGCTCAATAGTAGAGTGGTGGTTGCTACAAGTTTTTTCATGATATTGATGGAAAGAAAAATGAATTCTTTTATTGAAATATTAATTTAGAATAATTATTTATGAATGTCTATTTCTAATCTTCGATTTCCTGAGGAATCTCAACGCATTGAAAATGAATTAGTTTTAATTCTTCCGGAATGACAAAATGACTGATGATCCTTGTGTTATGATTAAAAACGGACATTCATATCATCATTAAATTTTTACAACTTTAGTCTTGGCTAACAAATCACCTAATCTTTTACTTTCCGGTGAGCTTGTAATGATGATGATTGCAACCAAGCCAAAAAAGAACATGTCAATGGGATCAACAAGGTGTCTTAAAAATGACTGTTTTATAGTTATATCCAGTTCAGTCTTTTCGTCTACCGGTTTTAGTTGTACTAAATAATTTCCAAATGTTGATTGCAGATTAACTTCAATAACGCAATTATACAAAAACCAGAAAATAAGAACAGGAAGTACTTTTATGCCGCTCACATAAAATTCGCCCTCTGAATTTACCTCACCAAAATATTGGATGTAAACGAATATTACAGAAAATATTACGGCGTAGTCTATTAAACCAGCAATTATTCGTCGGAACAAAAATTTTTCTTTCCTCAATTTTTTATTTTTTTGTAAAGATTTATAATTTGAGTTTGCTACCAGTTCTTATCAATCATAAATACCATCTGCGTCATTACAACCGCCCCCAATAGCAATTCTCTTTTATTGACTTTATCGAAGGTGTCTTTTTCAGAATGATGATAATCAAAATATCTTTGGGTATCAACCACCATTTCCATTAATGGGATATCCAGTTTTTTCAGCGGTGCAATATCCTGAATGGCGTAGGTCTGGTCAAAATCGTATACGCCGTAAGGCAGAAAATATTCTTTCCACGGAAAGATCAGCCGGCGCCTCTGCGGTGACATATCAAGTGAAAATCCTCTTGGAGAATATCCTCCGGAATCTGAACCTAATGCCAGGATATGTTTTTCATCTTTCTTTTTTACCTGCGCTGCATAGGTTTCGCGGCCCTGTCCGCCATTTTCGCTGTTAGCATATAATACCACTCTGATGGTATGGTTGTTATTGTAACCCAGAGCTTTGAATGTTCTTAAAACTTCAATACACTGAACCACTCCCGAACCGTCATCATGAGCACCTTCTGCAAAATCCCATGAGTCGAGCTGGGCACCGAGAACAATCACTTTAGAATCTTTCTTTCCCGGAATTTCTCCTATAATATTGTGATTGATCGTTTCGCCTTTCGATTCGGCAGTCATATTGAGTTTTGCCTTTACAGTCTGTTTTTTAAGTAGTTTTTCCAGTTCGTCTGCGGATCTTACACCGATCGTTACGGCAGGGATTTTTACTTTGTCATCCGGCTCATAATAAATCTGTTTTGCGTGGGGGATATCATCGGAGGCAGTAGTTAATGATCTTATGATCAAACCTCTCGCTCCCTTTTTACCGATCACGGACGCAGAGAGCAGTTTAGATTTTGCAGCGATCAGGTAAGAATCTACGGTGCTGATCAGTTTCTGGTCAATAGAGTAGTTGACGAAAATGATTTTATCTTTCACCTGTGCACCCGTCAGGTTCACCAGTTCCTGAACATCATTGACGAGGAGGATATCGTAAATCATATCTTTTCCACCTGTGCCTTCAGAATTTCCGAAAGACAGCATGCGGATGTTTTTCCATTCTCCGTTCCCTGCTTTGATCTGCAGAGATTCTTTTCCTCTGATCCATACCGGAACCCGTACTTCCTGTTTCCAGATGTTTTCCGCACCGGCATCTTTCAGGTTTTTCTCAGCCCATTCAGTGGCTTTGGCGTAGCCCGGAGTGGCACTGAAACGCGGCCCAACCCCTTTTGTAAGCTCTCCCAGATTATCATACGCAGTTCCGTTGATCATGATTTCATCTGAGATCTTCTTAAACTCATCGATATAATTGAATTTCGGAACTGGCTTCGGCTTTTTGACGGGCTTCTTCTGTGAAAATAAAAAGCCACTCAAAAAGAGTGGAAATATGATGAGCAGGATTTTTTTCATTGTACTGACCTATTTCTTTTCGGTGTATAAAAATAAAGAAAAATTAAGTAATTATGACAGATATTACTTTTCACTGATTTTTTTAACGCAAAGTCCACTAAGATTTTTTAATTCCAGCTGTTTTTAAGTTCACAAAACAAAATTTCGCTGATTCAGCTAAAAGAATTTTCAAATTCAGGCAAAAGCATTTCATTTAAATAAGGCGGCGAAAAATTGGAACAGGTATTGAGTGTAATGCAAAATCCTCAAAACTTACAGAAACAAGTTTTGAGGATTTTACTATTGTTTTTCCTAATTTAAGCCATAGGTCAATTATTTCATGTCATACATCAATAATGCAGTTACCAGTTTAGGCTCGATAAATGTGCATTTAGGAGGCATACGAAGCTTCAGATCAGAAATTTTAATCATATCATTAAAGCTTACCGGGAAGATTCCGAAACCTACTTTTCCTTCACCACTGTCTATTTTTTCTTTTAAAAGCTTAATGCCTTCGATATTAGAGCTTCCTTTAACATAGCTGATCTGATCTGAACTGTCAGAATCTTCGATCTTCAGAATATCCTGAATGATATATTTATCCAGAAGATGATGATCTAAATTGTCTAAAGACATTTCCTGTGAACGGAGGTCGTGCTTTACGTGAAGAGAGTAAAACTTCCCGTCGATATACATGGAAATATGGAATTTCTGTGACGGATAGTAAGGAGTTTCATTTTTTTCGTGAATCAGGAAATATTTTTCCAGGCTTTTAAGAAATTCTTCTGTCGTAAGATCCCCAATACTGCTCACGATCCTGTTGTAATCATGGATTTTGATCGATTGATTGGACACAATGAAACTGTATACAAAATTGTATGCTTCTGTACCGTTATGCTTTTTGTTTTTATCTTTCAGTCGTTTTGCATGAAGAGCTGTAGAGCCAATTCTGTGGTGACCGTCTGCAATGTAAAAAGAATCGATCTGATCAATCACTTCTTTAAACTGCTGCAGCTTAAGACGGTTGTCAATTCTCCAGATTTTATGCCTGATCCCAACGGTATCCACATGATTGAAGATCGGAACATTTTTTTCTTCATGGTTCATCAGCAGTTCGATCTTTGAATTGGACTGATAGGTAAGAAGGACCGGTTCTGCCTGAAGGTTGACCTTATCTAAATAGTGCGCAAGTTTCTCTTTTCTCTGAGGAATGGTGCTCTCATGTCTTTTTATTTTTCCGTTCCAGAAATCTTCGATGCTGGCCAGACCGAGAAGTCCTCTGAAAACCTGTTTATTAGGGTAGATCTGTTCATAGAGGTAGTAGGACGAGCTGTCCTGCACGAGGGTTTTATCGTCTAAAAGTTCCTCAAAAGTTGAACGTATTTTCCTTAAATTCCGGTCTACATCTTTAGATTTACTTACAACATAGGGCTTGATCATGTTGATATAAGTCTTTTCTTTTTGCGCTTTTTCTGTGATTTCAGCTTGAGTGAAATTATCTAAAGGATGAGTAGGAAATGTAGCCTCATGGTCTTTATGAGGTCTTATTCCACGGAAAGGTTTAAAAACTGGCATATATTATTTATAGTTTCTTTTTAATCTCAATAATCTGTTCGGCAAGCTCTACACCGATTTTTTCCTGGGCATCTAAGGTATTTCCGCCAAGATGTGGGGTGAGAGACAGGTTGGGATTCATTAATAAAATCAGTTCGGGAGTCGGCTCGGTTTCAAAAACATCCAGTGCTGCACCGGCCACTTTCCCGGATTCGATATGGTCGAGCAGGGTGACTTCATTGATCACGCCGCCTCTTGCAGTATTTACAATAAATACACCATCTTCCATTTTTTCGAATTCAGGGGTATCTACCACATATTCATTGGTTTTGGGCGTATTAATGCTTATGAAATCAGTGTTTTTATAGAAAGCGTCGGAATCGTTGGTTGATGTAATTTCAAAATCAACGGTCTGTCCGTCAAAAAAACGTAAGCTTACTGTTTTTGTTTTGGGCTTTCTTGTCAGAACCTTTACTTTCATTCCTAAAGAAATTCCCATCTTCACGACTTCCTGTCCGATACTTCCAAATCCGATCACGCCGAGGGTCTTGCCTGAAAGTTCATACGCATTGTTGAAAGATTTTTTCAAAGCATTAAAATGGGTATCTCCTTCCAGAGGCATCAGCCTGTTGGATTCATGCAGGAATCTTGCTAAAGAAAAGAAATGCGCAAAAACCAGCTCAGCCACTGATCTTGAAGATGCATTGGGGGTATTAATGACGTAAAGGCCTTTTTCGATGGCGTATTCTACATCAATATTATCCATTCCGATACCGCCCCTTCCAATAATCTTAAGACCGGGGCAGGCATCAATCAATTCCTGTCTTACTTTGGTAGCACTTCTTACAAGAAGAACATCAACGTTATTTTCATTGATAAAACTGATCACATGATCCTGTGCAACCCTGTTGTCAAGAATTTCGATTCCTGCTTGCTGTAAAGCAAGTTCCCCTGCTTTTGATATTCCGTCGTTAGCTAAGACTTTCATATTTTTTCAATTTAAGGATTTAAAGATTTAATTATTTAAAAATTCATCGATTTGCTTAATAATTTTAATCTTGTCATCTTTCAATTTTTGCGTTGCCTAATTTAAGCTATTTTATTGACTTCATCACATCCACCAAAACCTGCACGCTTTCAATCGGTAAGGCATTGTACATACTGGCTCTGTATCCCCCCAAACTTCTGTGGCCGTTCAGTCCGCTGATCCCTGCTGCTTTCCATGCAGCATCAAATTCTTCTTTTTTGCTGTCATCAACCAGTTTGAATGAAACATTCATCAGAGAACGGTCTTCTTCTACGCAGAACGTTTCGAATAAGGGATTGCTGTCGATTTCGTTATATAAAAGTTTTGCTTTTGCTTCGTTTCTTGCTTCAGCTGCAGCAATTCCCCCATTGTTTTCCAGGTGCTGTAATGTCAGTAAAGACGCATAAACAGGGAAAACAGGCGGCGTATTGTACATTGATTCCTTTGAAATATGCTGAGCATAATCCAGGATAGAGAACATGTTTTCTCTTCCGGTCTTGCCCAGAATTTCTTTTTTGATCACCACTAAAGTAACTCCGGCAGGTCCCATGTTTTTCTGAGCTCCTGCGTAGATCAGGTCAAATTTTGAAAAATCCAGCTGTCTTGAGAATATATCAGAACTCATATCGCAAACCATCAGTGTGTCAACTTCAGGGAATGATTTCATCTGAGTTCCATAGATCGTGTTATTGGATGTACAGTGAAAATAATCATATTCAGAACCTACGGTATAATCTTTAGGAACGAAAGAATAGTTGTCGTCTTTTGAAGAACCTAAAACATCTACAGTTCCCACTTTTTTTGCTTCTTTTATAGCTCCTGCAGCCCAGGTGCCGGTATCTAAATAGGCTGCTTTACCACCTACTTTCATCAAATTGTAAGGAACCATCGCAAACTGCAGACTCGCCCCGCCTCCCAGGTACAAAACTTCGTAATCATCTCCCAGCTTCATCAGTCTTTTAACAATTGCGCGGGCTTCATCCATCACCGCAACAAAATCTTTGCTTCTGTGCGAAATTTCAAGAAGGGATAAACCGATACCGTTAAAATCTAAAATGGCTTCTGCCGATTTTTCGAATACTTCCTGAGGTAAGATACATGGTCCTGCGCTGAAATTGTGCTTTTTGCTCATAATTTTACTTTTGTTTTTAGATTTTGCTGATTTGTCAATCTGCCGTTTCGTAATTGATATGTTTAAAATATAAAGTTAAAAAAAACCGTCTCATAATTTATGAGACGGTGTATTTTTATTCACCGTGTAAAAATGCTTTTTTATTTAGCAGTGCTTCTTCGGATTCTACATGATCTTCATCCGGCACACAGCAGTCTACGGGGCAAACCGCTGCACACTGTGGCTCTTCGTGAAATCCTTTACACTCCGTACATTTATCTGTAACAATGAAATATACATCATCGTTTACCGGTTCCTGTGGTGCATCCGCATCAACCGTTAATCCCGATGGTAATGTCACGGTACCGCTCAGTTCGGTACCCTCAGAAGCTTTCCAGTCAACTGCTCCTTCATATATTGCATTATTCGGACATTCCGGTTCACAGGCGCCGCAATTAATGCATTCATCAGTTATTTTAATAGCCATCGCTAATTTTTTTTAAATTTGCACAAAATTACAAAATATTCCCCACTTTTACAGTAATTATGGATATCGAAAAACAAGTTTTAGGACTTATTAAATTAAGTGATTATATAAAGCGCTATTTAGCAGAAAATAATGATGGTTTTATCGAAAATGATTCTGAATTTGAATTTGTCGTTAAAAAATCTGAAATAGAAAATCCGTGGTTCACGGCAGAAAATCAAAAATTTGCTCTACAGCAATGGGCAGATCTGCTGACAGAGGAAAATCTGCACTCATGGCTAAGCAGTTACACTCCATCAAAAACTACAAAAAAAGTAGGATTGATTCTTGCAGGAAATATTCCGCTGGTAGGATTGCATGATGTGATCTCTGTCGTTCTGAGCAATCATATTCCACTGATCAAACTGTCATCCAAAGACAAACAGATGCTTCCTTTTCTTTTAAAAAAATGGAAAGAATTTTCGGATAACGAAATGGAATACGAATTTGTTGAAAGACTCACAGATTTTGATGCCGTCATCGCTACCGGCAGCAATAACACGGCAAGATACCTGGAATTTTATTTTAAAAATCACTTAAGTATCATCCGGAAAAACAGAACTTCAGTCGCAGTTCTGAAAGGTGATGAAAAGGAAGAAGAGTTAAAACTTCTTGCTCAGGATATTTTCCGCTATTTTGGACTGGGCTGCAGAAATGTGACTCGATTATTTATTCCTGAAGATTTTGTGATCGACCGTATTTTTGAAAGTTTTATTGATTTTAAAGAAGTCGTTAATCATAATAAATATGCTAATAATTACGACTACAACCGGGCTGTTTATTTGCTGAACCAGGATCAGTTCTGGGATAATAATTTTGTCATGCTGAAGGAAGATGAAAAACTTTTCAGTCCGCTTTCAGTCATTCATTTTACCAGGTATTCTTCAATGGATGATGTGAAACAATTCATTCAGGAAAATGAAGAAAACATTCAGTGTGTTGTCGGTAAAGATGATATGGGAATTGAAACGGTATATTTCGGAGAAGCTCAGAATCCCGGACTTGATACCTATGCGGATAATGTGGATACGATGAAGTTTCTGGAGGTGATCTAGCAAGGCTGGGCGATTTGCAGGACAGAAAACGTACAGGTTAAGTTATTTTTCCTACAGATATTACATATCTGCAAGGATGGTA
Source organism: Chryseobacterium sp. HNCC26DJ238 (assembly GCF_057180465.1). NCBI lineage: Bacteria > Pseudomonadati > Bacteroidota > Flavobacteriia > Flavobacteriales > Weeksellaceae > Chryseobacterium > Chryseobacterium sp. HNCC26DJ238. Next base: position 79,812 of record NZ_JBXUGI010000002.1, read on the forward strand.
TAATTTTTATTCCTAAATTTACCTGTCACCGAAAAAATTGATCATGAAAAAAACAATAGCTATTCTTTCTTTCTTAGTATTCCAGATGTGCTTTTCACAGAAAGTGAAGGAAGCAGAAGTTATCAGGGATAACAGAACGACCGAACAGAAGCTGGAATTGAGTAAGGCTCAAAAAGAACTCTTCAACGGGAAATTTGAACAGTTTATCAATGCATTGAAAATATCTGATAAAAAAGCAATGGAGCGTTTGGTATCAGATAAGACGAAATCTAAAGTAACCGATAAAGTTTATGAGAGGCTTAGCCGTGATATCGATTTTAAAAGAAAAACAGTGATTTTTAAAACGGGTTACCAATCATTCATGACGGGTGAAAATTTTCCGATGATCCAGTATAAATATGCGGACGATCAGACAAAACCCGATCCTAAAGAGATTATAACAGCAATCTTTGAAGAAGACGGGAAAATTATGGGTATAAAACCGTATAAACAGACAAAATAAATTTTAAAATATAAATATGATGACAGATGTTTTAGTCGCACATTCAACAGACGTTGAAAAAGCAGGTTTTTACAGGAAAACCTATTTGCACGTTGCTTTGGCAATTGTAGCTTTTATTCTTGTAGAAACACTTTTGTTACAGACCGTTCCTGCGGAAATGGTGTATTTGATGATTGGTCAGAGATATAGCTGGCTTTTGGTGCTGGGCGTTTTTTGGCTTGCTTCTTTTTTAGCTTCTAAATGGTCAATGGCACAAAGCAGATCGACCCAGTATCTAGGACTGGCCTTTTATGTATTACTGCAGGCGGTGATCTTCTTACCAATGATGTATATTGCTATGGCATACACCGATGGAGGACAGGTGATTTTTCAGGCAGCAACACTTACCATAGCGATGTTTGCGGGGATTTCAGTAGTAGCTTTTACTTCTAAAAAAGATTTTTCTTTTTTACGCAATATAATCACCATCGGAGGTTTTATTGCTTTGGGATTAATTGCAGGAGGAATGATTTTCGGTTTTGATCTTGGGCTTTGGTTTTCGGTAGGAATGGTGATTTTAGCATCTGCTACCATCTTATACCAGACAAGCAAACTGAAAGATGCCTATACGACAGATCAGTACGTGGGAGCATCATTACAGCTTTTTGCTTCTATTATGTTGCTGTTCTGGTACATCCTGAGAATTTTAATGAGCAGAAGAAGCTGATTATATAATATTAACAGTGAGTTTTACAGACATGATGTCTGAAACCTCACAGATCAAAAAAAAATCCTGATGTTAATTCATCGGGATTTTTGTTTTCAGAGTAAATACTCCTTTTATATAATTGACACAAATAGGGCTTTTCTTCAAATAGTTATTTGTGTACTGATCAGCGTCATTTACCGGTTTGCCACTATCTGTCAATTGATCCTAAAACCTTTTGGGCAAAACTGTTCAGAGCATCTTTTTCGCTCATTCCGTTCTGTACGTTAGCGTGAACTTCTAATGCTCCGCAGATATTGGTAATCAATTCACCGGCAACGTTCAGGTCTTCTTCACTTGTTCCTCTGAATTCGGTAAAGCTTTCAAGGACCTCAAGGGTTTTTTCAAGATTTTCGGGAGTCTGGTTTTGGAAGAACTGTCTTATAACGGGTAATTTCATAAGTATTTATTTTTTTCAAAATTTGTATGGATCTGCCTTACGGCAAATTCAAAATTATAATTCGTTAAACAGGTTGATTAAGCTTTCTGCCTGGTTAGACTGAACCTGGTTAACCAATTCACCATTTTTAAAGATGGCAAAAGTAGGCAAGTTGTCAACTTTGGCGAGTTTTCTGCTTTCAGGCAGCTTTTCAGCATCAACATATAAAAATGGAATCTCATCGTTTTCAGAGGCCAGTTTTTTAAATTTAGGCTTCATAATCCTGCAGTTTCCACACCATGTTGCGCCGTACTGTACAACTACTTTTTCATTGTCACCTACGATATTCTGCAGCGTATCTTCCGTTAATTCTGTATACATAATTTAAATTTGAAATTTAACAATGCAGCAATTTTAGTAATTCAGCAGTTACCCGTTCATTTCATTCTGAACAAAGTGAAAAGTGTACTGTAAAATTATTATATTACTACATTGTTATATTGGTTTTAATTAATTTTTCGCTAAATATTCAGCAGTAGAACTTCTGTCAGCTTTCATTGCATCTTTTCCTTCTTCCCAGTTTGCCGGACAAACTTCACCATGCTTCTGAACGTGAGTGTAAGCGTCAATTAATCTTAAATATTCTTTTACATTTCTTCCCAAAGGCATATCATTTACAGACTCATGGAATACTTTTCCTGTCTCATCAATCAGATAAGTAGCTCTGTATGTCACATTTGAACCTGTGAAGAACTCATTGCCTTCTTCGTCAAATTCAAGATCCTGATCAACAATATCAAGTAAATTAGCTAATTGTCTGTGTGTATCAGCTAAAAGCGGATAAGTAACTCCTTCAATACCACCATTATCTTTTGAAACGTTCAGCCACGCGAAGTGTACTTCATTGGTGTCACAAGATGCACCGATTACTTTAGTGTTTCTTTTTTCGAATTCTCCTAAAGCCTCCTGGAATGCGTGAAGCTCAGTAGGACATACAAAAGTGAAATCTTTCGGATACCAGAACAAAAGAACTTTCTGCTGGTTGGCTGTAGTTTCCTGAAAAATGTTGATCTTAAGATCATCACCCATTTCAGACATTGCATCAATCGTTACGTTTGGAAATTTTTTACCTACTAAAGACATAATTTTTTAAATTTTTGATTAATAATTTAATGGTGCAAAGATACATTGTTTGATCTATTGAAATTGCAACTAGTGATAAATAAAATCTATAATTGTTTTTGATTATCCGTCTGAAAATCTATAATCATTAAGTGAAAAATAATTGTAAAACAAATCAAAATATTTATTAGCTTTGAGAAGTACAGAAAGCAAAAATTTTACAACAACCAAACCTTATCATTATGAAAAAATTAAAAAGTCTTTCAAGAAAAGAACTGAAAACAATCAAAGGAGCAGCTTCAACCGCAGTTTGTCCTCCAGGAGATCACTACTGCCCCGATGCAGCAGTATGTGTTCCTATCATCGTAGAATGTTATATTATTGTACCGGAATTACCGTAAGATGGAGGATGTTTATCCTGTTAATAATTCTATAAAAAAAGTTCTTCCTCAGGAAGAACTTTTTTTCTTTATATAAGTGGGCCCATACCCTTGATGCTCATCGCTTTTTTAAAGCTTTTTCACATATCAGTAACCGAATATCTCGGTAAGGCTTAATTTTTTAAGCTCACCTAATTTCAGCAAATCTTCATCTTTTACTTTATCCTGTGAAGCAACAAGACAGTAGGTATAATTTTTCCCTTTCATTTCATTGTCATGAAATGTATTAATGTCTGAAAAACTCAGTTTGGGCGACAGTTCATATACATTCTTCCTCATGTCAAAATTATTTCCTAATTTCTGAGCCGAAAGGTAGGAGAAAATAATTCCGTCCTGAGTAATCCTTTCCGCTGCAATTGTTTTTCTCAATCCACTTTTAGCCGTTTCAAATAGCTGCTCAGATTTTGGGAGCGTTGTCAACAGCTCATTCATGGCAGTGGTAGATTCATTCAGTTTATCAGCCTGAGTTCCTACATAAGCCATGATCATATCTTTATTTTCTTTTTTGCCTGGAAGTGCAAAATAGGAGTACGTAGAATAAGCTAATGCTTTCGATTCTCTGATGGTCTGGAAAACAATAGAACCCATTCCGCCGCCAAAATAATTATTAAACAAGCTGACGGTAGGAGTGATCTGCGGATTATAGTTCCCTGAATTTCTTACCCAGAAAATTTCAGCCTGCACCATATCGTAGTTGGCAAATAAAACTTTGTTTTTATCGGTTGGGATCTGAGTGAAAACTTTAGATTTTGGCATTTCCTTTAACGTTGCCGGAACTTTATGTATTGGAGTTAAAGATGCTGTAATTTCATTTCCGGATTTCGGACCGTAATAGAGAACTTTATGCCTGTAACTGAAAAGATCATGGAGTACTTTTATCAGATCTTCTGCTTTTAAAGCATCCAGCTCTGCATCACTCAGGACATTATTGAACGGATTTTGTGAACCATACTGCGCATAGCTTCGTAATCCCTGCATAATGGTATTTTTGTTTTGCTTGGCATTGTCCCTAGCTTTTTTTAATCTTGCTTTGTATGCTGTTAATGCCGCTTCATCCGCCTGGCAGTTTTTGATAAGATCTTCAAATAAAGTTGCAGACCTGTCAAAATTTTCATTCAGCCCTTCAAGAGTAACATAAGTTTCCTCATTACCTGCACTCACATTAAAGCTTGATGCCAGTTTGTAAAATTCTTTACTGATGGCTTCGGAAGATTTATCTTTAGTGCCCAGATATCCAAGATATTCTGCGGCTAAAGGCAGGATCTTGTTATTCCATTTTCCTGAATCAAAATGATAATATAATCTGAAAAGTGCGTTGTCTGTGTTTTTTACCGAGAGTACATCTATATTCCCAAGTTTGTTCTTCGCAATATCTTTGTCGAAGTTTAACCAAACCGGTGAGATGTTGTTCTCCGGCATCTCATCGATCTTTTTAAGAAAAGGCGACTGGTCTTCCCTGTTGACAGAAACCGGCGTGATGCTGGGCTTATCAACTTTTACAATGCTTTTGTCTTCCCCTTTTTTCTTGTAGATGGCTACATAATTATTATTCTGAAGATATTTGGAAGCAAATTCCATAATATCTTTTTTGGTAAGCTTCGATATTTCTTCTACATATTCCAATGAAGTTTTGTGATCAATATCAGAGGTGAACTCATCCATCAGGATTCCCGCCCTTGTAGAATATTTCTCGTCTTTCTGAATGATGCTTTTCTTCTCATTATTAACAATAGACTGAATTAAATCATCAGAAAATTCTCCTTTTCTCAGTTTTTCAATTTCTTTAAGAAGAAGATCTTTCACTTCATCCAGTGACTGTCCTTCTGTAGGTCTGCCCTGCAATAATAATACAGAATAGTCTTTCAGTACATACGGGAAAGCATATGCGCCCAAAAGTTTCTGTTTTTTCACAAGATCCAGATCGATAAGTCCGGCTTGCCCGTTGGTCAGCATATTTCCAACCAGATTTAGCAGTCTTGCATCTTTGGTCGTAGCTCCCGGAAATCTGAATCCCATCATCAGGCTTTCAGGATTTGGCCCTGTAACTTCTTTTATAACAGGCGATGTAATTGGCTTCTCCTTTCCTGCAAGGTATTCAGGTACGGCTTTGGATTTCATGTAAGAAAATGCCTTATCTATTTTGGCAATCATCTCATCTGGATTAAACTCTCCAGACATGATCACCCCCATGTTATTGGGAACGTAATTATTATTATAATAGTCCCTGATTGCTTTCAGAGAAGGATTTTTCAGATGATCAATTGTCCCGATGGTCGTCTGTTTACCGTAATTGTTATTGGGGAACAGATTTTCAAACATTTTATCGTATACTTTGTCGTTGTCGTCATCTAAACTTCTGTTTTTCTCTTCATATACAGCTTCAAGTTCGGTATGGAAAAGCCTTAAAACTGGTGCTCTGAAGCGTTCAGACTGCACTGCCAGGAATTTATCAACCGCATTAGCCGGAATATCCTCTACATAGACGGTCTGCTCAAAAGAAGTAAATGCATTGGTGCCGTCAGCTCCCATTCCTGCCATCATCTTGTCGTATTCATTGGCAATGGCGTAATTGGCTGCTTCTCCGGAAACTTTATCAATCTCCTTATAAATTTCTTTTCTTTTGGCTTCATCTTTTGTCTGGTTATACTTCTCATACAGGGCATCTACCTTATCTAAAAGAGGTTTTTCCTTTGACCAGTCCTTTGATCCGAACTTATCCGTTCCCTTGAAAAGCATATGTTCCAGGTAATGTGCAAGACCGGTATGGCTTGCCGGATCAGTCTTGCTTCCTGCTTTTGTTGCTATGTAAGTCTGAATTCTGGGTTCTTTATTGGTTGGACTTAAAATTACAGTTAAGCCGTTTTTAAGCTTATAATACCTTGCAGAAGTAGGGTCATTGGTCACGTATTTATACGTATAACCATTTGATTGTGCTTCTTTCCATTCGAATGCCTGAGCCTGCATATATCCACAAAAACTGGCTGCGGCTATACTCGTTACTACGGTTAGTTTTTTTAATAAGTTCATTTATTCTAAGATTAATTTACCAAAACTTCTTTAATTCTTCTCATTGCTTCTCTCAATTCTTCTTCAGAGGCTGCATAAGAGAATCTGATACATTCCGGGCTTCCGAAAGAAACACCACCGACACAGCCGACATGAGCATGCTCTAATAAGAACATTGCAAAATCGTCTGCATCCTTAATTTCAGTTCCCTTGAATGTTTTTCCGATGTAATAGGAGATATCAGGAAAGAAATAAAATGCTGCTTTAGGTAGAAGAACTTTGAATCCCGGGATATCTTTCATCAGGTCAAACATTACGTTTCTTCTCTGCTCGAAAGCATCAATCATGTACCTGTATTCTGACGGATCAGTCTGTAACGCAACAATTGAAGCTCTCTGAGCAACGGTATTGGCTCCACTGGTCATCTGTCCCTGAACTTTCTCACAGGCTTTTGCAAGCCATTCCGGACATGCGGAGTATCCTATTCTCCATCCGGTCATGGCAAATGCTTTAGACATTCCGTTGATCACGGCGGTCTGCTCATACACTTCAGGAAACTGAGCGATAGAAGTAGCCTGGGTTTCGTAGTTGATATATTCGTAAATTTCGTCTGAAATTACTGTTACGTGGGGATATTTCGCAATAACCGCAGCTAAAGATTTCAGTTCATCATAAGTGTAATATCCTCCGGAAGGGTTACATGGTGAACTGAAAAGAACGGCTTTGGTTTTATCTGTAATTGCTTCATCCAGCTGCTCTGCAGTAATTTTGAAATCAGTAACATAAGAAGCAGGAAGCATGACAGAGTTTCCACCCATCATTTTGACCATCTCATCATAGCTTACCCAGTAAGGAGTAGGGAGGATCACTTCGTCCCCGTCATTGATGATGGCTGCCAGAACATTGATGATGGCCTGTTTTGCTCCGTTTGAAACGCAGATCTGTGTAGGTTTATAGTCTAAATGATTGTCTCTTTTTAATTTATCTGAAATCGCCTGACGCAGTTCCAGGAATCCCGGGACAGGAGAGTAATGGCTGTAATTTTCATTAATGGCATCAAAAGCTGCCTGCTTGATATTTTCCGGAACATCAAAATCCGGTTCGCCTAATGTTAAAGAAATTACGTCTATTCCGTTGGCCTTCATTTCTCTGGCCTTGTTTGACATTACGAAAGTCTGAGAGTATCCTAGTCTGTTGACTCTGTCTGAAAGTTTGTTCATGTATTCTTTTTGTCGTTTGAACAAATATATATAAAAACTGAATCCTAATGAAATGAAGACCCATATATTTTGAAAGACCGGGCTTCGAAAATACATGAACTGATATATTATCTGCAAAAAATAAAGACTGAATCTGAAATAAAACTTATTTTTGCTTTTTATATAAAATCGTATGTCAGCAGCGTTAATTCAAAAATATTTTCCGGAACTTTCCGAAAAGCAAATCGGGCAGTTTTCAAAATTAGAAAGTTTGTATGGTGAATGGAATGAGAAAATCAATGTTATCTCAAGGAAAGATATGGAATCGCTTTACGAAAAGCATATTCTGCATTCTCTGGGAGTTGCGAAAGTGATGGAGTTTGCCCCCGGGACAAAGGTTTTGGATATCGGAACCGGTGGTGGTTTTCCAGGGATACCTCTGGCTATTTTATTTCCTGAAACCCAGTTTACGCTTATAGATTCTATCGGAAAGAAAATCACTGTGGTGAATGCAGTTGCAGAAGGAGTAGGTCTTACAAATGTAACCGCAATTCACGGAAGAGCGGAAAAAGTGAAAGAAAAATTTCATTTTGTAGTAAGCCGTGCGGTAACGCAGATGCCTGAGTTCTTAAGATGGCTGAAAGGGAAATTTGAAAAAGAACAGATGAATGCAAAACATAACGGAGTCTTATACCTGAAAGGAGGGGATCTCGCTGAAGAACTGGCAGGATTAAAATGTGAACTGTTTAACCTTAAAAATTATTTTGAAGAAGAATTTTTTGATACTAAAAAAGTAGTTTATTTATCAAAAGGTAATTTTAATTCATAATTTGATCGTTTTTAAATACTATTTTTTAATAATTTTAGTTCATTAAATATAAATCATTACCATATTATGAAATCTTTTCTGAGTGCAAGCCTTCTGATCATGTTTGTTGGAGTTTCATCAGTATCCTGTAAAGATGATGACGAGTATGAAACCATCCAATCAGTTGGTAAAGTAAAAATTGACAGCATAGCTATTGTTAATGATACAATGGATGTTTATTCAGTACAGAGCATCAGAACATATTCAAGTTACGCTTCAGGGTGTCAGGGTTTCTACGGATATGATTATATTCATAACGGGAATTTCGGCAGGGACGTCACTGCTTACCAGTATCAGTCTAATGGAGCCTGCCAGCAGGCAACCCATCAATCGGCCAATCAGTTTAATTTCAGTCCACAGCAGACAGGAATCTATACTTTCAGATTCTGGAAAGGGGATAACAGCTGGATTACGAAGACAATTGTTGTAGAATAATGAGAATAATATTTTTAATTTTTATATTATTTTCCGGTAGTATATGGAGTCAGCGGATCGAGTGGAAAGAAGACCGTAAACTGATCTGGAATAATTTTAAAAGTAAAATCAATAATCAGAGAGGGAAAGATATCGTTGCTTATACGCATTGTGGCTGGGTCTATTCTGTAGTGAAATCATCAAATCCAAAAGGTGCTGCCAAAGTAGATATCAAAACTATTTTCAATGAGGATCAGTCATGGAAAGACGATAAAAGAATAAATGATTATGTTTTGAATCACGAACAGAAACATTTTGATATTGCAGAAATCTATGCCCGGAGAATAAGAAAAGAAATTATTGAAAAAATAAAAACAACCGGCGATTACGACCGGTATTTTCAGACTGTCTATAACAGGATCTTAAAAGATTATAAAAACTTTCAGGCTCTTTATGACGGTGTAACAGAGCATGGAATGAATAGAGAAAAACAGGCTGAATATGATGCTCTGATCAGTGAAGAGCTTGAGCAATTAAAAAATTACAGAAAACTTTGAAGTTTCTCAATAAAATAATTGACAGGTTATTGGAACAGAATGCAGATCTGTCTCATTTTAATATCGTATTACCCGGTAAAAGACCCATTGTTTTTATCCGGCAGATTCTTGAAGAACATCAGTACTCCGGATTTCTTCCTAATTTTTTTACCATTGAAGAACTCATTGTAGATATCGTCGGTCAGCAGACGATCCAGGGGATTGCCTTATGGCTCTTTGCATTTGATGTGTACAAGACATTAAATCTTATTCCCAACGATGATTTTGCTGAATTCCTAAAATGGTTTCCTACCCTCCAGAAGGACTGGGATGATATTCTTAAATTTTCTGAAAGCGATAGCGCTGTTCTGCAATATATGTTTGATGAAGAGCGGATCAAAGACTGGGCGCAGGATCTGGGTGATGATGAAGATGTTCCCAGAAAAAAGTTTCTGAATTTCTGGAGAAACATGAATGTTTTCCTTCCTGTCCTGAAACAGAAATTAAAAGAAAAGAACTGGGCAACGCCGGGAATGATCCATGAATCGGCAAAAGCAAAGATCGTTGATTTTGCCAAAACAGTAGATAAGCATTTTGTTTTTTGCGGTTTTAATGCTTTTACACCGGTTGAAGAAAAACTCTTGAGAAATCTTTTACAGTGGGATAAAGCACAGTGTTATTTTCAAGCTGATCATTATTATTTTGATGATGAGAGGCAGGAAGCCGGAAAATTTCTCCGCAGTCATAAGCTGTGGAAGGAATTTAATGACAGCAGAGCCTTTACCTGGATAGAAGATGATTTCAGGCAGCCCAAAAATATCAAAATCTATGAAGTTTCAGGAAATGTGACACAGACTAAAGTTCTTCCTGATCTCTTTAAGGATATTGATAATAAAACCTATACCAATACAGCAGTTGTCCTTCTGGATGAAAACCTTCTGCCTGCGAGTCTCGATGTCATGCATGATATTGAAAACTTAAATATAACAATGGGTTTTCCTTTAAAAAACCTTTCTTTTTCGAATGCCGTCAGACAGCTTTTTTACCTTCAGAAACAGTTGGAAAAAAATAAATCTTCGTACTATTACAGGGATATCTTTCCCATTCTGGAAGAGCTTCCAAGAGCGGAAAATGACGAAGCGGTTATCAATGAATTTAAAGCAAAGATTGAGGAAAGAAACATTGTCTATATTTCTGCAAAACTTATGGATGAGCTTTTAAGTAATCTTTCTTATTTTAATCTGCTTCAGAAAGCCGGTTCCGGGTATCAGTTTTTAGATCTGCTTATTACATTTTGCCAAAAGATAAAATGGACGGAACTCGATGATATACAGTATGAAAATGTATCTCACTTCGAGAATGCATTCAGGATCATCAAAAACCAGATCACCCCTTACGGTTTCGAAATAAAGATGGAAACCCTGGAGATTCTGATCAATCAGCATATCAACTCTGAGAATATCGATTTCCAGGGAGAACCCCTGAAAGGATTACAGGTAATGGGCCTTCTGGAAACCAGGCTTCTTAATTTTGAAAATGTGATCCTGCTTTCTGTAAACGAGGGAAAACTGCCGCTTGGAAATTCACAGAATACTTATATTCCTTTTGATATCAGAAGGCACTTTGACCTGCATACTTTTCTTGAGAATGACAGTATTTATGCCTACCACTTTTACCGTCTGATTCAGGATGCGGAAAATGTTCATTTGCTTTTCAATGCTCTGAGTTCAGGAGTAAATACAGGTGAAAAAAGCCGTTTCATCACTCAGATTGAGATGGAAAGCGATCATAATATCGAGCATTTAATTGTTGAGAACGCTTCAGAGCCCATTTCCAGTCAGCCAATTGAAATTAAAAAAACGGATATTGTAATGCAGCAGCTGGAAAAATGGAAGGAAAAAGTCTCCGCTTCGCATCTTACCAGTTACCTGTACAATCCGATTGATTTTTATCTTTCCAAAATTTTAAATACTTCGGAAACTGATGAAATTGAAGAGGAACTTTCTATAAGGAATTACGGAAACCTGGTGCATTACACTCTTCAAGAGATCTATGAGGTGATAAGAGGTAAAATTCTTAAAGTAAATGATTTACAGGATTCAATTAAACTGATAGATGAGTATATTAACAAAGCTATCGAAAAACTGAAACATCAGCCTGAGTTCTATAACAAAGGAATGAATTTTATTCATAAAGCGATTGCTAAAAAAGTAGTCATCAATATTCTGAATTATGATCTGGATTTGATAAAAGGCGGAAATTCCTTAGAAATTATTGATATCGAAAGAAGATTTGAAGGGGTTGATTTTTATCTGGATGAAACTATAAAAGACAAAGTATCTTTCTTTGGATTCATTGACCGGATAGACCGGCTTAACGGAACCGTCAGGATCATTGATTATAAAACGGCAAAAATTAAAAATTTAAGTGTGAAAATCGATTCTGAAAACAGAGATCAGTACTTCCACAAAGATGACCGCAAGCAGGCATTACAGCTCTGCATTTATCAATATGTTGTCCAGAGCTTACCGGAATTCTGGGGTTTTCCTGTTGAAACAGGAATATGGAGTTTTGCAGATGCGAAAAAAGGAGTGGTATCGCTTGAGTTTGCACAGGGAAATCTGGATGATGCAATGCAGTCTGTTCAGAGCCTGATTATGGAAATTCTGAATCCTGAGATAAGTTTTATCGAAAATATTAAAACCTATTCCTATTAAGAGAAAAAGGTGACCGGAAAAATTCAGTCACCTTTTTTATAATCAATGTAAATCTCTGAGTGTAAAATTCAAAGATTTTTTAAAAAGCATTAAAACCGGTAATATCTAAACCTGTAATCAGTAAGTGGACGTCATGCGTGCCTTCATAGGTAATCACCGATTCAAGATTAGCAGCATGCCTCATCATCGGAAATTCACCCATGATGCCCATACCTCCAAGAATCTGACGGGACTCCCTTGCAATATCAATCGCCATTTTTACATTATTTCTTTTCGCCATAGAAATCTGGGCAGGAGTAGCCTTATGATCGTTTTTCAGATTCCCTAACTGTAAACAGAGCAGCTGCGCTTTTGTAATTTCAGTTAAAAATTCAGCTAACTTCTTCTGTTGAAGTTGAAATGCTCCGATGGGTTTACCAAATTGTTTTCTCTCTTTGGAATACTGTACTGCGGTACAGTAACAGTCAATCGCAGCACCGATCACGCCCCATGAAATGCCATATCTGGCTGAGTTCAGACAGGATAAAGGTCCTTTTAATCCTGTGACTCCCGGTAGCAGGTTTTCCTTCGGAACTTTGACGTTGTTAAAGACCAGTTCTCCTGTCTTCGAAGCTCTCAGGCTCCATTTGTTATGAGTTTCCGGTGTTGTAAAACCTTCCATGCCCCTTTCAACAATCAATCCCTGTACTTTTCCGTCTTCATTTTTAGCCCAGATTACTGCAATATCGCAGAGAGGCGAGTTGGTAATCCACATTTTGGCACCATTTAAAAGATAATGATCCCCCATATCCTTAAACTGAGATTCCATAGAACTTGGATCTGAACCGTGGTTAGGTTCTGTAAGACCAAAGGAACCGATCATTTCACCGGAAGCTAATTTGGGTAAATATTTTCTTTTCTGTTCTTCAGAACCGAATTCATTGATCGGGAACATCACCAGGGAACTCTGTACAGAAGCTGCTGAGCGCACGGCAGAATCTCCTCTTTCAAGTTCAAGCATGATCAGTCCGTAAGAAATCTGATCAAGACCGGAACCTCCGTACTCTTCCGGAATATAGGGTCCTAAAGCCCCGATGCTACCCAATTCTTTCATCAAGCCCGGTAAATCTGTATGATCCTGAGCAGCCTGATCGATATTCGGCATCACAAAACTTTCAACCCAATCTCTTACTGACTGACGGATAAGCTTGTGTTCTTCAGTAAGTAAGGCATCAATTCCAAAGTAATCGGGAATGCTGGTAAGAGGATAATATGACATGTAATTTAATTTTCCTAAAAATAATACTTTTCACATTCTCCGGGAAAATTTTTTAAGAAAAATATGAAAACTACTTTTTAATGAATTTATAGAGATAAGGTGCTTTATTGGCAGAACCGTCAAACAGTTTTTCCATTCTCTCCAAAGAGTTCATGCTCAATATTTTACGTTGGAAATTATTACGTCTGAATTTTTCTCCCAAAATGGTTTCGTAGAGTGACTGCAGATCTTTCATCGTAAACTTCTCCGGCAAAAGATTGCTCGCTGCAACCTGGGTATCAATGTTTTTACGTAGATATTCAAGGCCTTCGGTGATGACACGGTCGTGGTCAAACGCCATAGCAGGCAGTTTGTTGACTTCAAACCAGGCACAGGTTTCATTGAAAGCATCCGGAAAGGTATTGGTAAGTGAAAAATCAATCAGGCTGCAATATCCGACCGTTATAAATCTCTGCAGGATCCAGTGGTCTTTCGGCACATCAAGTCCCTTATTTTTAATTAAAGTTTTATGAACGTTGTTTTCTGTACGGTTTAATCTCCCAAAGGTATGAAACTGTTCCAAAAAAAGACCTTTAAGGTGTGTCCTTTCATATAAAACACGATCAGCTGCCTCTCTCAAATCCTCATCAATAAAAACAAATCCCCCGGGAAGTGACCATAAATTAAGATCATGATATTTGAGAAGCAGGACTTTTAAGATATTATCATGAAAACCAAATATGGTGCAGTCTACGGAAAGGTTGGGAATAAAGTCTTTACTTTCAACAAGCTGCTTTAGGGTTTCTATATTTCTGTTATGGTCAGTTTTCATGCTGTAAAAATAAAATTATTTTTTAGATTTTATCATGACTAAGTTTAAAATAACAATAGGCTAATAAAGAAACCATGAGCACAGCTCCTAAAATATACAGTGAGTAATAGGTAAGTATCTGATTTTTAAATAAAAGAGAGATCGTTATTGAATTGATTGAACTGCTGACTGATGATACAATAACAATCAGAGAGGTGAAAGTATTGATCTTATTTTTGTCAATTTTAGCAATCATCTTAGAATTAATCACCGGATAGAGGGGGGCTAGAAACAAACCGATAACCGGAAACAAAAAAAGTAAAATTTTTGCCCCTTCCATAAAATAAAACTGAATGACGGAGATGGTGATCAGGAGAAAGATGATTATCATCACGCATACCATAAAATATTTGGATAAAGGAAATCTTTGAATGATCCTTGATGTAATCGTCCTTCCCGTATAGGAAAAAAGTGCTAAAAAAGAAGAAGCCTGAAGCGCAAAGAAGGAATTGACTTTCAGGTGATCTTTATAAAAAGCAGGCAGCCAGGAATTAAAACTCTGCTCAATAAAGATAATAAAAAAACTTACCGCAAAAAATAAGATGAAAGGTATCTTGCCAAATCCTGAAAGGTCAGGCAGAATTCTACGGCTTCTGGCTTCAGGCTCTGCGATTTTGGAGACAACAAAAAGATAGGCCGTAAAGAAAGAAAGGAGAGAGATCAGCATAAACCCAAATTTCCAGTATTCACTGTACGTACTTGAAATGAGCCATCCAAAACCCGTGTTTACAACAAAAATACCGATCATGAAAGAAGCTTCTACGCTGTTCATGGTTTTAGCGAGTGATTTTTCTTCGGTCATGTTATTCCTGATAATTCCGTAGACACATATTTTTCCGATGGAAAAGCAGGTGCCGATGATCGCAAACCATAATTTATAAAACCAGAATACTTCGACGAAGGGCAGAAATAATGAACAGACTCCAACGAGAATGAGAGCTGATACTAATGACTTTTTTGTTCCGAATCTGCTGATGAAATTTACCGCAAAAAGTGAAAAAAGAGCAATGGGTAAATCTTTGAATGATTCCAGGAAACCCAGTTTATCATAGGTGATTTTCTGTTCGGAAAGTTGCAGAATGACGATTCCCATGCAGTTTAATACCATTGCAAAAATCAGGAAGGTAAATTTGAGAGGAAGAGAAATATTCGGTTGCCGGGCGTTCATTCGGGGGATTTTTTTATTGTTTTTTTGTTGAATTTAACAGTTTATGTCCGCTCATTTATGCCTTTCAGACCCCAAAAATAGTGGAAATATTAAAATAATTATTAAATAAATGTTAATTAATCAAAAAAAAATATATTTTTATTGTCTCAATTTGAGAATTAAAAAACTAACTGTATATGAATGTAAAAATATCAAGAAGTTTAGGGTTTGTTGCTGTACTGTACTTTACGGCAAATTTCAATGCCCAGAACACGACTACTGACACAATTCAAAAAGAACAGAAAATTGAAGAAGTAGTAATGATTGGTTACGGTACTCAGAGAAAAAGTAATGTAACAGGAGCTATATCAAGTATAAAGGCTTCAGATATTGAAGATATTCCGGCTGGAAGACCCGAGCAGGTTCTGCAGGGACGTGCAGCAGGAGTTTCTGTCATATCAAACTCAGGACAGCCCGGCTCACCGGCAACGGTAAGAGTTCGTGGAATTACGAGCTTTGGTGCAGGAAGCAATGATCCCCTTTGGGTTGTTGACGGAATTGTTGTTGACAATATTGCATGGCTTAACCAGGCTGATATAGAAGGGATGGAGATTCTCAAAGATGGTGCTTCTGCCGCAATTTATGGGGTTTCTGCTGCAAGGGGTGTAATTCTTATTACCACTAAAAAAGGTGCAAAAGGAAGATTAAATCTTTCTTATAATGGTTTTTTCGGTGTGGGAAGTGCTGCTAAAAAACTTGATTTGCTTGACGCTTCACAATATGCAACAATTATGAATGAAGCCAATATGAATGACGGACGGAATGCTTTATTCGCAGATCCGGCATCATATGGTAGAGGAACAGATTGGCAGGATGTTATTTTTAACAGTGCCCAGCGCTCATCTCATGATTTCAGTATCAGTGGAGGAAGTGATAAATCTACTTTCTATACTTCTTTCGGACTTTATGAGCAACAAGGTATTGTAATGCGTGATATTTCTAATTACAAAAGATTGAACGCAAGAATCAATTCAACCCATAAAGTGCTTGATTGGCTTACCATCGGACAAACTTTAGCCTATACTCATGTTAAAGCGCAAGGTATTAATGAAAACGGTGAATTTGGTGGTCCGTTAAGTTCAGCTATTAACCTGGATCCTATCACTCCTTTGACAGTAACAAATGGGATAGCTAACCAACCTTTTCCAAGTGACTATAACAACCCATTTATAGTACGGGATGACTTTGGTAATCCTTATGGAATTTCACACTATGTAAATAAAGAAATGTCTAACCCGTTAGCATTTCAGCAAACTCAATTAGGAAGAAACAGGTATTCTGACGATTTTATCGCCAACGTATTTGCAGAAGTGAAATTTTTAAATCATTTTACTTTCAAATCCAGTATAAATGGTAAGCTGTCATATTGGGGCAATCAAGGCTTCAGTCCTAAGTTTTATTTGAGTCCATCTCTTAAAAATGACACCTTCAACAGTCTTTTTAGAGAAACACAGAAGAGATTTGACTGGAATACTGAAAATACAGTTAACTATCAAAACAAATTTGGAGATCATAATTTAAATCTGCTATTAGGACAGGGATATTATGAATTTAATATTGCATCGGGTCAGAATACCACATACACGAATCTTCCTGTGAACAGTTGGGAAGATGCCTCATTTAATTTTGATATAGCTCCGGAAAACAGAACGGGTAATGCATGGGATGGAAAAGAAACCCATAAAACATCATATTTTGCCAGAGTAGTTTATGACTACAGAAACAAATATCTGTTCACAGGTACAATACGTAGAGATGGTTCTTCAAAATTTGGTAGAAATAATCACTGGGGGAATTTTCCTGCAATGTCGTTAGGTTGGAATTTATCTAATGAAAATTTCTGGAGAGAAAATAATGTTGTTAACAGCGTAAAACTGAGAGGAGGATATGGAGTTCTGGGAAATGACGGTATTGATGATTTTCAGTTTGCGAGTTTTCTGGTACCGGGAAGTAATTATTCATTCGGGAATAATAATATCAACATAGGATATGCCCCCAGTACACTTGAAAATCCAGATTTAAAGTGGGAAAGAACTTCTCAGTTAAACCTGGCAGTGGATTTGAAATTATTTAAGAATTTTGATTTAACAGTAGACGTCTATAGAAAAAAGTCAACGGATATTTTGAGACGAGTTAATATACCTGGTTACGTGGGCGTTACCAATAATCCTTGGAGAAATATTGGGGATATGAACAATGACGGTCTTGAACTGAGTCTTGGATATAAAAAGAATTGGGATGACTTCGGAATTAGTGCTAATGGAAATTTCGGATATCTTAAAAATGAGATAACGAGATTAGAAGATGGTAAAGTGTTTGAAAATTTCGCATCTTTCCAATCTATGGGAGCTGTTTCAAGATTACAGGTTGGTGCACCTTACGGTTCGTTCTTTGGATATCAGAATGCAGGAATCTTTCAGACGCAAGCTGAAATTGATGCTTATAGAAATGCGAACGGAGGCTTAATTCAGCCAAATGCGAAACCTGGAGATTTCAGACGTACGGATGTAAATGGTGACGGCAAAATTACAGAAGATGATTATGTAAATTTGGGTAACTCTGTTCCAAAATATACTTTCGGGTTTACACTGAATATGAATTATAAAAACTTTGATTTTATGCTTTTTGCGCAGGGGCAGGCAGGAAACAAAATTTTTCAGGGATTAAGAAGGTTAGATATTCAGGATGCAAATTACCAGACCGCCATTCTTGATCGCTGGACAGGTGCCGGTACTTCTAATACTATAGCAAGGGTTACCAGAGATGACCCTAATCAAAACTACACAAGGATGTCTGACTATTATCTTCAAAATGGTGATTATCTGCGTTTGAAATTAGTACAGATCGGTTATACACTTCCTAAAAATATTTCTCAGACAATAGGTGCCAGTAAAGTGAGATTTTATGTAACAGGTGAAAATATCATTACTTTTACGAAGTATACAGGTTATGATCCTGAAATTGCAGGAGGAGATACTTTTGGTATAGACAGAGCATATTATCCTCAGTCAAGAACTTTCCTTTTTGGTGCTAATGTTCAATTTTAATTAAAGAAAAAATGAAAAATAAAAGATTTTTATATAAAAGTTTATCGGTGTTGCTTTTAGCAGGAGCAACTTTCGGTGCAGTTTCCTGTAACGATTCTAATCTTGAAGATGTAAAAAATACAGGAACATTTGACACAGAAAATTATTTCAAAAACGAAGAACAGTCTTTCAGTGGATTGGTGGCAGTATATGATTTATTAAGAAAATACTCCGGTGGTTTTGAAAATGATGTTACATTTTTCAACGCAGCGTCAGATGATTTTTTCTCTGGAGGTGGTAGTTCTACAGACGGAGCTGGTATTCAGGGAATGTCAAATTTCACCATTAACCCAATTATTATGCCTGCAAGTTATTGGAGGGATTACTATCAGGGGATTGCAAGAGCAAATCTATTAGTTGATAGAATTCCTAATGCAAATATGAATGATCAGACCAGAAAGAGATTTGTTGCAGAAGCAAAAACACTTAGATCTCTATACTATTTTGAGTTGATAAGAATGTTTGGTCGAGTTCCATTAATTCTGACTCCTATTAAATCAAATGATGACTACTATAATATTCCTCAGGCAAATGTTGCAGATATCTACACGCAGATTCAGACAGATATAGTAGCCTCCATAGCTGATTTGCCAATGACCGCAACCGGAAATGACAGAGGCAGAATAACACAGGGAACTGCACGTGCTATTCTGGGTAAAATTTATTTATATAATAAAAAATATAGCGAAGCTGCAACTCAGTTTGAAATGGTGAATGGAGCTCCAGGTGGAACAAGCCAGTATGGTTACAAATTAGTTGGTAATTTTTCAGATTTATGGGTGATAGATAACAAATTTACCACTGAATCAATCCTGGAAGTTATGCACACTAATAAAGGGAACTCAGACTGGAGTTTTTGGGGATCAGGAAAAGATGAAGGAAATTCTGTCAATCAAATGATAGGGATTATTTCTTATGGTAAAGTAGCACCTCCTCAAGGTGCTCCGGCTAATAATGCTCCGGAAATGGTTTCAGGATGGGGCTTCAATCCGATGACAGTAGACTTATTTAATTTTATGCAGGGCGATCCCCGTTTGGATGCAACTGTTTTTAATGCTAAAAAATTGGTTCAGGAAGGTAAGATTACGTATTCCGGAGGATTTAAAGATACAGGATATTTCCTGAATAAATATATGCCCAGAGAAGCAGATAAATCTCCTCTACCCGGAACACCAGAACTCAACTTTCGCCAAAATTATATAGCAATAAGATTAGCAGACACCTATTTGATGGAAGCGGAAGCGCTAAATGGATCAGGCTCAAGAGCTCAGGCGTTATTGGATGCAGTGAGAGCAAGAGTAGGCTTGGCTTCAGTTCCTGTTTCAATGCAGGCTATTAAAGACGAGAGGAGAAGAGAGTTGGCTGGTGAAGGGCACAGATTCTTCGATTTGGTAAGATGGGGTGATGCTCCTGCAAAATTAGGTGCAAAAGGATTTACCGCTGGAAAAAACGAAATATTACCAATTCCTTTTAATGAATTGACAAATACAGCTTTAAAACAAAACCCCGGCTATTAAAACATGAAGTTTCAAATTTTATATAGTTTTTTTTTAAAAAGTATCACACCGCTCTTTTGTGGTGTGGTACTTTTGCCTTTATCATCATGCAGATCGGTATCCAATACTGATCAAACCATTCAGGTCTGGCTGACCAAAGGTGATGAAACCGTAAAATTACAACAGCAGAATCCTGTCACTTTTGTAACTGATTCTATAGGCTTTCAAGATATTGAAATTGATGATACTCAAAAATTTCAATATGTTGACGGCTTTGGATATACATTGACCGGGGGGAGTGTTGAAGTCATCAACCGTCTTTCGCCATCTAAAAGGAAAGCCTTACTCCATGAACTTTTCGGAAATGATAAAAATTCTATTTCACTTAGTTATTTAAGGCTGAGCATTGGTGCTTCAGATCTGGACAGTGAAGTTTTTTCCTATAACGATCTGCCACAAGGTCAGACCGATCCTGAATTATCAAAATTCAGTCTGGCAAGGGATAAGGATCTTATTTTGATGTTAAAAGAAATTTTAGCTATCAATCCGAAAATCAGAATCATTGCGGCTCCGTGGTCACCTCCGGTTTGGATGAAAGATAACGGAAAATCAATTGGAGGAAGTTTAAAACCCGAATTTTACGATACCTATGCAAATTATTTCGTAAAATATATTCAGGGAATGAAGAACGAGGGAATTACCATTGATGCAGTTACTCCTCAAAATGAACCGCTGCATCCCGGAAATAATCCGAGTCTGCTCATGGTTTCCGATCAGCAGAGAGATTTTATTAAACAGAGTTTAGGTCCGGTTTTTAAATCAAATAATATTAAAACCAAAATTGTGGTTTACGATCACAACTGCAACAAACCGGAATATGCTATTAATATTTTAAATGATCCTGAAGCAAATCAATACATTGATGGCTCAGCTTTCCATTTATATGAAGGCGATATTTCTGCTTTAAGCACAGTATATCAAGCTCACCCGGATAGAAATCTATACTTTACAGAACAGTGGACGGGTGCCAAAGGAACATTCAGCGAAGACTTAAACTGGCACACCAAAAACGTTGTTATCGGCTCCATGAGAAACCACAGTAAAATGGCACTTGAATGGAATCTTGCCAATGATTCTGAATATAAGCCACATACTCCCGGAGGCTGTACAGAATGTAAAGGGGCACTGACCATCACTGATCAGGATCATGTAGTAAGAAATGTTGGATATTATATCATTGCTCATGCTTCTAAGTTCATTCCTGCAGATTCTCAGCGAATAGCTTCCACTCAAACAGGCGAGCTTTCAACAGTTGCTTTTAAAACTCCGGAAGGAAAAACTGTTTTGATTGTTCAGAATAGTAGTGACAGAGATGAACATTTTAATATTAAGTTTAAAAATAAAAAAGCTCCGGTAAATATTACAGCAAAATCGGTTGCAACATATATTTTTGAAATTAAATGAGTTTTTTTAAATCATTTATTTTAAATTATTGTGGAAATTTCTAATTAAGACGGCTTTGTGAAACTTAAAAACACTAAATGCTTTTAAAAAAAATTGACCTCTGTGTTCAAATTTCATAAAAGAGAATCAATTTTAGTAATAAAATTTAATTACAATGAAAAGACTTCATTTCATACTGATATTTACAGCATTCGGATTCAACGCATTCGGGCAAAAAACAATTGATCAGAGAGTGTCAGAACTTTTGTCTAAAATGACTTTGGAGGAAAAAATAGGTCAGCTGGTACAGTATAGTGGTTTTGAGTACGCCACAGGACCACAGAATTCAAATTCTGCCAATGTCTTAAATGAAATAAAACAGGGTAAAGTCGGCTCAATGCTGAATGTAGCCGGAGCAGAAGAAACCAGAAGATTTCAGGAACTGGCTTTAAGATCAAGATTGAAAATTCCATTGCTGTTTGGTCAGGATGTTATTCACGGTTACAGAACTACTTTTCCTGTCAACCTGGGGCAGGCTGCAAGCTGGGATTTGGGATTGATTGAAAAGTCCGAGAGAATTGCGGCAACAGAAGCATCAGCGTACGGAATTCACTGGACTTTTGCACCGATGGTCGATATCGCACGAGATCCCAGATGGGGAAGGGTCATGGAAGGTTCAGGAGAAGATACCTATCTCGGAACTAAAATAGGTCTGGCAAGAATCAAAGGTTTTCAGGGAAAAGGTCTGGGGAATAATGATGCCATAATGGCCTGTGCAAAACACTTTGCAGCCTATGGAGCAGCAGTGGGAGGAAGAGATTACAATTCTGTTGATATAAGCTTAAGGCAGCTGCATGAAACATATCTGCCACCTTTCAAAGCAGCTGCAGAAGCAGGTGTTGCAACGTTCATGAACTCCTTTAATGATATTAACGGAATTCCTGCAACCGCAAACAGGTATATTTTAAGAGATCTGTTAAAAGGGCAGTGGAACTATCGCGGATTTGTAGTTTCTGACTGGGGAAGTATCGGTGAGATGGTTCCTCACGGATATGCAAAAGACAATAAAGAAGCAGCTGAAAAAGCAATCATTGCAGGAAGCGACATGGATATGGAAAGCCGTGCTTATATGGCTGAACTTCCAAAATTGGTTCAGGAAGGAAAAGTAGATCCCAAATTAATTGATGACGCAGCAAGAAGAATTTTAGTTAAAAAATTTGAGATGGGATTATTTGATGATCCTTACAGATTCAGCAATGAAAAAAGACAGAAAGAGCAGCTAAACAATCAGCAGAATAGAAAATTCGGAAGAGAATTTGGATCTAAAAGCATCGTACTGCTCAAAAATGATAAAAATATTCTTCCTCTTTCCAAAACCGTTAAAACAATTGCCCTGATCGGTCCTTTCGGTAAAGAAACAGTTGCGAATCACGGTTTTTGGTCGGTTGCCTTTAAAGATGATAACGAGAGAATTATAACGCAGTTTGACGGGATTAAAAATCAGCTGGACAAAAATTCAACCCTTCTGTATGCCAAAGGTGCAAACGTAGATGATCAGGACAGGTCAATGTTTGCAGAAGCAGTAGAAACTGCAAAAAAAGCAGATGTTGTGATCATGACTCTAGGAGAAGGCCACGCAATGAGCGGTGAGGCTAAAAGCAGAAGTAATCTTCATTTTTCAGGCGTTCAGGAAGATCTTTTAAAAGAAATAGCAAAGACCGGGAAGCCTGTTGTTTTAATGATCAATGCTGGAAGACCTTTGGTTTTCGATTGGGCAGCAGACAATATTCCAACCATCGTTTACACTTGGTGGCTGGGAACGGAGGCTGGGAATTCAATTGCTGACGTGCTGTTCGGTACCGTAAATCCTGCAGGAAAATTACCGATGACTTTTCCGAGAACAGTGGGTCAGATTCCTGTTTATTACAATCACTACAACACGGGAAGACCTGCGAAAAATAATACCGACAGAAATTATGTTTCCGCATATATTGACCTGGATAACGACCCGAAATTTCGTTTTGGCTATGGTTTGAGTTATACTCAGTTTAAGTATGCTGATATGAAATTAAGTTCAACAAATCTGAAAGGAAATCAGGCGTTGAATATCAATGTGAATATATCCAATACCGGAAATTTTGATGGGGAAGAAGTAGTACAGCTCTATATCAGGGATCTGGTGGGTAAAGTCGTTAGACCGGTGAAAGAATTAAAAGGTTTTCAAAAAGTACTGATCAGAAAGGGAGAGAGTAAAAACATCAGCTTCACCTTAACTCCTGAAGATTTGAAATTCTATGATGATGAATTGAACTATGATTGGGAAGCCGGAGAATTCGAGATTATGATCGGAACAGATTCTCAAAATGTTCAGACAAAGAGAATTAATTGGGAAAAATAAATATTTGTTTTACAAAACTGAGAGCGGGATGAAACCCGCTTTTGGCGGTAGAATATCAACTTTAATAATACATTAAAGAGTTTGAACGCAAAAATTAAATATTGAGAATATAGATTTTAGGAAGCAAAAATTTAATTAATGAAATTAATTTTATAAAGCGGGCTTAATCAGCGACTTGTCGCAGATCTTTGATCTCCTAAAATTATATGGATTTAAATAAAAACTTTGCGTTGAAATATAGTGCTATTAAAAATTAAACTTAAACTTTGAATAAAAAATTTCAACAGATCATCACCATTTTAATCGGAGGAACTCTAGTTTTTTCCACGTTAAATTGTGCATCCAACAAACCCGATTCAAGCAGAAAATTAATCTGGAGTGACGAGTTTAAAGGCAAAGGTTTGCCGGATTCTACAAAATGGAATTATGATGTCGGAGGTGATGGTTACGGAAATAATGAAGCCCAGTATTACACAAAAAACCGGCTTGAGAATGCAAGAATCGAAGGTGGAAAACTGGTGATCGAGGCCAGAAAAGAAAATTGGGAAAAGAATAAGTATACTTCGGCAAGACTTTTAACCAAAGGTAAATTTTCCTTTCAGTATGGGACAATCGAAGTGAGAGCTAAACTTCCCAAAGGACGCGGGACTTGGCCGGCCATCTGGATGATGAGCGAAAATATGAAAGACTGGCCGGATGACGGTGAGCTTGATATTATGGAACACGTTGGTTTTAATCAGGGATTTGTGCATGCTTCTGTGCATACAAAGAAATACAATCATATCATCGGGACACAGAAAACCGATACGCTGATGGTAAAAGATGTGAGTGAAAAATTTCATATCTACAAAGCTGACTGGACGCCGGAAAAAATTGACGTCTACATTGATGGTCAGAAGTTTTTCACTTATGAAAACAGAGAAAAAACCTATGAGTCATGGCCATTTGATCAGCCCTATTTTATCATCCTGAACTTAGCGGTCGGAGGCTTCTGGGGAGGAAAAAATGGAATTGACGATTCTGTCTTCCCACAGAAATATTATATAGATTATGTAAGAGTGTACGAAAATAAATAATATAACAATTGAATTCCACTCCTTTTGAGAGGTGGCCAAATATAAATATAAAAAAAAAGAAGAAGAAGAAATAATGAAAAAGGTAATCGTAAGTTGTTTTGTCATAGGAATGGCCTGTAATGTAAATGCCCAGAATTACTGGAAGAAAAACGCAGGGAAATCTGCAAAAGTAATCTTCACCAATTCAAAAACCAATGAAAAAATGGTAGATAAAGGAATGGTGAGATTTGAAAAAATGGGACAGCCAAAAGAGACGGATGCCTGTATTTTTGTGGATCCTGATTTTAAATATCAGAAATTGATCGGTATCGGAGGTGCAATCACCGATGCTTCTGCTGAAACATTCTATAAACTTCCAAAGGACAAACAGAAAGAAATTATTGAAGCATACTATGGAAAAAACGGGTTGGGTTACACAGTGGTTCGTACCAATATGAATTCCTGTGATTTCTCAAGTGACTCATATACCTATGTGAAAGAAAATGACAAAAGTCTGCAGTCCTTCAATGTTGCGCATGATGAAAAGTTTAAAATCCCAATGATCAAAGAAGCCCAGAAGGCCATCGGAAATCAGTTTACGTTTTACTTTTCTCCATGGAGCCCGCCTTCATGGATGAAATCCAATAAAAGCATGCTGAAAGGAGGACGTTTGGAAAATCCGTTTTATCAGACCTGGGCAGATTATTATGTCAAATTCATAAAAGAATATCAAAAGAGGGGGATCAATGTATGGGGATTAACCATTCAGAATGAACCGATGGCAACTCAGACTTGGGAATCCTGTATTTATACTGCTGAAGAAGAAGGGGAGTTTCTTAAAAATAATTTAGGTCCCACACTTTGGAAAAACGGATTTAAAGATAAAAAAGTGATGATCTGGGATCATAACAGGGATCTGATTTATCAGAGAGCAACCACAACCTTAAGTGACCCCGAAACGTCTAAATATGCCCATGGAATAGGGTATCATTGGTATGAAACATGGAATAATAAGACTCAGCTTTTTGACAACTTATCAGAAACTCAAAGAGCTTTTCCGGACAAATTTTTAGCATTCACTGAAGGTTGTAAAGAGCAGTTTGACCTTTCTAAAATTTACGATGTAAGTTTGGGCGAACTGTATGGAAAAAATATGATCAATGATTTTAATAAAGGAACTGCGTTATGGACCGACTGGAACATTCTTCTTGACGAAACAGGAGGTCCGAACCATGTAGGGAATTTCTGCTTTGCTCCGATCATTGCTGACACAAGAACGGGGGAAGTTCATTACACGTATGAATATTATTATGTAGGTCATGTTTCAAAATTCATCAAACCTAACGCTCAGAGAATCGGAAGCTCGTCAAACAGAGCCTCTTTAACTTCCACTACTTTTATGAATGAAAACGGACAGCTGGTGACAGTCATTATGAATGACTCTGAAACAGACATTGACACCAATCTCTGGATCGAAGGAATGTCTGCAAAACTTTCTGCACCTGCCCATTCCATACAGACGGTAATATTATAGACTTCATATTAACATTTATTTTTAAGGATCGGCGGCACGAGAGTACTGCCGATTTTACTTATGTTTTTTTAATTTAAAGGTACCGGTAAAATAATCAAAAAAGCCGGAGTATCTGAATACTCCGGCTTTACTATTTTGATTGGATATAAAATCTTATCTGTTAAATGTCATATTTTTCAATAACTTTCTGAGTTACCCCTGTATTGCTGAATCCTCCGTCATGGAATAAATTCTGCATCGTTACTTTCTTGGTAAGGTCTGAGAAAAGAGTGACACAGTAATCTGCACATTCCAGGGCTGATGCGTTACCTAATGGAGACATATCTTCAGCATATCCTAAAAACCCGCCGAAACCTTTAACACCGCTTCCTGCAGTCGTAACGGTAGGAGACTGAGAAACTGTATTTACACGTACTTTTCTGTCACCCCAGTAATATCCGAAAGTTCTTGCAATACTTTCTAAATAAGCTTTGTTATCAGACATATCGTTGTAATCCGGGAATGTTCTCTGTGCAGCAATGTAAGTAAGTGCCAGGATGCTTCCCCATTCATTCATACAGTCTTTCTCCCAAGCCGTACGCATTACTTTATGAAAAGATACAGCTGAAATATCCCAGCCTTTTTCTGTCCAGTCATAATTCATTTCTGTGTAATGCTTTCCTTTTCTTACATTTACGGACATTCCTATAGAGTGAAGGATGAAATCTATTTTCCCGAATTTTGCTATTGCAGCATCAAAAAGTTTATTAAGATCTTCAGTGGAAGTTGCATCCGCACCAATCACTTCAGAACCTGTTTTTTCAGCTAATCCGTTGAGCTCTCCCATTCTCAAAGCGATAGGAGCATTGGATAAGATAAATTCAGCGCCTTCTTCATGGCATCTTTCAGCAACTTTCCATGCGATAGATTGTTCATTAAGGGCTCCAAAAATAATTCCTTTCTTCCCTTTAAGTAAACCGTATGACATAATTTTTTAATGTTTAATGTTTACAAATGTAGCAATAATTTATGTTTGGGGCATAATAAAAAACGGAGCCTTTATAAAAAGGTTCCGTTTTCTTTGAATATATTTAAAAGACTGAATTTTCTAATTCGTTTTCTTGTTCCACTCTGCTTTTACATCTTCGGCAGCATCTTTTGTTTTTTCCCATGCATCACTTGCACCGTCTTTGATATTTTCCCAGGTATCTGAAGCATTGGCTTTCACTCTGTCTAACCAGTCTTCCTGAGTCGCTTCCTGATCGTTATCACGTTTTTCCTTGATATAATCTCTCGCTTTATCAGCTAAATCACTGACTTTCCACTTAGCATCACTTGCAGTACTTCTTAAAGAGTCTTCAGTATTGTTAACTGCTTTTTCTGCTTTGTTGTAATCTTGATTGTCCATAATAATATAGTATTTAAGTGTTATATACATTACAATAAACAAGAACTATTCCTAAAGAAAAATGACATTGTTAAAGTTTTCATAAAATTTAGTTATGCTTAAAACAGTATAAAACAAAGCTATCTGACGGAACAAAATCATCTATTTGAATTTTAAAATTGCGAAGCTATACGAAAATGATTCTGATTAGATGTTTAAACTTTTTAATAATAATGAAATATTAAAATAAATTAATGGTAAAATTAAATTTATGATAATGATTGTATTGATTATGTATCAATAAGATATATCTTTGCGGAGTAAAAACTAAGACATGAACAACAAATTAATGCTCATTGCTCTTCTTCCTGTTTTTTTATCTAGTAAGATACAGGCTCAAGTAGGGATAGGCACAACGACTCCGGACAGTTCGGCAATTCTGCATTTGAACGATCCTAAAAAAGGGCTTTTGCTCACCAGCATCGCACTCACTTCCGCAACAGACGCTTTAACAATTCCATCTCCTGCCACCGGTCTTCTGATCTGGAATAACGGGAGCGGAGGATTCATTCCGGCAGGACTGTATTTCTGGAATAATTCTAAATGGAATTCTTTGTCCGGCGGCGCCAGCTCTTTTTCAAACACCACATCAGGCTGGTCAACTTCAGGTGACAATCTGGGAAATTATGGTGGAGCAGGCACTAACCTCTCATTGGGAACTTCCCAGTTTGATGATCTGATCTTTAAAGTTAATTCTTCATTTGCAGGAAGATTGGGCACCAATGGAAATGTCGTTTTCGGGCCATCTTCAAGTGCTTTCCAAAACGGCGTGGCTCTGGGGACAAATTCCACAACTACCGCGAATGAAAGTACGGCAATTGGAGCTAACTCTTTTGTGTCGGGTCAGCAGTCGGTAGCATTAGGATATAATTCCAGAACGACCAAGAATGAAAGTGCAGCGGTTGGAACTAATTCCTCAGCTTCAGGATTTCAGTCTATTGCGCTGGGATATAATTCCAAAACAAATTCTAATGGCGAAACTGCTTTAGGACATAATGCCCAGACTAACGGCGAAAATTCGACTGCCTTAGGTTCAGGTTCAAAGGCCATTGGCCTTAAATCAGTGGCTTCAGGTTTTAACTCACAGTCAACAGGTGAAAACTCTCTGGCATTGGGGGTAGGTTCTCTCTCATCAGGATTAAATTCTGTTGCCTTAGGCTCTTATTCACAATCTGGTGCAGAAAATGCTGTAGCGGTAGGGATTAGTTCTATATCCACTGCACATAATGCAACTGCAATCGGATATGGTGCTTCCGCCAGTCAGGTTAATTCAGTTATTCTCGGAAATTCAGTTGCTAACGTAGGGATAGGAACCAGTACTCCTAATATCAATACGAAGATTGATGTGTACGGACAATACAAGTTGGGGGAGAAAGGAAATATTCAGAAAAATCAAATCAGTTTTGAAGTATATACTGGTGGCGCCAATACTTTAAATGCAGGAGAAACGACTGTCTTCGATATTTCTGTTCCGGCAGGTTTTGAGCCTTCCACTACCAGAGCAACCATAACAGTCACTCCCGCTCCTGACTTTATCGGAAATACGACCCTTGCAATTTCAAATGCAAGAATGACCTCGGTTTCAAGTGTTAAGATTAATCTCACCAACCTGACCAACAGCCCAACAACATTGACCCACGGACATTTTTATGTAATAATTAATGAATTTTAGATCTGCAAAAGACAAGAATAATATTATTTTTTACGATCCTTACAACCTACGGATTTTTAACTTCTGAGCAGATTCATCTAAAGTCAATAAATATTAAATGAGATGAACGCTTTAAGCAAGCATAAAAGGATATCAGAAGATTATACGGATTAGTCTAAATAGAAAAGGATTTCAATTATGAAATCCTTTTCTATTCTTTATTTGATTATTCTTTCCAGAACCCACTCAATCAGATTTGCTTCAGACTGATGGTGATTGGCAGAAAATTCTCCACGCCTTCTGTTGGCAATCACATTATTGACGGTAACCGCTTTGTGCCCGAGCAGTTTTGAAAAGGCGTAAATGGCCGAAGTTTCCATTTCAAAATTGGTAATTCCCAGCTCATTTAAAGTTTCAAGAAACCTTTCGTCCAATGCTTTCAGACGAAGTTCTCTTCCCTGAGGGGCATAAAACCCGGGAAAAGTCGCCGTGTTGCCGTGATATTTTGCATCTTTAAAAACCTCTCCCAAATCTGCTGACCATTCCGAGAAATAAAGCATAGGCTTGATTTTTTCGTAAGGGAATTTTTCTGCGAAATTTTTTGAAAATTCATTTTCAAAACGGTGATCCTTGTAGAAATGCATTAAGCCGTCAAAACCTACGACATTTTGAGTCACCAGCATATTGTCAACCTGAACATCAGGATTTACACTGCCACAGGTTCCCATTCTGAAAAGTTCCAGTGTTTTGTGACCGGTTTTGAATTCTTTTTTCTGAAGATCAATATTGACAAGAGCATCGAGCTCATTCATGACAATGTCAATATTCTCAGTTCCGATTCCTGTAGACATCACAGAAATTCTCTCTCCCCGCAAGGTTCCGGTATGGGTATAAAATTCTCTCTTGTTTTTTTTGATCTCTACTTTATCAAAATATTTTGAGACTTTTGGAACACGGTCGGGATCTCCTACCAGAATTACTTTATCTGCGATATCTTCCGGTAAAAGGTTTAAATGATACACGCTTCCGTCTTCATTCAGTACAAGCTCTGAGGCTGCAAGTTTATTCAGCATACAATTATTATATAGTTTGATTGATCATCTGTAATCCTGAATTTTTCAGGGATTTAAAATTAATGAAAATTAAACGAAGCAAAATATAAACATTATTTAATTTTTCGTTAAAACTGCAGTAATATACTGTCGATAGTTTTGCAAATGAAAAATTTTACAAAATCTTATCCTTTGCTTATTCTTATTATATTAATTGGAATCGGTGCCATGTCATTCAACCCTGTCAGAAAAGGATCTGAATTTGAAAAAACATTTGTAACCCAGGGCTTATTCGGTTTTAAAAATAACCTTGAGGCTTTAAAAAAAGATGTTTATCAATTTAAAGAAGATAAAATCAGCGCAGAACAGCTTCAGAATTCCCTGAGAAATACCAGGAATTCATATAAAGAAATAGAATTTTTCATCGCTTATCATTATCCTGAGTTTTCCAAAACACACCTCAATGCAGCACCGCTGTTCAGAATAGAAGCGGCCGGTACTTCAGCCTATACACTTCCTCCTGAAGGTTTACAGGTATTGGATGAACTGATTTTTTCTGAAGAGGTCACAGAACAAAAAGATAAGATCATCGAAATCACAGACTATCTCTATAATAATTACAGTGATTTTTATCTGAGTACCCTAAACAACGGATTAAGCAAAGGAAATAATAAAACACTGCCTTTACGCATTGAACTTATCAGAATATATACCCTTGGAATTACCGGTTTTGATACTCCAGGATCGCTTAATATTTCCGAAGAAGCAGTACATGCTCTTACAGGAATGAAAAAATATATTGAGGATGAAATCTATTTTAAAAATTACGACAGACAGAAATCTGATCAACTATTATCTGAAGGCATTAATTATCTCTCTGAAAACAGGGATTTTGAAACATTTGACCGCATTCAGTTTTATAAAGATTACCTACAGCCTTTGTATGAAGAGTGGGGAAGTTGGGATGGTAATCCGGATGACCTGAAAGAATTTTCAGGATGGAACATTTCAAATAAAAATTTTTTCAGCAGTGACTTTCTTGATCCGTATTTCTATACGATTCTGAAAAGCTCTGAAGATTCTGAAGCGTTGAGAGTTTTGGGAAAAGAGATTTTTTATGATCAGAATCTCAGTGATAACGGGAAAATGAGCTGTGCATCCTGTCATCTCCCCGAAAATGCTTTTACCGATCTTAAAACCAAATCCCTCAGTAATGTTGAAGGGAAAACGGTGTTAAGAAATTCACCATCACTTTACAATGCTGTTTTTGCCAAAAGGTTTTTTTATGATATGCGTGCTTTTTATCTTGAGCAGCAGGCAGAGCATGTGATTTATAATAATCAGGAATTTAATACCAGTTACGAAAGCATTATCCGGAAACTCAAAGCGAAATCTGAATATAAAAAAGCGTTCCGAAAAGCATTTAAAAACGGAATTGCAGACAAACAGAACTTCTCTAAAGCACTAAGTGCTTATGTAGCCTCTCTGTATTCCTTCAATAGCGACTTTGATCGTTTTATGAGAAATGAAAAAGAAATTTCTGATGATGCTAAAAAGGGGTTTAACCTTTTTATGGGAAAAGCCAATTGTGCAACCTGCCATTTTGCTCCTCATTTTTCAGGATTGGTGCCGCCGTTCTTTAATGAAAATGAATCAGAAGTTCTTGGGGTTACTAAAAAACCGATACAAGTAAAACCAATGGAAATTGATTCTGATCGAGGAAGAATAAAAAGCAATGTGAAAAAAGAAGATTCCTGGATTTATGAAAACTCATTTAAAACCATGACCGTCAGAAATATTGCTTTAACAAAGCCTTACTTTCACAATGGGGCTTTTGATACACTCGAAGAGGTTTTGGATTTTTATAATGAAGGCGGAGCAGAAGGCCTGGGCATAAAAATTAATAATCAGACCTTACCGGCTGATAAACTGAACCTTACTGAGCCTGAGATGAAACAGATCATCACATTCCTCAATTCTCTGACCGATATCAGTAAAGCAAAAAATAAGTAGCGGATCATTTCTTTAGCAAATAAATCCTTTTGTGATTTAACAATTAATTAATTTCCGTAACATTAGGTTTGAGATTAATTAATATTTGGGTAGATTTAATTAAAGCCCTATTAACAGAGGGCTCAGCATAATGAAATAGTTTTGCAACAGAAAAATAAAAAGTATTTAAAATGAAAAGAAAATTACTTTCTGTTGCAGCACTTGTATTAATGACAGGCTCAGCATTTCATGCTCAGACGACCATTTTCAGTCAGGGATCATCATGGAGTTATAACGACACTAACGTTGCACCCGTACCACAGTGGAAAGATGCCAACTTCAATATTTCAGCGTGGCCTGCAGGAAACGGACCTTTAGGTTACGGAGATCCTGTAACTACAACCATCAATTCAGGATTACTTACCGCTTATTTTGCAAAAGATTTTACAGTAAATTTAGCAGACCTCAGTGCAACTCTTGAATTTGGAGTAAGAAGAGATGACGGTATTATTGTTTATCTGAACGGTGAAGAAGTGATCAGAGACAATATGCCTGCAGGAACGGTAACTCACGGAACTTTTTCTAGTACAACGATTGACGGTGCCGCAGAAACAGCGATTAACATCTTCTCTATTCCAAAAAGTAAATTTGTACAGGGAGTTAACAGGATTTCAATTGAATTACATAACAGAAGCGCAGGAAGTTCAGATTTAACAATAGATGCTTATCTTAAAAATACAACGACAGCTGTTACCCCTCCGGTAAGTACCACCTGTACAGGAGGTCATATCAGCTGTTTTACCTCTATCGTTCCTACATCACAGACTTCGAAGTTAATCATTCCAGCAGAACATAAATTCCAGATGATTCTGAAAGAAGGGGATGCTTATACAGAAGGTGGCGGACTTGTCGGAGGACAGAATGATTTCACAGGATATGTTGCAAAAAATGCAAGCAGTACCAATGGTTATCTGTCGGTGAATCACGAGACGAATCCCGGTGGAGTTACAATGGCTGAAATTAACTATAATGCTTCAACCAAACTCTGGCAGCTGACCAAATCAAGAGGAGTAAGCTTTTCTGCTTCAAGTCTGGTTCAGACGATAAGAAACTGTTCAGGCGGTGTTACCCCATGGGGAACAATCGTTACGGCAGAAGAATCTGTAACCTCTAATGATACCAATGCCGACGGTTATAAAGACTATGGATGGCTGGTTGAAATAGATCCTGCAACTGCACAGGTACTTTCTCATAATTCCAACGGTACAAAAGATAAATTGTGGCAGATGGGAATTATGAACCACGAAAATGTGGTGATCAACAATACAGGAACTGTCGCTTATTACGGGGAAGACGGCGGAACAAACATGGTGTATAAATATGTGATGGATACTCCGAACAATCTTTCGTCAGGAAATTTATATGTTCTGAAATTAGATCAGGGTCTGAGCAGTGGAAATCCTGTAGCCAGTACGGGCACATGGATTCAGATTCCCAATAAAACACAGGCAGATCAGAATAATACAACCTCTTTAGCTGCATCGCTTGGCGGAACCTCATTCAACGGTATTGAAGATGTTGAAATCAGCCCGCTTGATAATAAGGTTTATTTTACAGCAAAGGGTCTGAATAAAGTTTACAGAATGCAGGATAACGGTACTACTGCATCACAGGTGGAAG
The DNA here is from genome assembly GCF_057180465.1 of Chryseobacterium sp. HNCC26DJ238. Classification (NCBI taxonomy): domain Bacteria; kingdom Pseudomonadati; phylum Bacteroidota; class Flavobacteriia; order Flavobacteriales; family Weeksellaceae; genus Chryseobacterium; species Chryseobacterium sp. HNCC26DJ238. The sequence goes on from NZ_JBXUGI010000002.1 coordinate 113,868, forward strand.
TTTTTGTAGGTGGATTAAACACTCAGTATTCTTTCAACACAACGGAGGGAATCAAAACTGAAACATGGGGTGACGGTAATGACAACCTTACTTTTGATGAATTGGGAAACCTTTGGGTTCTTCAGGACGGGGGTAAAAACTATATCTGGGTAGTGGCTCCGGATCATACCGCAGCTAATCCTAAAGTGAGATTATTTGCTTCTATGCCGGCAGGTTCTGAGCCTACAGGTCTTACCTTTACACCGGATCATAAATTTGGGTTCTTCTCTGTTCAGCATCCGAGTTCAACCATTGCATTAGATGTAGATGCAACAGGTAATACAATTGATTACAAAGGGAAGTCAGCTACCATGGTGATTGCTTTACAACAGTTCTTAGGTGCTGGCAGCGTATTGGGAACAACCGAAACTGTCAAAGAAACAGAGGTTACCGTTTCTCCGAATCCTACCTCAGGATTGGTTAAAATCAATACTCCTAAAGCTCTGAAAAACCTTGAGGTCACTGCGTACAGCATGGATGGTAAAATTGTTTATCAGAAGAAATACACAGGAAATACTTTATCCCTCGATTTAGATTTTACCTCTCAACTTCAGGTTTCAAGAGTTTTGATGTTGAATATCGAAGCTGAAGGATTCATTAAAACCGTGAAAATTCTCAAAAAATAATTACTAATTTTCTTTCTCAGCTGCCGGCATTTTCTTTGTCGGTGGCTTTTTTCTGTTTTATAGAAAATCTACAGTAAAACCAATTGTTTTCAAGCAAAGATCACACATGAAAAAAATAACAATCATCATTGCTTTTCTGAGTTTTTATAACAGTAAAGCACAGATTGATCCCATTAAATATCCCACCTATACCAACATTGAAGATGCCCTGAAAAGTGATAAAACGGTATATAGCATGAGCTTCAGAGAAAAAGGAATGTTTAATATTCCCCCTGATCTCGTAAAGATGGATTCACTTTTTTTCCTCAACCTGATGGGAAACAGATTAGAGAAAATGGATGAAGGGATTTTCAGGCTAAAAGAACTGGAAATTCTGAATATGAATGCCAACAGCATTAAATTTATTCCTGATGAAATAGGTGATTTAAAAAAACTGACTACTTTTTCGATGAACCTCAACAGTCTTACCGGGATCAATCCCAATTTGGCAAAACTTCAGCAGCTGCAGGTAGTACATTTCGATGCCAATAATCTGAATGTCTTTCCGGAAGCACTGTTACAAGTTCCGGCATTGGTAGAAATCAATCTCAGCAGTAATCAGATCAGTTTTGTTTCGCAGGATTTATATAAAATTAAAAATTTAAAATATTTAAACCTTTCTGCCAATCAGATCAATGATCTGACCGGTGTGAAATTTCCTGACAAAATTAAATACCTCGAACTTCAGCAGAATACGATTACAAAACTTCCTGAATCTTTATTTAATTCTGAAAATCTTGAATTTTTAAATGTCAGCAATAACAATCTGAAAGAAATTTCCTTTAAAGTAAAAAGGTTGAAAGGGATCGTCAGCATGAATCTCGCCAATAATAAGCTGAAAGACCTCCCATATGAATTTCAAAAGCTAAAAAAACTTAAAACATTGATCCTGGCTGGAAATCCGATGGATCCGTCAACGATTCAGAAACTCAAAGAATTAATGCCGGAGACACAGATTTATTTTTAAAGCTATCCGCCTACTCTTTTCGTTTTAAAACCCATATCCGTCAGGATTGCCATGATTTTATCACGGTTATCCCCCTGAATAATAATTGTACCGTCCTTTTCAGAACCGCCGATTCCAAGAGTGGTTTTTATTTTTTTTGAAATCTTCTTAAGATCTTCCTCGCTTCCTTCCCAACCTTCAACGATGGTTACCGGTTTACCGTTTCTGCCTTTCTTTTCAAACTTGCAGACCAGGGGTTCTTTCTGCTTAAACTGTTCTTCAGGCATCTGAAAATCCTGCTCTTCATGTTCAGGAAAAAGGTTTTTGAGTTGATCACGTAAATCCATACCGCAAAATTAATAAAATATTTAAAAGGTTTAATTTTTATCCATAGCATTAAAGACCTTAATTAACAAAAAAATGGGAAAATAATGATTCCAAAGACTTTCATGGGTAATGGATGTTCTGATTGAATATTACTTCATTCAGTACATTTACGAAGTTTTTTAATGAAAATTTAAGTCTCTCAAATTCTTCAATTCACTTTAAAATAGATAAATTTGTGTATAAAAATAAATTTAAAATGTCAAAAAAAGCAATACTGGCCATACTTGACGGATGGGGTTTAGGTCAAAATCCTGAAGTTTCTGCATTGGCTCAGGCAAATACACCATTTATAGACAGTTGTTATCAAAAATATCCGCACACCACCTTAGAGGCAAGTGGTCTTGCAGTAGGACTTCCATTAGGGCAGATGGGGAATTCTGAAGTAGGGCACATGAATCTGGGTGCCGGAAGAGTGGTATATCAGAATCTTGTTAAACTGAATATGGCTGTCGAAAACGGAACTTTGGGACATGAAGAAGTCATTCAGGAAGCTTTTGCCTATGCTAAAACCGAGAATAAAAACGTGCATTTCATAGGATTGGTTTCTAACGGAGGCGTACATTCCCATATTAATCACCTGAAGGGGCTTTTAACTGCAGCCGGTGAATTCGGACTGCATGATAATGTGTATGTCCATGCATTTACAGATGGAAGGGACTGCGATCCACACTCAGGTTCAGGGTTTATCAAAGAACTGGAGGATCACATGAGTACAACTACCGGAGCGCTGGCTACAGTGGTGGGAAGATATTATGCGATGGACAGGGACAGAAGATGGGAGCGTGTAAAACTGGCTTACGATGCCATGGTAAATGGTATAGGAGAGAGAACCACCGATGTGGATTCAATCATTCAAAAATCTTACAAAGAGGGAATCACCGACGAATTTATTAAACCGATCATATTGGTTAAGGATACACAAATCGGAAATGAGGTTCCCGTAGGAAAAATAGTGGATAACGATGTTGTGATCTGTTTCAATTTCCGTACAGACCGGGGAAGAGAAATCACCGAGGTTCTGTGCCAGCATGATATGCCGGAATATTTTATGAGAAAGCTGAATCTGCATTATGTTACTTTAACGAATTACGATAAAACTTACGAAAATGTAAAAGTGGTTTTTGATGAAGATGTGCTGAAAGAGACGATGGGTGAAGTTCTTGAAAGAAATGGGAAATCCCAGATCAGAATTGCAGAGACCGAAAAATACCCGCACGTCACCTTTTTCTTTTCGGGAGGCCGTGAAGAACAGTTTGAGGGCGAAAAAAGGCTTTTGTGTCCAAGTCCGAAAGATGTTCCTACTTATGATTTGAAACCTGAAATGTCAGCCTACGAAATTACCAGCTCAATACTGCCGGAACTGCAGAATGAAACAGCAGATTTTATCTGTCTCAATTTTGCCAATACCGATATGGTAGGTCATACAGGAGTTTTTGAAGCAGCAGTAAAAGCCGCTGAAACTGTTGATCAGTGTATTGAAAAAGTTGCTACCACAGCTTACGAGCATGGGTATGCTGTCTTTATTCTTGCTGACCATGGAAATTCTGATGTGATGATCAATGCAGACGGTTCTCCCAATACACAACATTCGACCAACTTGGTTCCTTTAATTGTTATGGATAAGGATCATCAATGGAATTTAAAGCCCGGAAAACTGGGAGATATGGCTCCTACGATTTTATCTGTAATGGGAATTGAGATTCCTGCAATTATGACGGGTGATATTTTAGTCAGCTAAATAATATACGATTATTATACATATACCGTTATCCTTACAGATAACGGTATATTTTTTATGATTTTGATCAGACATGTTATGAGAGACATCTAATAGTATGCTCCAAATAATAAAATATTAATATCTTTGTAAATTATAAACGTATTTAAGAATGTACAATAAACTCGTAAGAAAAGAGGTCATGGGTATTTTGGAAAAGGAAGTAGGTTCTTTTCTTGATAAATTTTTGACGCCGATCGAAAAGATCTGGCAGCCTTCAGATTATTTACCTGACCCTTCAAGTGAAAATTTTAAATACGATTTAGATGAAATTCAGACTTTTGCACGTGAAATGCCGTATGATCTTTTCGTGACCCTGATCGGCGATTGTATCACTGAAGAAGCGCTGCCTTCTTACGAATCATGGCTCATGGGGGTAGATGGTGTCAATCAGGAAGAGAAAGTAGGCTGGGCAAACTGGGTGAGATCATGGACCGGTGAAGAAAACCGTCACGGAGATTTATTGAATAAATACCTTTATCTGTGTGGCAGAGTCAATATGAGAGAAGTGGAGATCACTACTCAATATTTAATCAGTGATGGTTTTGATTTGGGGACGAGTATGGATCCCTACAGAAACTTTGTCTATACCAGTTTTCAGGAAACAGCAACCAATATTTCTCACAGAAGGGTAGGTACACTTGCCAAACAGTCAGGTAACGGAAAACTCGCTAAAATGTGTGGGGTCATTGCTGCAGACGAAGCAAGACATGCAAAAGCATATAAACATTTTGTGGCAAAAATTCTTGAACTGGATCCGTCTGAAATGATTCTTGCCTTTGAAGATATGATGCGTAAGAAAATCGTAATGCCTGCGCATTTGATGAGACAGTCCGGTCAGAAAGCAGGTGAGCTTTGGGGACATTTTTCAGATGCCGCACAGAGATGTATGGTATATACAGGACAGGATTATATCAATATTATGAAAGAACTGCTGGATGAATGGAAAATCGAACATATAACGGGTCTTACTGAAAAAGCTGAAAAAGCACAGGAATATTTGATGAAGCTTCCCTCCAGGTTACAGAAAATCACTGACCGTGTTTCTACGCCCGACCTTCAGTTTCAGTTCAGCTGGGTAAAACAGTAGTGATCAATATATATAAATGATTTAACCATCTGTTTTTAGGTCATTGTGCTAAGCTAAAATGATTTAAAGGCATTTTAACATAAATTATAACGAAGAGTGACGGATGTTTTTCCGACACTCTTTTTTATTTATTATCTTTGCCAAGCTAAAAAAGAACAAAATGTTAAGTAATAAAAAAATTGCTGTAGATTTCGACGGAACAATCGTGGATGATGCATATCCGGGAATTGGAAAAGCTAAAATTTTTGCATTTGAAACGTTGAAAAAACTTCAGTCTCAAGGGTTCAGATTAATACTGTGGACCTACAGACACGGCAAAACTCTTGATGAAGCGGTAGAATTCTGCAAAAAGAACGGGATTGAGTTTTATGCCATCAACTCCAGTTTTGAAGGAGAAGTCTTTGATAGCGAAACCCAGTCAAGAAAGCTTGATGCAGATTGGTTTATTGACGACCGAAACCTTGGGGGCTTCCCGGGATGGGGGGAGATTTACAATATTATTAATGAAAGAATAGAATTCCGGGTTGACGGAAAAGAAGTTTTAGCCTATTCAAAACTTAAAAAAGAAAAGAAAAAAGGTTTGTTCTGGTAGAATACCTGACAATATATCAGTGTAGCGATTTAATGATCTTTATACAATCGGTACACTGAAACATTTTTTACATTGGTAAATTTATAAGATGATTCAATTAAAAACGATAGACGAGATTCGTCTGATGAGAGAAAGTGCTCAATTGGTTTCCAGAACATTAGGAATGTTGGCAAAAGAAATCAAGCCCGGGATTACCACTTTATATTTAGATAAATTAGCCCATGATTTTATCAAAGACCATGGCGCTGAACCTGCATTTTTAGGATATGGAGGTTTTCCTTTTTCATTGTGTATTTCTCCTAATGATCAGGTTGTTCACGGTTTCCCTAATAAAGAAGAAATCAGGGAAGGTGATGTGCTTTCTGTAGATTGCGGAGCTGTTTTAAACGGTTATGTCGGTGACCATGCCTATACGTTTGAGATCGGTGAAGTAAAGCCGGAAATCAAAAAACTGCTTAAAGTAACCAAAGAATCCCTTTACAAAGGAATTGCACAATGTGTAAGAGGAAAAAGGATCGGGGATATTTCCCATGCGATCCAGTCGCACTGTGAAAGAGAAGGATATGGTGTGGTAAGAGAATTGGTGGGACATGGTTTAGGAAAAAAAATGCACGAGGAGCCCAATGTTCCGAATTACGGAAGACAGGGCAGCGGTAAAATAATCAAAGACGGTTTAACGATTGCTATTGAGCCTATGGTCAATATGGGAACTGAAAAAGTGAAGTTTCACAATGACGGATGGACGGTAACAACACTGGATAATCTTACATCAGCACATTTTGAGCATGATGTAGCAGTGGTGAACGGTAAACCTGTTTTGCTGTCTACCTTTAAATATGTTCACGAAGCTTTAGGGATAGAAAGCGATGAAGAAATGCCATTCCAAATGGATTTTTAATGAAAAAGCTCACGAAGTTTTTATTGAATAAAATTCCACGCCCAATGCTTATTCAGATGAGTGTCTGGGCGCGCCCGCTGATTTATCAGTTTTTTAAAGGGGATCAGTTTTTTGATCCGATTGATGGAAGATCATACCGTAAATTTCTACCCTATGGTTACGGAAAACAAAGAGAAAATGCTTTGTCTCCCGGAACTTTAAGTCTGGAAAGACACCGGCAGATGTGGCTCTACCTTCAGAACGAGACCGATTTTTTCATCAAAAACTGTAAAGTCCTGCATATTGCTCCTGAACAGGAGTTTTTGAGAAAATTCAAGAGAATGAGCAATCTCAACTATATTTCTGCAGATTTATATTCTCCGATTGTAGATGTGAAAGCAGATATTTTAGATCTACCATTTGAAAACGAGAGTTTTGATGTTATATTCTGCAACCATGTATTGGAACATATTGAAGATGACGCCAAAGCGATGAGTGAACTATACCGTGTTCTAAAGCCCGGAGGATGGGGGATTATTCAGGTTCCGATGAAAAATTCACTGGAGAAAACCTATGAAGATTTCACGATAAAAGATCCCAAAGAACGTCAGAAGCATTTCGGACAGTATGATCATGTCCGCTGGTATGGAATGGATTATTTTGACCGCCTCAGAAAAGCAGGTTTTGAAACAGAACCCAATTTCTACTCGAAACAGTTTTCTGATGCAGAAATTAGAAAGTACGGACTCAACCATAATGAGATTTTACCGGTGGTTTATAAAAAATAAAAAAACGTCTTCAATTTGAAGACGTTTTTTCGTTTACTGCTGCAGCCAGTATTTTTCTGAAACTCGTATAGAGTTTTTACTTATTCTCTCAGTGAGAAACAGCCTTTAAACCGATTACTGAACCAATCAATGTGCAGATAAAAAATATTCTCCAGAAACTTGCCGGATCTTTAAAAATCAAAATTCCCGTTAGTACTGTACCTACGGCACCGATTCCTGTCCAGACTGCGTAAGCCGTTCCTATGGGTAAAGTTTCAGTAGCTTTGATCAGAAGAAGCATGCTGATGGTCAGACAGGCAAGGAATCCCCCAAACCACCAGTACATTTCGTTTCCCGAAGTTTCTTTTACTTTTCCTAAACATGATGCAAAACCTACTTCAAACAGACCTGCAATAATTAAAATAATCCAATTCATTCCTTACTAATTTACAGGCAAAGTTGAGGATTTTGTTCCGGTATACATTTTACAATTGTTAAAAAATGAATCTGACTGAGATATCATTTTATCTTATTCAAAGCTCAGAAGTGAATGATAACAATTATTTCAATTCCGAACGGATTCTGCTTAGACTGACCTGTGTAATTCCAAGGTATGAAGCAATATGTCCCAGCTGAACTCTCAGGATGAGATAAGGTTTATCTCTAAGCAGATCTTTGTACCGCTCCAGAGCAGTTTTATACTGTCTTGAAATAATCAGTTCTTCAGTTTTCATCAATTCCCTTTCGGCAAATTTTCTTCCCCAGTTGGCCAAATGAATGTCTTCATTAAATAAAGCTTTCAGCATTGAAGTTTCAAGCCGGTAAAATTCACAGTCTTCCAGAAGTTCGATACTTTCATATCCAGGTTTGTCTTCAACGTAACTTTTCATTGAAACCACAGGATCTCCCTCCGAACCAAACCAGAAAGTAATGTCATTATTTTCCGTGGATGCAAAAGCACGGACAATTCCTTTTTTCAAAAAATAAATATGAGGAATAACCTTGTCAGACTCCATTAAAGTAAATCCTTTAGGGTGTTTAACTTCAGTAATATGCTGCTTGAGATTTCTTTGGGAAGCTGCAGGAAGTGGATAAATGTTATCAATTATTTCTTCAATATTCATAGGGGTGAAGTTATTTAAATTTAATGTACCATTCTTTATTTTGCAATTAAATTCAGTTTCGCCTGATTTATTTGGATCTTCATAATTCTAAAAAAAATATTTGAAATTTGGGACAGAGCTGCAGGCTCTTTTTTTGGTTTTTTACATCAGTTCAAAAGTACGAATGAAAGTATATATTCCATAATTCAGAGATAAAAATCTATTTATTTAACCTGATTTCGTATCAATAATTTTTAAATAATTGATTTTCAAAATAACGCTATTTTTTCGCAAAGAAAAACAAAGAAATACTTCTCTTGAAACGCATTAAAGTTAGACAATGCCATTTCGTTTATCAAAGAGATACAAGAATTTTGTATTACCCTGATAAGTTTCATACCTTTGTTTGTTCTAAACCTTTAAAAATCATGTGATTAGTATTTTTTGTTTAGCGTTACGTTTTTATAAAGCCCTATTCCGAACTGAGGTTATTTACGTGCCAGGTTTAAACGAATTTTCAGTCAAAAGCAGTTTTTTTTACCATCAAATTTTAATATAGACCACAAGACCGATTTTGTTTTACTAACTTTGCGAATCGTAATAAAAACGACTTAATTTTTTTATATGCATAAAGCAGGATTTGTAAATATCGTTGGAAAGCCAAATGCCGGAAAATCAACCCTTTTAAATCAATTGATGGGGGAGAAACTGGCAATCGTTACCCAAAAGGCACAGACCACCAGACATAGAATTTTCGGAATTTATAATGAAGAAGACTTACAGATTGTATTTTCTGATACTCCCGGGGTTTTAGATCCAAAATACGGTTTGCAGGAAAAAATGATGGATTTTGTAAAAGATTCTTTACAGGATGCAGACATTTTTCTTTTCATTGTAGATGTTACAGATAAATCTGAACCTTCAGAATTTTTAATAGAAAAACTCAACAAAATCCCGGTACCGGTTTTATTGTTACTGAATAAAGTAGATCAGACTAATCAGGAAGGCCTGGAGAAATTAGTAGGAGAATGGCACGAAAGAATTCCGAAAGCGGAAATCCTTCCTATTTCTGCACTAAATGCTTTCAATACAGATATTATTTTGCCAAAATTAAAATCAATGTTACCGGAAAGCCCGGCCTACTATGATAAAGATATGTATACCGATAAGCCTGAAAGATTCTTTGTGAACGAGGCTATTCGTGAGAAAATTCTTCTGAATTATGAGAAGGAAATTCCATACTCTGTAGAAGTGGTAACCGAAATGTTTAAAGAAAATGAAGGGATTATCTTTATTGATTCTATTATCTATGTTGAAAGAGATACCCAGAAAGGGATTATCATCGGGCATAAAGGAGAAGCGATCAAAAAAGTAGGTACTGAAGCGAGGATAGATCTTGAGAAATTTTTCTCAAAAAAAATTCATTTAAATCTTTTTGTTAAAGTGAAAAAAGACTGGAGAAAGAACGACAGAGATTTGAAAAATTTCGGTTACAGATAGACTAAAAGTCAATAATCATCGTTGAAATAACAGGAATTTTATTAACTTTAAACTAAAATTTTATTCAATGAGCTATTCCAACTCAAAAACTAATCCCCTATTTATAGACATCACATTATTGGCAGTAAGATTATTTATAGGTTTTGCAATGCTGTCTCACGGTTTTCCGAAACTTCAGATGTTATTGGAAGGAGGCGATATTAAGTTTTTTGATTTCTTAGGATTGGGTCCGCAAATTTCTTTGGGTTTAACTGTTTTCGCTGAATTTGTATGTTCTATTTTTCTCATATTGGGTTTGTTCACCAGAATAGCAACAGGCTTTCTGATGTTTACGATGGTTGTAGCAGGCTTTTTCGTGCATGGAGCCGATCCTTTTGATAAAAGGGAATTAAGTTTTCTCTATCTCACCATTTACCTGTTTATTATGCTCTTAGGAGCAGGCAAGTTTTCTGTTGACGGTATGATTGAAAATAAGAGAAGATCATCAGAATGGTAGGTCATACTTTTAAATATACAGAGCGGTAATTGATTGCCGCTTTTTTTATGAATAAAACCGATGGTTTTTTAACAGCCGGATTGCCGGTATCAGACCATAATTGTTATTAATCATTGTTTGATTTTAAATATTTATTCTGTCTTTTATGATTAATTACTTTTCATTAAATTCGTAACAAATCAAAAAGATAATGAAAATCAAACTAAGCATCTGTTTATTGGCATTTCTGAACTTTTATGAAGCGCAGGAAAATATTTCTTACCAAAAACCCTCTGCAGAAATTCTTAAACTGGCAGATTATGACAGACCTCCGACCGTCCTTACCAATTCAAAAAAAGACTGGGTAGTTTTTGTCTACCGCCCGACTTACAAAACCCTTGATGATCTTAACCAGCAGGAAATGAAGTTAGGCGGTCTGAGAATCAATCCTGTTACCAATATTTCGAGTACAACTTCATATTCTTACAATCTTAAAGTAAGAAAGATGAATGATAAAACGGAAGTCCAGGTTAAAGGGCTGCCTGCAAACCCTAAAATTACCAATACTTCCTTTTCTCCTGATGAGAAAAAATTAGCCTTTACAAATACGACCGATAAAGGTGTAGAGCTCTGGGTTGTTGATCTTGCAGATGCGACGGCCAAGAAAATAACCAAAGATTATCTGAATGCCAATTTAGGAAACCCATATAGCTGGATGAAAGATTCTCAGAGTTTTCTGATTAAGGTTCTTCCTGAGAACAGAGCCAAATTATCCGACTCTTCAAAAGATCTGCCCACAGGACCGATTGTTTCTACTGCCGACGGAAAGGTTTCTCAGAACAGAACCTATCAGGATCTTCTTAAAAATCCGCAGGATGAAAAGAATTTTGAAATCCTTACTGCCTCAGAATTGTATCATGTGGACATGAACGGAAATCTTAAAAAGATAAAAGATCAGGATATGTTTTCCGGAATCAGCTATTCTCCTGACGGAAATTATTTAATGCTGACGACCATCAAGAAACCGTTTTCTTATATTGTTCCTCTAAACAGGTTTCCAATGACCACTACAGTTTACGATAACAGTGGAAATGTTGTGAAAACTGTAAATGAAGTTCCGTTGAATGAAATTATGCCTAAAGGTTTTTCTTCCGTCCGAACCGGGAAAAGAGAGATGAGCTGGAGAGCTGACCAACCCGCAACTTTGGTTTTTGCTGAAGCACTCGATGGCGGAGACCAGTCGAAAACAGTTGATTACAGAGACGAAATTTTCACATGGGAGGCTCCGTTTTCTGCTCAGCCGAAATCGTTCTTTAAAACAAAGCAGAGATACGAAGGGACAAGCTGGACCAATAACCATTATGCGGTTGTTTCAGAAGGCTGGTATGATACAAGGAACACAAAATCTTATCTTGTCGATTTAAATGACGGAAAATCTCAAATTATTGAAGACCGTAATTATCAGGATGTCTATAGTGATCCGGGAAGCTTCAATACCACCAAAAATGATTTCGGAAGATATGTTCTGGATATGAAAAACGACAAAGCCTATCTTATCGGAGCCGGTTTTACAAAAGAAGGACAGCATCCTTTTATCGATGAAATAGATATGAAATCTTTAAAGAAGAAAAGATTGTACACTTCAAATCTTAAAGGAGCCAAAGAAGAAATAATTGATATCATCAACCCGTCAAAAGGAGATGTTCTGACGATTCAGCAGTCGGCAAGTCAATATCCAAATTACTTCAGGAAAAACATCAAATCTAATAAAACCGAAGCCGTTACCAATTTTGCCAATCCGTTTGAAAGTATAAAGGATGTGTACAAAGAAGTAATTACATACAAAAGAAATGATGGTGTTACACTGACCGGAACACTTTATCTGCCTGCAAATTATGACAGAAAAGCTAAAAAGGAAAAGCTTCCATTACTGATCTGGGCATATCCGACAGAATATAAAGATAAAAATACAGCAGGACAGAATACCCAGAATCCTAATGATTTTACCTTCCCGTACTATGGATCATTTGTATACTGGACAGCAAAAGGATATGCAGTTCTGGATGATGCAGCGTTCCCCATCATCGGAGAAGGGAAAACCGAACCCAATGATACTTTCATTCCACAGTTGGTTGCCAATGGAAAAGCAGCGATCGATGCTGTGGATCAGTTAGGATATATCGACAGAAATAAGGTAGCAGTAGGAGGACATTCTTACGGTGCATTTATGACAGCCAACCTTCTGACTCATTCTAAAGATTACGCATGCGGAATTGCCAGAAGCGGAGCTTATAACAGGACTCTGACTCCTTTTGGTTTCCAGAGTGAGCAGAGGAATTACTGGGATGTACCGGAGATTTACAATACCATGTCACCCTTCATGAATGCAGATAAAATGAAAACACCACTGCTGCTGATCCACGGTGATGCTGATAACAACCCCGGTACATTTACGTTGCAGACTGAGAGATATTTTCAGGCACTGAAAAACCTCGGAGCACCTGTAAAGATGGTTCTTCTCCCAAAAGAGGCACATGGCTATGCCGCTAAAGAAAATATCCTCCACCTTCTTTGGGAACAGGATCAGTTTTTGGAGAAATGCCTTAAGAAATAAATAATAAATACGCCTCGCTCAATCAGCGGGGCGTATTCATTTTGGAATCAATTCCAATACTGTTTACAGCAACTGAAAATTCACTTCAGTTCCTTTTTCATCATCAAATCAGTCTGATCTTCACTGCCAAATTTAAAAATATGCTGATCAAATTCTACGAAGCCGTTTTTTTTATAAAACTGAACAGCTCTGTGGTTTTCTTCCCAGACTCCCAGCCAAATGTAATCTACACCTGTCTCTCCGGCAATTTCTAAAGCTTTGTCATACAGGATTTGTCCCACTTTTTGGCCGTGAAAATCTTTAGAAACGTAGATTCTTTCTATTTCAAGCGATTGGGCATCCTGCAATTCAGTCTGCGCATCACCGTTATTCACTTTCAGGTATCCGATGACCTCGTTTTCACAAAGTGCAAAGAAAAATTGTGAATTTTTATTCTGAATTTCTAAAGTCAATTTTTCCGGAGTGAAACCTGTGGCCATATACAAAGCCATATTTTCCTCCGTATTGTGTGGGGAAAATGTATCAAAAAATGTCCGTTTCGCTATAATCTGAAGTGATTCGAGATCATTCAGACTCACTTTTTTCAGGATGATTTCTTTCATTTGTGTATTAAAATTAAACTGATTTATGATTTTTTATTCTTTTTGCAGACATATCCAGAAAACGTTTCACCAGCAAAAATGCGGATATCGTTAATCCCAATCCAAGCGCAATCCACATTCCGAAGGCGCCCATTCTTAAAGTTACACAGAGAAAATATCCTAATGGAATTGTAATCAGCCAGTAGGCTATAAAGGTAATGATTGACGGGATTTTTACATCCTGCAAACCTCTCAGCATTCCCAGTGCAGTTACCTGAATTCCGTCTGAAAGCTGAAACAGGGCGGCAATGATCATTAATTTTGATGCCAGCATAATCACTTCAATTTCTTCAGGCTTTGTGAAAAATGTAGGAAGGATATTTCTGCCTAAAATGAAGATCACACCACAAAAGCACATAAAGAGAAATGCAATTTTCAGATTGTTGATTCCTATTTTTCTCAGTTCAACAAAGTTCTGTTCGCCAAGTTTTCGGCCGATCATCACTGTTGATGCCACACTGAAGCCGATACACAGATTAAAAGTAAATGATGCCATGCTCAATGCAATCTGGTGTGAAGCAATGTCATGTGAAGAGATTAATCCGCAGATAAATGCTGCTCCTGCAAAAGCAGTTACCTCAAAGAACATCTGTAACGCAGTAGGAAAACCTAACCTTACCATTTTTTCAAACATTTTCTTTGAAAAAACCTGCATTTTTAATGAAAATTCTTTGACATATAATCTCGTTTTAGGTTCTTTCATCAGAACAAAATAAAGAAATACAACCATGAAGATCCGCGCAATTAAACTGGCCAGTGCAGAACCTTTCACCCCCATTTCCGGGAAGATCCAAAGTCCTTTGATGAAAACATAATTCAGTACAATGTTAATCACATTAGCTATGATTGTTGCTTTGGTTACCCCAATCGTATACGATAATCCTTCAGAAACCTCTCTTAAAGTCTGAAATGCCATAAAGGGAACAATGCTGATCGCCATGATCCATAAAAAGTCTACCGTATCCGGAATGATCTTCGCCGGCTGACCAGAATGATAGAGCAGAGGTAATCCTGAAAACAGGACAAGCATCAGAATAATCCCTACAGTCATGTTAATTACGAAACCGTGACTGAAAACCGAATTGATGGTGGCATGATCATTTTTAGAATGTGCCTCGGAAACCAATGGCGGAATGGCAAAAGAAAATCCCAGTGCCAGAACAAACATAGAAAAAAATACGGCATTTCCCAAAGATACGGATGCCAGAGCATCAGCACCCAGTAATTTTCCCACGATAATATTATCAAACAGGTTTACAGAAACCTGCCCCACTTGTGTAAGCATTACAGGAAGAGCCAAGGTAAGGGCCTCTTTCGTGTAATTTTTATTTAAAAAGCTCATAATAGTTTATAAAAAAAAATTTGCAGTATAGTTACTGCAAATTTTTATAATTTATTTTAATTAATAATTAAATTATTTTCTCACAAAACTTGCAACATCCTCTTCGGATACCGTAGTTCCTCCAAGAATAATTAATCTTTCAACAACATTTCTCAATTCTCTGATATTTCCAGTCCATGAAAGTGCTTTTAAGGCATCAATCGCAGACTCATCAAATTTTTTCAGGGCAGTACCGTGTTCATCAGAAATCAATCCTGAAAAGTGGTCAACCAGCAATTTGATATCTTCTTTTCGCTCATCTAACGGCGGTACATAGATTTCGATTACAGAAAGCCTGTGATACAAATCTTCCCTGAATCTTCCGGCTTCGATTTCCTTAGCCATATTTTTGTTGGTCGCTGCAAGCACTCTCACATCAACTTTTATCTCTTTATCACTTCCTACCGGAGAAACTTTACTTTCCTGTAATGCTCTCAAAACTTTTGCCTGAGCGATTAAACTCATGTCCCCGATCTCATCAAGGAAAATGGTACCGTTGTTTGCCTGCTCAAATTTACCCTGCTTATCTTTAATGGCACCGGTAAATGAACCCTTTACGTGTCCGAAAAGCTCAGATTCGATCAGTTCTGAAGGAATAGCTGCACAATTCACCTCAACCATCGGGCCTCTTGCTCTTTCACTTAGATTATGAATTGCATGAGCTACCAGCTCTTTACCTGCACCGTTAGGTCCTGTAATCAAAACTCTGGCATCAGAAACAGCCACCTTTTCAATCATCTCCTGAATTTTTTTCAACGGAGCAGACTCACCAATCATCTGGTATTTTTTGTTGACTTTTCTTTTAAGGGTTTTGTTTTCTGTCTGAAGATTTTTATTTTCTTTCTTTAACGTTTCTTTTACTAAAGCGTTTTTAACGCTGGTAATCAATCGGTTGATGTCGATTGGTTTAGAGATAAAATCGTAAGCTCCATCCTTCAAGCAAGCTACCGCAGAATCAATATCGGCATGCCCCGATATCATGATAAATGTTGATTCAGGCTTTAAAACCAGACTTTGTTTCAAAAAGTCAGTTCCTGACATTTTAGGCATTTTAATGTCTGAAATTACTAAGGCAAAGTCTTCTTTCTCAACTTGTTTGTAGCCTTCAAGGCCGTCTTCCGCAATTACAAATTCGTAATCGGTAAGCTCATCCGAAAGAATACTGTGGAGTACACCGGAGATTGCTTTTTCGTCTTCTACAATAAGGATTTTTTGCATAGTCGCAAATTTAGGTATTTTTTGCTTGATTATTAGCAAAAATCATTCCCAAAAGTCTATATCGGGTAATCTCTCTGTCCAAAAATTGCAGAACCTACCCGTACAGAATTAGCACCGCATTCAATAGCGACAGGAAAGTCATCACTCATTCCCATTGACAATGTATCCAGAGGAATTTTGTGGCTCAATTCATCAAAAAGGCCTTTTAATTTCGTGAACTCCTTTATTACCTGTTCTTTATCTTCCGTGAAAGTTGCCATTCCCATCAGCCCTGTGATGTCTATGTTGGGAAAATCACCTACTGTGAATTTTTGAAATAAATTTTCAGCTTCTGCAGGTTCGAGTCCGAACTTGGTTTCCTCTTCTGCAATCTTAACCTGAAGCAGAACCTTTATTTTCCTGTTGTGTTTCCCAGCCTCCTTATTGATCTCATTGATCAGCTTCTCAGAATCAACGCTCTGTATTGTGTCAATAAATTCAGCAATGTATTTAACTTTATTCGTCTGAAGGTGTCCGATCAGATGCCATTGAATATCTTTGGGAAGTACCGGATACTTTTCAGCCAGTTCCTGAACTTTATTTTCGCCAAAGACTTTCTGTCCCGAATTATAAACTTCCTGAATCGCTGACACCGGATGCGTTTTTGAAACGGCAACAAGTTCAACCCCTGAAGGAAGCTGTTCCTTTATTTTTTTATAATTTTCCTGAATGCTCATAAGTGCAAATTTCTGAAATTTAGAAAAGAAAAACGATTTAAATTTGAATATTATTCATCAATGAAAAACTTTAAAATTATTCGAGAAGGTTTTTTTTAACCGCAAAAGTTTCAAAAAACATAATTGAAAAAAGAAATGCAAAAGTTGTCAGAATGTAAAAATATTTTTTACGGTTACGATTGTTTTCTTCTGAACGTCTTTAAACGCATCAAATCTTTTGTCTCTTTTGCGGTAAAGAATTAATTTAAAACTTCATTAATTCTCGGATATTCTGAGATTTTTCTAAAAACAAACCGGTTGGTTTTCTGTAGTTTTTCAATAAACAGATCCAGTTCGTTGACCGAATCGGCATCCGTTAGGTATTGGTCATGAGTAAGAAATACCAAATGTCTGGATGTTTTTTCAAGGTCATTGAAAAAGATGCTGTCTACTTTTTTCAGCATTGCCTGGTGATTATCCTTAAGCTGCATTTTATTATTTGGCTTCCATTCGAGATCCCATCCGATTACTTTGTAGCCGGCATTTTTCAGACTGTTTGCTGCTTCACTGGAAGTTTTTATATCCGTACTGGTGATATTATTCAATCTCCAGATATTTCTTCCTGGTGTTCTTGCAATTCTACTCTGCAACTTTAAGCTGTCTTTTGCCCTGTCAAAATCATGCACCACCATTGTCGGATTCTGATAAAAAGTACTGTATTTATTATGAGCGTGGGTATGGCTGTGATTGGCAAGCTCTATAAGCCTGTCTCTTCTCAGAGATTCAAGATCATCTTTTTGTCTTTTACTTCCGTTCGCATGCTCTCCGACTAAAAATGCGGTTCCGCAGACATTTCTTTTATGAAGAATTTTAAGTAGATTTTCAGTTCCCCGGTTAGGGCCATCGTCAAAAGTAAGGTAGATGACTCTTTTATCTGAAATAATATTTTCATCCTCAATTTTCAAAACTTGCTTTGCGACGGGAGGATCTTTTGTAGTCATTTCTTCAGATTCTTTTTTTTCTGTATTCTGACCACAGCCCGTAAGTAGGATCGATGTTGTGCCCAGTGTGGCAAACATCCTTAGAAAAGTCCGGTTAATAGACTTTTCCGCAAAGTTTTTTTTCATAAAAATGGATGGATATTAAATTGTTAAAAAATGTTAATTTTCAAGTTTTAAATTTAGCAAATCTGGTACCAATAATTGTTTTAATTTTAAGATTTAATTTAATTTTAATAAAAAATGATTAGCGACCTATTTTTTGAAGATAGATGCCATTTTTAATCGCTGAGACTCCCCAGGTATTATTGAAGAAAATATAGGATTTCAGATTAGAATTTCTGATTTTCTCAGCCAGATCATCTAAAAAATCTTGAGAATATTCCGATTTATAAAGGATGGGCTTTCCGTGAAGACGATAATAAAGTATTTCATCTGAATTGATCATAACATCATCGGAGAGTTTCCTCGGAAAACTTACGCCTGAGAAAATAATTTTGTTTTCCTGAAGGCTTTTGTAAACCTGAGCATTCCACCAGGATTCATGACGGAACTCAATAACGTTTAAATAACTGATATCAATATTCTTCACAATCAGTTTCAGATTTTCTTCACTGTTTTTAAATGACGGAGGAAACTGATATAAAAATCCTGCAAGTTTTTCTTTTAAGTGATGTTGAATGTGATTGCAGAATTCGGCAATGTCTTCAGTACAGTTTTCCATATGCTTTTCATGCGTTATTGTTTTTGGAATTTTAATGAAAAATCTAAAATCATGAGGAGTTTCATCAAACCATTTCTGAAGTGTTTTTGCAGTCGGCTTTCTGTAAAATGTTGAGTTGATTTCAACGGCTTTGAACTGCTGGGAATACAGCATTAAAAAATCTTTGCTTTTCGCATCTTCAGGATATAAAGTCCCCTTCCAGTCATTGTTTGAAAAGCCAGAACATCCGATGTATGTATTTTCTTTATTCATGTTGAAAATTTATTTTAAATGAGCTTTAATCATCAGTTTTCTTCAAAATGAAGCCATCAAAGAATTATTAGATCTCTTAAGGCATTTTACATTGAAGGACATAAAAATAATCACAGACTTATTTAACATTCAAATCCACCGTATTTAATCTTAGAGAATTCAATATTACAGATAGAGAACTCATGCTCATAGCCGCGGCTGCTATCATCGGGGATAATAAAATCCCAAAAAAAGGATACAATATACCTGCCGCAATAGGGATACCCAGAACATTATAAATAAAGGCAAAAAAGAGATTTTCTTTAATGTTATTAAGGAGTTTTTCACTTAGAATTTTTGCTTTGGCAACACCGAGTAGGTCTCCTTTCAGTAAAGTAATTTCTGCGCTTTCAATGGCAACATCAGTTCCCGTCCCCATAGCAATACCGATGTCTGCCTGTGCCAAAGCAGGCGAGTCATTGATTCCGTCTCCTGTCATGGCAACTTTTTTTCCTTCCTGCTGCAGTCGTTTTACTTCGTTTAATTTATCTTCCGGAAGACAGTTGGCTTTAAAATGTCTGATTCCTAAAGTTTCCGCAACTGCCTTTGCAGTATGTTCATTATCTCCCGTCATCATCACGACATCGACTCCGTCTTTCAGCAGTAATTCTATTGCTTTTTTAGAACTTTCTTTAATTTTATCGGTAAAACTGATCCAACCCAGGACTTCATTGTCCTGCGCCAGATAAGAAATGGTATGCGCTTTTGACTGCTCCTGCAAAACTTTCTGTTTTAAAATTTCAGGAATAAGAATCTGATTTGAAGTTAAAAGATTTTCATTACCGAGATAAATTGTTTTGCCATTGATAATCCCTTTAAGGCCTTTTCCCGAAATGTTTTCAAACCTGCTTACTTTTTCAGCAGGGATGTTGTCCTGTTTCGCTTTTTTAATCACGGCACCGGATAAAGGATGTTCAGAATTCTGGTTAAGGGAATACGCAAGTTTTAAAATTAAATTTTCATTATTATTAAGTGTTTCAATATGGACTACAGAAGGTTTTCCTTCAGTTAAAGTGCCTGTCTTGTCAGTAATTAAAACGTTTACCTTATTCATCTGTTCAAGTGCTTCAGCATTTTTTATTAAAATACCGTTCTTCGCACCTTTACCGATTCCCACCATCAGAGACATGGGAGTTGCAAGGCCTAGAGCACATGGACAGGCTACGATAAGAACTGCAACGGCATTGATAAAAGCAAACAGACTCTTCTTATCTTCAGGACCAAAAAACTGCCATAAAGCGAAAGTAATGACCGATGCAAAGATGACCGTGGGGACAAAAACTTTAGCTACCTTATCCGTTAATTTCTGAATCGGAGCACGGCTTCGGCTTGCTTCATTCACCATCTTGATGATTTTTGAAAGTAATGTTTCATCACCCACTTTTTCAGCCTTCATAATAAAAACCTGATTTCCGTTAATCGTTCCTGAACTTACCTGATCACCAACACTTTTCTCGATAGGAACCGGTTCTCCGGTAATCATACTTTCGTCAACAAGCGCATTTCCTTCTTTGATTTTTCCATCAACAGGAATTTTTTCGCCCGGTTTTACTTTTAAAAAATCACCGATTTTTATGGATGAAAGCGGCACTCTTTTTTCCTCTCCATCCATGATCAGATTGGCTTCGTCCGGAGAAA
Source organism: Chryseobacterium sp. HNCC26DJ238 (assembly GCF_057180465.1). Classification (NCBI taxonomy): domain Bacteria; kingdom Pseudomonadati; phylum Bacteroidota; class Flavobacteriia; order Flavobacteriales; family Weeksellaceae; genus Chryseobacterium; species Chryseobacterium sp. HNCC26DJ238. Next base: position 134,286 of record NZ_JBXUGI010000002.1, read on the forward strand.
GATTCATGAGTTCTTTGATCGCATTTCCTGTCTTTTTGTGAGCAGCAGCTTCCATCAGCTGTCCTAAAATAACCAAAGTGATAATAACACAGACCGCTTCAAAGTACAGAGGGCTTTCATGACCATGACCTGTAATTTCATAGGGAACCGTATTGGGGAAAAATAGTGCAGTTATGCTGAACAAAAATGCAGCTGAAACACCTAAAGCAATCAGACTGAACATATTCAGATTCCATGTCCTGAAAGAAACGAATCCTCTTCTCATCAGGAACCATCCCGAATAGAACAAAACAGAAAACGTCAGAACCAGTTCGATAAAACCTTGTGTCTGATGTGAAAAAGGGAAATCAATAAACATTCCACCCATAGACAGAGTAAAAACAGGAATCGTGAATGAGAGTGAAGTGATAAATTTTCTTTTTAAAAGATAAAATGTTTCATCATTCTCACCATCACTGTTTTTATCAGGGTATTTTACCAGATCCATTCCACAGACTGGGCAACCCACATTGCTGTCGTAGGTTTTATCTCCTTCACAGAACATAGGACAGTAATACCTGCCCGCCATATCATCGGTCACTTTCAGAGTTTCCTGAGGGTGATGGTGGTGAGAATGTTTTGATTTTGAATGATTGAGCAGATCTTCAGTGATTTCCTCTAAATGCATGTGGCAAACCGGACAGTCTCCTTTTTCATTATATACAGTATCACCTTCACAAAACATAGGGCAATAATAATCCCCAACGTGATCTTTAAAGTTTTCAGGAAGATGGCTTTTGGAAAAAGCAGGTTTGTAATTGGGGTCTTTTGCCAGTTTTTCTTCTACCGGAACTAAAAACATATTGCAGACCGGACATCTTTCGCCCTGTTTAAAATATACTTTGTCGCCTTCGCATTCCATCGGGCAGTAATACACTGAAGAAGGGGAAATACGGTCCTGCGGTTTTATAAAAGTATTGTCAGAAAGATCAGGATCTTCCAATCTGTAATTTCCTGTTTCTTCCAAAGCTTTATTTAATTCATTCAAATTAATTTCCTGATCAGAAGCGATGGTCGCAGTATTATTTTCAAGGCTGATATCAGCACTTATATTCTGAAGGCTGTTCAGTTTTTCTGAAATTTTTTTCTGACAACCTGAACAGGTCATCCCCAGTATTTTATATTGCTTCTGCATGATTCTTAAATTTATTCTGCAAATTTCCAAAATGAAAACTGAAGACTGTTATAAATTTAAGGATAATAGTTACAGAATTTAGTGGGTTTGGAATTAGAGTGCTACCATAAGGGATTTGCCTGGAAGAAAAATATATATTTAATCCTTAAATTCTCCGGATCTCGAATTTTCAGACAAAATCAAGCGGTTTCCTGTCAGAAACTTTCATTTTTTTAAACTCAGTAGGGGTATAACCTGTTGTGGTTTTGAATTGAGAGGAGAGATGCTGGACGCTTTTATATCCCATGTGAATTGAAATTTCAGTCAGGGTAAAATCATTATTGAACAGAAGTTCTTTTACTTTCTCAATTTTTTGAAGTATATAATACTGTTCTAAAGTGATATTCTCGTTTTGTGAAAATACTTTTGATAAGATGCTGTAATCTTTATGAAGCGCAGCACTCAGAAAACCGGATAAAAGAAAATTCTCATCAGTTTCTAATCTTCCTATTTTCAGAATGACAAGATTTTTAATATTTTCGACAAGCTGTTGGGAAGAATCTTTTATAATTTGAAAACCGATTTCTTCAAGCCTTGTTTCGATTTCAAGCATATCGCTTTCTGAAATATTTGATTGACTTTCAACTTCTCCCAGTTGAATGCTGGTAACCCTGATTTCAGATTTTTCAAAAATATCTGCAACCGCTGTAATACAGCGGTTGCAGACCATATTTTTTATGAAGATTTTCATAGAGGATTACTCAATCGGTCTTTTACGAATTCAACTTTTGTTTTTCCGTGTGGACTGGGATTGCCTTCTTCGTCAAGATTCACCATCACAATTCTGTCTACGGTAATAATCGTCTGGTGCGTCATTTTATTTCTGACTGCACATTGCAATGTTAGCGAAGTGGATCCAAAAGCAGAAACTTCGATACCGATCTCTATAATATCTCCCTGTTTTGCGGAACTCACGAAATTGATTTCTGAAATATATTTGGTAACTACTTTTTTATTCTCTAGCTGGATAACAGCATACAAAGCTGCTTCTTCGTCAATCCACTGCAAAAGCTTTCCTCCAAAAAGGGATTGGTTAGGATTTAAATCTTCAGGTTTTACCCATTTTCTGGTGTGGTAATTCATGTAATTATTATTTGAACTGCAAATTTAATGTTTAAAAATGAATATTGAAATCAGAGCACATTTCTTACAGCTATAACGATTATTTACATTCTCAATTGTTGGAACCAAGGCAAATTTCTGGCATCAAATCAGGATTTATATTTTTGTAAATAATTGATTTACATTAAATTATATTAAATCAATATTAAATTTCTAAGATTTGTTGAAATACTTTAAAAAAAGTTTTGATTTATTTAATTTAATTGTATCTTGCAAGCGTTTATATTTGGAATCAATATTATGTTCATTATTATGTTGCTTTTCTTTTATACACCAGAATTTATATTAATTTTTAATTTTTTTTTAAAATGAACATTTTTGTTTCAAACATCAATTACGCAACTAAAGAATATGAGTTGCACGATCTATTCGCAGAATTTGGCGATGTATCATCTGCTAAAATTGTAACAGACAGAGAAACTGGTCGTTCTAGAGGTTTCGGTTTCGTAGAAATGGGTGACGAAGAAGGAGCTCAGGCTATCGAAGCTCTTAATCAGAAAGAACTTAACGGTAAGATTCTTAACGTGTCTGAGGCTAAGCCAAGAGAAGAAAAACCAAGAAGAAGTTTTGATAATAACAGAAGCGGAGGTGGAAGTTATGGTAACAACCGTGGAGGAGGTAACTCTGGAGGTGGTTACGGAAGCAATAACAACCGTGGAGGTAACGGAGGCGGCGGAAGTCGTTGGTAAAAAATTGAAGCGGCTTTTAAGCCGCTTTTTTTATGTCTTTATTTTTATAGTTTTGATAAGTTACGTCATGTTGAAAATGAAACTGATTTTGATTATTTGAATATAGTAAAAATCAACAATCCTGTTTTTTAATAAAAGCCAATAGTCACACACACTAAATCTCTCAGTTTTTTTTCTTCTTCTTTTTCTTATCTTTTCCTTTCTTATCTTTCTTAGGATTTAAAATTTCTTCAGCGTATTCAAGCGTTGGTGTTTTAACTTTTACAGGTTTGATTTCAATGGACGGGTCGATAAATTCTTTAAGATCATTCTGTGAAATAAGATTTTCTTTGAGCAAAAATTCTAAAACTTCTTTTCCTGAATTATTAAAAAACTGATGCGAAAGCTGTATCAGTAAGAATTTTTTATAATCATCAAACGGAACAACAACACTGTATCTGAAAATTCGTCCTTCTTTTTCAGTAGATAAATAACCTTTTTCAACCAATATTTTCAGATAAGTGGAAACCGTATTCTGATGGGGCTTGGGCTCAGGATGTTTTTCCATGACGTCCTTTAAATAAAAGGAATTTAAATCCCAAAAAAGTTTCATTAGATTTTCTTCTGCTGACGTAAGATGGTTTATTTTCATATTTGGATATTTACTGTTTAAATATAACGGCATGCCTTCTTGCAAGCCTGTGTATCAAAGCTGCCGGTTTCGGTCCTGCATTTTGATTCTATTCACATAACAATGATATCACCATTTATTTAATTGATGGTGGTTTCGACAGGAATAACTTCGGTAGGCAGGTCATTGTGCTGATACTTATTATTGCAATAAAGATAAATAAAAGAAACCAAAAAAGCGATACCGGCTCCCATAAATACTTCTTTCACGGTATGTCTCTTCAAAATAACTCTTGTTATGCCAACCAGGACTGCAATAGCAAGCCATACAAAACCGATCGTGTTGTCAAATGCAAAGAATAAAGAGGCTACAAATACATTAAACGCTGTATGCATCGAACTTTTAATGTACAGATTACTGAACTGCAATGCAAAGAGAAGGATCAGAATAAACAGCATGACAAAATCAATAAATCCGTTTTTAATATAATTGAAAGTTAAATACGAGATAATGCAGACTGCAATGAATATATATAAACTTTTTCGCTGTATCCGATTGGAAACATCCATATTGGTGTAGCGTCCCGTTTTTACATTCCAGACCATCCATATAATAACAGGCAGAATAGCAATCAGTAAAATCGGAAGAAAATGTTTAAAAGCTTCACCGAAAGTGTAATGTTGAATACTGAAATACACAAAATAAATAAAAAGAGAAACCAGAGGATTAAAAAAATCTGAAATAATTCTTGAGACAATGTAGAGTAATAAGGTCTTTTTTTCTTCCATATTGAAGTTTGTGATGTAAATATAACACTATAACTAAAAAAACAATTGCTGTATATATAATAAAAACAAAGTTTTTTTTATATTTTTGCTCAACTATTTCATCATAAATAAGCAAGAAGCTAGCACATGAAAGAATTTTCTAAAGAGGTATACCTGAAGTGGTATGAAGATATGACAATGTGGAGAAGGTTTGAAGACAAATGCCGTTCTCTTTATTTAAAACAAAAAATCAGAGGTTTTTTACATTTGTACAACGGTCAGGAAGCAATTCCTGCAGGTTTTACTCATGCAATGGATTTAACTAAAGACAGCATGATCACTGCTTACAGATGTCACATTCATCCGATGGCAATGGGAGTAGACCCGAAAAGAATCATGGCGGAACTTTGTGGTAAGGCTACGGGTACATCAGGAGGAATGGGTGGATCTATGCACATCTTCAGTAAAGAACACCGTTTTTACGGAGGTCACGGTATTGTAGGAGGACAGATTCCATTAGGTGCAGGGATTGCTTTTGCCGATAAATTCTTTGACAGAAAAGCAGTAAACATTTGTTTCTTTGGTGATGGTGCTGCAAGACAGGGTTCTCTTCACGAAACTTTCAACATGGCAATGAACTGGAAACTTCCTGTGGTGTTTGTTGTTGAAAACAATCAGTACGCAATGGGAACTTCTGTAAAAAGAACTGCAAACCACGAAGATATCTATAAATTAGGTTTAGGATATGAAATGCCTTGTCTTGCCGTTGATGCAATGGATCCTGAAAAAGTGGCTGAAGCTGCTTACGAGGCTATTGAAAGAGCAAGAAGAGGAGACGGGCCTACTTTCATTGAAGCCAGAACTTACCGTTACAGAGGACACTCTATGTCCGATGCTGAGCCTTACAGATCTAAAGATGAAGTTGCTGTTCACAAAAAAGATGATCCGATAGAACTTATCAAAGCGAGAATCCTTGAAAACAGCTGGGCTACTGAAGAGGAACTGGAGGCAACAGACAATAAATCAAGAGAATTCGTAGAAGAATGCATCGAGTTTATGGAAAATTCCCCATATCCGACTGCAGAAAAAATCTATGAGTATGTTTATGCTCAGGAGGATTATCCATTCTTAGACAAATTAGAAAATTAAAATTAATAATTCATTTGAGGATCGGTCTTTGAGAATTTTTTAATCTCAAATCTCGAATCTCGAATCTCAAATCAATATAAATTATGGCAGAAGTTATTACAATGCCACGTCTTTCCGACACGATGACGGAAGGTAAGGTGGCAAAATGGCATAAAAAAGTAGGAGATAAAGTAAAAGAAGGAGATATTTTAGCCGAAATCGAAACCGATAAAGCGGTTCAGGATTTCGAATCTGAAATAGAAGGAACACTTTTATTCGTAGGAGTTGAAGAAGGTGCTGCAGCAGCAGTTGATTCTATCCTGGCAATTATCGGTAAAGAAGGTGAAGATATTTCTGCATTAAAAGGAGGAAATGCTCCGGCAGCTGAAGGTGCTTCTGAAGAAAAAAAATCTGAAGAAGAATCTAAAACTGAAAATGAATCAACAAGCGTTGAGCAGACTTCAGCTGAAGTTCCTGCAGGAGTTGAAGTAATTACTATGCCGAGACTTTCTGATACCATGACGGAGGGTAAAGTTGCAAAGTGGCATAAAAATGTTGGAGATACAGTAAAAGAAGGAGATCTTCTTGCTGAAATCGAAACTGATAAAGCAGTTCAGGATTTTGAATCTGAATTTAATGGAATTCTTCTGAAGCAAGGTGTTGAAGAAGGCGGAGCTGCACCGGTTGATACCGTTTTGGCGATGATCGGTCCGGAAGGAACTGATGTTTCTGGTGTTGGTACTGAAAAACCGGCAGCAAAATCTGAAGATAAGCCAGCTGAAGAAAAATCTGAAACGAAAGCAGATGAGAAATCGGTTGCACAAACTGCAGGCAGTTCATCATCAGACAGAGTGGCTATTTCTCCTTTAGCTAAAAAAATGGCTCAGGATAAAGGAGTTGATATCAACAGCCTTCAGGGATCGGGTGAAAACGGAAGAATTGTGAAAAAAGATATTGAAAACTATCAGCCTTCACAAAAATCTGAATCTGCTCCTGCACAGAATAATACAGCAGCTCAGGTTGCTCAAAGTTTTGTTCAGGGAGAAGATACTGAAACGCCAAACTCACAGGTAAGAAATATCATTGCGAAACGTCTTGCTGAAAGTAAATTCTCTGCACCTCACTATTATCTGATGGTTGAAATCAACATGGATAAAGCCATTGAAGCGAGAAAAGAAATCAATTCATTACCGGATACAAAAATTTCATTCAACGATATGATTATTAAAGCAACAGCTGTTGCTTTGAGAAAACATCCACAGGTGAACTCAAGCTGGGCAGGTGATAAGGTAATTCACAGAGGGAATATCAACGTTGGAGTAGCAGTGGCAATTCCTGACGGATTGGTTGTTCCTGTTCTGAAAAATACCGATCAGATGAATTACACGCAGATTTCTGCTGCAGTGAAAGATATGGCCGGGAGAGCAAAATCCAAAGGGCTGAAAGCGAATGAAATGGAAGGGTCAACATTCTCTGTTTCTAACTTAGGAATGTTTGGTATTGAAACCTTTACAAGTATCATCAACCAACCCAATTCTGCTATTCTTTCAGTAGGTGCAATTATTGAAAAACCGATCGTAAAGAACGGTCAGATCGTAGTAGGAAACATTATGAAACTTTCATTAGCGTGTGACCACAGAGTGGTAGACGGTGCTACGGGAGCTCAGTTCTTACAGACCTTAAAAACATATTTAGAAAGTCCTCTAACCCTGTTACTGTAATTTTCTTTTTATATGATATAAAAACCTCTCACTTCGAGAGGTTTTTTTGTGTTTAAATTTTATTCAGCAGTTCAATTCTTAATTTTGCTTTTAACATCTAAAATCTAACATCTGATATCTTATATCTAACATCTGACATCTGACTTCTAACATCTAACTTCTAAATCTTTGCCAATAAAAATTAATATCCTATTTTAGTGAAAAAAAATTACCATGAAAAGAATTATTATCGGAGTACTTTCATTGATAAGTATTTGCACCTACTCACAAAATCAGCGATTTTCTTATGAGTATAAATTTGTAAGAGATTCAACAGAAAAAGATAAAGTTGAAACTGAAATAATGCTTTTGAATGTTTATCCGGATGGATCACAGTTTTACAGCAGGGAAGTCTTTGAATCTGATTCTATTTTGAACGCCGAATTTGAAAAGCAGTCAAAAGGAGGAAATACAGATATTAATTTAAAAGGATTTCAACGGAAAGGAAAAGTGCGATACTAGGTGGAAAAAAGTTATCCGGATTACGCGGTCAGTTACTTTACTCCACTTGGAGCAGATGAATATAGAGTTCTGGAATCAAGAAAACAGAAATGGGAAGTTTTGCCCGGAAAAGAAAAGGTGGTGAGTTTAATACTCAGAAGGCAACCTGTACTTACGCAGGCAGAATCTGGACTGCATGGTTTACAACCGATATTCCTATTCAGGATGGTCCTCACAAATTCAGTGGACTGCCGGGACTGATCATAAAACTTGAAGACAAAACAAAATCTCATTCTTTTGAATTGAGAGGCATACAAAAAATGGAAAGTGATAGTAAATGGAACAGCTTCACAGATAAAGAAAGGTATGGGGCACTCATTGTTTTAGATGATAAAAAATACAGAAAAGTATATCTGGACAGCAGAGCAGATCCCAATAAAGCCACCAGACAAATGATGGCAGATGATGTAAAAATTGAGATGAGAGACCCTTCAGGCAAGGTAATAGATATGAACGAAATGATGAAAAAAAGAGAAAAACAGCAGGTCGAAGCCAATAAGAAAAATAATAACATTTTGGAATTAGACTTATTACAATAACTTTAAACTTCTAAATATTCAATAATGAGGAAAGCACTTATATTATTTTCTTTTGTTTTTTCAACTTTATCAATCGCCCAAAACCAGCGATTCATTTACGAATATAAATTTGTAAAAGATTCTACTGAAAAAAGCAAATCTGAAACTGAAATAATGGCTTTAGATGCCACTAAAATTGGTTCTAAATTCTACAGTTTGAAAAAAAGCATAGCAGATTCGATACATCTGAACAGAGTGCAAAAAGAAGCGAAAGATTTTTCAGGAATAGATTGGGGATTGGTGCCGGATGTGGTTGAAAAAACATATCCTGATTTTAAAATTGAGTTCTTCACCATCTTTGAAATGGATAAATACAAGGTTACCGACAGGAGAAAATTAGACTGGAAAATACTGCCGGATAAAGAGAAAGTGGGTGAATTGAATACTCAGAAGGCTTCCGTTAATTTTGCCGGAAGAACTTGGACAGCGTGGTTTGCAGCTGATATCCCGATTCAGGATGGACCTTATAAATTTCATGGTCTTCCCGGATTGATTATAAAATTGGAAGATAAAACCCAGTCGCATTCTTTTTTATTAAAAGAAATCAAAAAACTTCCCGGAGATTATCAGTGGGAAAGTGATAATAAAAAAAGGAGTTTTAATGCAACAATTCCACTCGATGAGATAAAATATAAAAAACAGTTTGTTGATTTTAGAAATAATCCGGCTAAAAGTTTAAGACAAATAGTTTCAAGCAATGAAAAAATAAGAATAATTGATGAGACTGGAAAACCTTTAGATATTGAAAAATTAATTAAAGACAAAGAAAGAGCGGCTAAAGAAAACAATGCTAGAGACAACAATGTTTTAGAACTTGAGTTATTACAATAATTAAATACAAATAATGAAAAACCTACTATTGACAATTTTTACTTTTTCAAGTATTTTTTTTATGCACAAAACCAAAGATTCAGCTACGAATACAAATTTGTGAGCGATTCTACAGCAATAGATAAATCTGAAACGGAACTGATGTATCTCGATATTTCTAAAAATGGTTCCAAATCTTACAGTAGAGACAAAGCGGTTGCAGATTCCATATCAGCCACTCATTATTCTTAATCAGGAAAAATATAAAAAACAGTTTATCGATTACAGAAATAATCCGACGAAATGCATGAGGCAGTTAATATCCAGAGGCGGAACCGTTAAATTTACAGATGCAGATGGAAAAGAGCTTGATACCATAAAATGATGCATGATCAGGAAAAAAGAGCCAAAGAAAATAATGCAAAAGATAATAATCTTTTAGAATTAGATTTATTACAATAAAAAAACCGCCCGAAACTTTAGTTTTGGGCGGTTGTATTTTAAACTTGAATAATTAAGCTAGTTTCTGAGAATCTGCAACAAATTGAGCCAGTCCGCTGTCTGTTAACGGGTGTTTCAATAAACTTAAAATCGGAGGAAGTGGGGAAGTGATCACATCAGCACCAATCTTCGCACAGTCAATAATGTGCATTGAATGACGGATGGAAGCTGCTAAAATTTCAGTTTCGTACATATAGTTATCAAAAACTAATCTGATCTCTTCAATTAAATTTAAACCGTCTGTAGAGATATCATCTAATCTTCCTAAGAAAGGCGATACATAACTTGCACCGGCTTTAGCGGCCAAAAGAGCCTGACCAACAGAAAAAATCAGAGTACAGTTGGTTCTGATTCCTTTGTCAGAAAAATATTTTAATGCTTTAATTCCGTCTTTGATCATAGGAATTTTAACCACAATATTAGGATGGATTGCTGCAAGCTCATCACCTTCTTTGATCATTTCTTCGTACGTGGTAGAAAGTACTTCAGCTGAAATATCTCCGTCAACGATTTCACAGATCGCTTTGTAATGATCTCTGATCGCTTCAGCTCCACGGATCCCTTCCTTTGCCATTAATGACGGATTAGTGGTTACTCCATCCAGAATTCCAAGATCTTTGGCTTCTTTAATTTGCTCTAAATTCGCAGTGTCAATAAAAAATTTCATATAATAGATTTATTCTAACAAAGATAACGAATACTTTGTAATTACCTATCGAGATGATGTTACAAAACGATATCACTTCATGTATTTTAATAAGTGTTAATAATGATTAACAGAAATAAAAAAATCCGGAAATTTTTTCCGGATTTTCTGTTTATGAATTTAAAGCTGTGCTTAATTTGACAGCATCCTGATTAGTTGGATCATACTGCAGTGATTTTGCAATATGCTCTTTTGCCTTATCGGGATTACTCTGCTGCTCTGCGAAGGCAATATAAAAATATGCATAAGCAAGATTCTTCTTATTCTGTTCCACTTCTTCAGGTTTTACCGTAGCAATATATTTTTCATAGGAAGTCTTTGCATTCACATTATCCTTTGCAGCCTGGTAGGCATATGCCTGACTGTAATAAGATGGTGACCAGTCCGGCAGCAATACAGAGATCTTTTTCCATGTAGCAATGGCATTGACCCAATCTGAAGATTCCTGATAGGCAGTCGCCAGTTTTGCCAATGATTCTGTATCCTTAGGATTTGCTTCAATCTGCTTTTTCAGCGTCTCAATAGCAGGATTTTTGACAACCTGGTTTTCTGTTGAAGTATTGGCAGGTTCTGTCTGTGTTGTCTGAGCGTTTGCCACTCCGGCAAAACCGACAAATAATAAACCAACAAACAGATTTTTAATTTTAATTTTAGTCATTTTCATAATCTTACATTTTTAAAATTCTGATTAAAGAGGTTCAATAATAATTCCACAAAAAATTAAATTTCAGAACATTTAAGTTTTTTTTGAAATTATTAACACCGGACATTAATTTTTAGCTTTTTTTTTGAATCGATATGTTTTGAACTTATCTTTGTCACTAACAATCTGTCACAATCAACATCATCCAACATGAATATCATCTTAGCATCGACTTCAACCCTTTTCGGCGGAACATATCTTGACTATTTAAAAGAAGAATTAATCAGTTTATACCGGGGAATAGACGAAATTGTGTTTATTCCGTTTGCAAGACCCGGTGGAATTTCCCATGATGAATACACAGGCAAAGCACGGTCTTTTTTTGAAACCATCAACATCAAAGTTAAAGGCCTACATGAATTTGAGAATAAAATTGATGTCATAAACACTGCAAAAGGCTATTTTACAGGTGGAGGAAATACTTTTTTACTGGTTAAAACCCTACATGAAGAAAACCTGATGACTGTTTTAAAGCAAAATATTGAAAATTCAAAACCCTATTTAGGATGCAGTGCAGGAAGCAACATCGGAGGGCAGAATATGAAAACCACGAATGACATGCCTATTGTTTATCCTTCAAGTTTTGACTGTATGGGACTGGTTCCGTTTAATATCAATCCACATTACCTGGATCCAAATCCGGATTTAAAACATAATGGGGAAACGAGAGAAACCCGTATCAAAGAATTTTTAACCCAAAACGACATGAAAGTTATCGGGCTGCGTGAAGGAAACTGGATCAGAAAAATCGGTGATAAAATTACAGTTGAAGGAAGCGAACTGACGAGGATTTTTGAAAAAGGAAAAGAGCCTTATGAAATTGAATCAGGAGGATCTTTATGATAAAAAAAATATTGATAACAACTTTTGCAATTGTATCAATTGCCTTAAATTGTCAAGAGAAAAACATTTCTGATGAAGAAATCTACGAAGTAATTAATTTTGTTTTAAAAAATGGAGAAACAAAATTTCACAAAAAATTGTCAATAATTACCGAAGACCCTAATATCAAAATTAATAATTATTTTGGCAAAGAAATTATTAAAAAGTATTTTAATGATAAAGATTCAGATTATATCTTAAGCCAATTTGCAGCTTCGAAAGATTTTTTACTGAACTATAAATATATTACTGATCTAAAAATTATTCATTTAGATAAGCTGTTAGCTTACAAAAAATTAGGAAAGGGTTTTGGTCTGTCTTCAAAGAAAAACATGATGATGAAGGTTTTATATTTGTTGGAAGACCTTTATTCTCGTTAGATAAAAAAAGAGTTGTTATAAATTACGGTTACTATTGTGGTGGACTTTGCGGAAAAGGATCAAGAGTAATATTAAAGAAAATTAATGATAATTGGGGTTTTGAGAAAGAAATTTCAGGATTTATAAGCTAATAAAAATGAAAAAAATATTTGTAATACTTACATTTTCAACCCAATTAATTTTTGCCCAAAATATAAGCCAAAAATTAGATAATGCTACAAAAAACCTGATGAATTCTTCATTGGCAGTTTCATCTAATCTTTCTCTTTACGTTGCAGACGAAAACGGAAATTTAATCTACGAATATCAGGGAAATAAAGGACTTTCAACCGCCTCAACGCAAAAAATTTTCACGGCTGCCGCTGCTCTGGAAACTTTAGGAAAAAATTACACCTATAAAACTACTTCAGCTTATTCAGGAACAGTCTATGATGGAAATCTAAAGGGAGACCTTTTTATTACCTCAAATGGTGATCCCACTTTAGGAAGCTGGAGATACGAAGGCTATAAACCAGAAAATTTTAAGCAAAAACTAATTGACGCCATTAAAAAATCAGGAATTTCAAGGATTTCGGGTGACCTGATTATTGATGATTCTTATTTCGACCATCAGACGATTCCCGGAGGCTGGCCGTGGGACGATTTGGGAAACTACTACGGAGCAGGCGTCTGGGGGGTAAACTGGCGTGAAAATCAGTTTGATATCAATATTAACGGTACAGATTTTAAAAGCTTTTCTTATCCTTTGGTCAATGTTAAATGGCTGAATGATTTAAAAGCTGCGGGAAATTCAGATCAAAGCCTGATTTTTACAGCCCCACATTCTGATGTTGCTTTGATTAACGGAAGCCTGCCTGCAGGAAAAACAACAACAGTTTCCGGGTCTGTTCCCAATCCTCCTTTACAATTGGGAGTTGAAGTTCGGGAATGGCTGAGAGATTCCGGAATTGAATTTTCAGGGAAAGTGCTGACCGTTTCGCAGATGCGATTGGATGGAAAATCTATATTGGAATTTCCAAAATCAAATATTATTCTTACGTACGAATCACCGACTTTAGACAAAATCGTTTATTGGTTTTTGAGAAAAAGTGTGAATATGTACGGAGAAAATTTAATTAAAACTTTAGGAAAAGAAAAAAAAGGAAATCCAGGCTTCAAAAGTGGTGTAGCTTATCTAAAAGAATTCTGGAAATCCAAAGGTATTGATTCAAACATGATCAATTTCGCTGACGGAAGCGGGCTGTCCCCACAAAATTATGTTTCTGCAAAAGCCGAAGTTCAGGCTCTGATCTATGCTAAAAAACAACCGTGGTTTGAATCTTATTATGACGGATTCCCAACTCAGGATAATGGCATGAAAATGAAAAGCGGAACAATGAGAGATACAAAATCCTATGCAGGGTATCATACTTCAAAAGACGGTAAAAAATATGTTTACTCTGCCATTATCAACAATTATCAGGGAAGTGGCGGTAGCGAACTGCAGAAAATACTGAACGTTTTAAAATAATAAAATTGAAGAAAAGATCCATATTTTCCAGATTTAATAACTGGTTTATTTTCTCACTGATGACTTTGGTTGTTGTGGCTATTGTGATTGCATCAACATTAGTAGTTAATTATTTAAAGAAAGAGGAAGTGAAAAGAGTTGATATTTTGGTTAAGGCTATAAAATTTCAACAGGATATTACACCAAGTTTGCAGGTTCAGGAATTGCTTCTTGCTATTTACAGTTCAAATACAACAATTCCCGTAATTATCTTAGATAAAAATGAGCAGATAATAGAATATAAACACTTACCAAAGGGAATTGGCGACGATTCAAAAGACATAATTGATTTGGCGAAAAAAATGGATAAGAAATATCCGGCTATAGAAATAAAAGTGCAAGGTGGAAATGATCAGTTTGTTTATTATGACAATTCTGAAATGCTTAATAATTTACAGTATTTTCCTTTTCTGCTTGGATTCTTTGTACTTTGTTATTTCCTGTTTTCATTCTGGTTTTTACGAACAGTGAAGAAGACAGACGAGGGATATCTCTGGGCAGGTCTGGCCAAAGAAACTGCTCACCAGATCGGAACACCATTGTCTTCCATGATGGGCTGGATGGAAATTATGAAACTTGAAAATCCAGATTCAGACGGTGTTCATGAAATAGAGAAGGATATTGAAAGACTGCGAACAATTTCCGAAAGGTTTTCTAAAATAGGCTCTGTTCCCGAACTGAATGACATGAATTTTAACGAGACAATACAGGAGAACTATGATTATTTAAAAACAAGGATCTCAAAAAAAATTGATTTTACCCTTTTGCTCCCTACGTATGACATTTTGGTTCCTCACAACAAAATTCTGATGAGCTGGGTAATTGAAAATTTAGTTAAAAATGCTGTTGATGCAATGAAGGGACAGGGCACTCTTCAAATGTCTGTTTTTGAACGAAACAAAAATATTTTGGTTGAAGTAAAAGATAATGGCAGCGGAATGACAAAATATCAGGCTCAAAACGCTTTTAAACCAGGATACTCTACAAAAAAGCGTGGCTGGGGGCTGGGACTGTCTCTCGCAAAAAGAGTTGTACAGGAATATCATAACGGGGATATAAAAATTTCACAGACAGAAATCGGAAAAGGGACTACTTTCAGGATTATTATAAAAAAAGGATAACAGATGCTGTAGCTAAAAGCTTACAGTAAGAACCTGAAAAGCAAAAAAAAATCACTATTTTTGAAGCATGATTAGAGCAAGTAATATCCATAAATCGTATGGAAATCTGGAAGTTTTGAAAGGAGTTGACCTGCACATCAAAGCAGGTGAAGTCGTATCTATTGTGGGAGAATCCGGTGCAGGAAAATCTACCCTTCTTCAGATCCTGGGAACACTGGACAGTCCCAGTGCTCCTAAAAATCATAAGACAGAAATTGCTCTGAACGGTGAATCATTTATCAATATGACAGATAAGCAGATATCAAGATTCAGAAATCAGAATATTGGTTTTGTCTTTCAGTTTCACCAGCTTCTTCCTGAATTTACGGCATTGGAAAATGTTTTGATCCCTACAAAAATTGCCGGTGCCAACGAAAAAGAAGCAACCGAAAAAGCATATGATTTGTTTGAGGATTTAAAAATTGCACACCGGTTACATCATAAACCTAATCAACTGTCTGGCGGCGAAGCTCAGAGAGTGGCGGTGGCAAGAGCACTGATCAACTCCCCGAAAATCATATATGCAGATGAACCGACAGGAAATTTAGACTCAAAAAATGCTGATGACCTGCACAGATTGTTTTTTGATCTTAGAGATAAATACAATCAGACATTTGTTATTGTAACGCATAATCCAAATTTAGCAGAAATTACTGACAGAAAACTGGTAATGAAAGACGGACTGATTGTTGAATAAATGTCTGCTGCCTTTGGCTTTTTGCTGATTGTTTTATACAGCTTATCATTTTAATCGTAAACACAACTTAATGATGAAACAGTATTTTTTCTTGTTTCTTTTTATGATTTCATGTTCCAAAATCCAATCTCAGAGGAAGGAATTGGCTTTGCCTGCATCAAAAGTTTCTGAAATTAGAAATTTTGTCAAAGGGAAAAATTATAATCAGGATTTAGCCGTCTTTATTAATTTTAAGACGCATTCAGGAAAATACAGGTATTTTGTATATGATTTAAAAAACAACAGGATTCTGCTAAAAGCGATTGTTTCCCACGGTTCCGGTTCCGTTATTTCAAAATCTGACGCTTTAAAATTTTCAAATACTGAAGGTTCTTATCAGTCATCTCTAGGAAGATACGAGATCCGGGAAAAGTACCTGGGAAAATATGGCAAATCCTACAGGCTTCACGGTCTTGACCATGATAACAGCAACGCCATGAAGCGTGCTGTAGTGCTTCATTCTTTCGGTTGTGTCCCTGATAAAGAATCAGATAACCACACTTGCTTGAGTCTGGGTTGTCCTATGCTCTCTGAGATGGCCTTGCTTCAGACTTCAAAATATCTTGACTCATCAAAAAAACCTGTAATTTTGTATGCCTTTTATTAATTAATCCAGTTATTTAGAACCTATGTCTATAAAACTACTTGCTGAAGACGACAGACCGAGAGAAAAATTTTTACAGAAAGGTAAAAGTTCACTTTCTGATTCCGAACTTTTGGCAATCATTATGGGAAGTGGGAATAAGGATGAATCTGCCGTCGAGCTTGCGAGAAAAATTCTTACATCAGTGGATAACAACTGGCATCAGTTAAGTTTACTGACCATAAAAGATTTAACAAAATTCAAAGGCATAGGGCCGGTAAAAGCAATGTCCATTGAAACAGCTTTGGAAATAGGAAGACGAAGAGCAGCACAGGACATTCCTGATAAACCTCAAATTGCAAGAAGTAAAGATGTATATCAGATATTAAAACTCCATTTGGCGGATCTCAGAACAGAAGCGTTTTGGGCAGTATTTCTAAATCAGAGTAATAAAGTCATTCATATTGCGCAACTGACGCAGGGCGGAATCAATCAGTCGATTGTGGATATCCGCATTGTTTTTAAAACAGCCTTAGAACATTTCGCAACCGGAATCATTGTTTCTCACAATCATCCTTCAGGAAATTTAAAACCGAGTGCTGAAGATCTCAGTATTACAAAAAAAATAAAGGAAGCTGGAGAGCTCCTGAGTATTCAGCTGTTAGACCATCTTATCATTACTCAAAATTCTTATTTAAGTTTCGCAGACGAAGGACTATTATGATCAGAAGATTAAAATATAACGAAATAGATTTTGAAAAATACACAAAATGTCTGGAAAATTCTGAACAGCGTAACTGGTATGCAAAAAAAGAGGTTTTAGACCAACTGTCAGGCAATTGGGAGTTGCTGGTTAATAATGACTATGAAGCAGTCATGCCTCTTCATATCACGAGAAAATTAGGGGTCAAATTTGTTCATATGCCTTTGTTTTGTCAACAGCTGGGTGTTTTTTCCAGGAAAGATGATTTGGAACTTAATACAGCCTTTCTTTTGTTTTTGAAAAAGAGATATAAAATTTTCATGTATTCATTCAATGATAAAAATAAATTTACCTGTGAGTTGGAAACAAGAAAAAACTACCTGATTCCAATATCGGATTATCAAGTACTCAGAAGGAAAAAATATTTCAAAGGAAGAAAATCTACCGTAAAATGTTCCCAGCATCTGACGTATAGAGAAATAGAGCTTTATACTACCGCCACTTCATTTATAAGACAGAATTTCAAAGGTCTGTCCAAAGAGGCTGATTTTAAGAAATTTGAAAATTACGTCAGATTTTTAAAGTTGAAAGACTCATTGAAAATCGTTGCAGCCTGCAAAGGAGAAACCTTTGTCAATATGGCAGTTCTGACGAAGGAGCCTCGTCAGTATTCTCTGTTGGCTTTGATTAATGATGAACAGCAAAAGGCAGAAAACGGAGCATCGTTTCTCATTGATAAAATCCTGGAAAAATATATTTCCGGAAATACATTTAATTTTATGGGGAGCAATATCAGGGGAATTGAAGTTTTTTTTAAAAGCTTTGGAAGTGAGCTTCACGACTACTGTTTCATCGAAAATAAACTGTTAAAAAGATTTTCTTAATAGTAATTTCTGTTTAGATTCATTCTAAATATTATTCTTACATTTATACTGTTATTTATCAACGTATACCAAAATGCTCAACAAAATCAGAAACTATAAATTACCATACATCATTTATAATTTTTTCAATAAGAAAAAACTACAACATAATATTCCCCTGTATAAAAAATTTGGAATTGATAAAAGATATTTTTCAAGTATTTCAAGCAAAGATTTTTCTGAGCTTTCTGCAGATCAAAGGACAGTAAACTATTCTCAACTTTCAGAAACTGAGTTTTATAAAAATCTGTCTCCGGAAAATCAAAATTCTGTCCTTGAATTTGATGATAAAGGATTTCTGGTGTTGAGAAACTTCCTGACCTCACAGACGGCTGACCAGATAAATGACGAAATTGAAAAACTGATGAAAGCCGGAACAGTAAAATTCCGTTATGGAGGAAAGCTGATGTTTGTGATACATCATTCTGAAATTGTGAAAAATATAGGGAGTGATAAAAAGTTACTTGAATTTCTTTCTGTTTTGATGGACGGTAAGGCAAAACTTTTCCAAAGTATCAACTTTATCAACGGCAGCCAGCAAAAAACCCATTCAGACAGCATTCATATGACTACCTATCCGCTTGGCGGACTTTTAGGAGTATGGATCGCTCTTGAGGATGTAGATGAAAATAACGGAGCTCTGCACTACATACCGGGAAGTCATAAGCTTCCTTATTTCTTAAATTCAGATTATGATAATGAAGGTTCACCATTTAAGATCGGAAATAAGAGTTATAAAGCCTATGAAGAATTTTTAGAAGAAAAAGTAATCGAATTAGGTCTTAAAAAAGAAATTTTCAAAGCTAAAAAAGGAGATTTGCTGATCTGGCATGCAAACATTTTACATGGTGGTGAACCTCATATTGATAAAACAAGAACCCGAAAAAGCCTTGTTTATCACTATTTTGATGAAGAAAGTGTCTGCTATCATGAGGTTACCCAAAGACCTGCACTATTTGAGCTGTAAATTCGGAAAATATTAGTAATTTTGCTTCCTCAAATTATGGCAGTATTTTCAGATTATTTACCGTATGCATTTGCATTGATTGTTGCGATTCCTTTTTTGGTTTTGCTGAGACAATTTGTCTATACCTATATCAATTTAAAAAATCAGGAAATCAAGCTTCTGTCCTTAAAGTCAAATTCTGAAAACAAAACCCATTCCTATGAAAGGATGACTCTTTTTTTAGAAAGAATAAAACCTTCCAATCTTATTCTGAAATTTGATAAGGATCTTGCGGCTCACGAATTTGTATTTCTTACGGAAAGAACGATCAACGAAGAGTTTGAATACAACTCGTCCCAACAGCTGTACCTTACAAAAAATTCCTGGCAGAATATTGTTGATTCGAAAATCGCCCTGATTGATCTGTTGCATAAAACGTATGAAAGCCTGAATAACAATCCCAATCTGGATGACTTTAAAACCGTCTTCATTATGAATTATATGGATGGAGATGATTATATCGGTGCAACCATCGAAGATCTGCGAAGAGAAATTTTAATAATTGCTTAAACTATAAAAATAAAGATAAATAAATGATTCCAAATTTTAAAGCACATCCGTGGCATGGGATTTCTGCAGGAGAAGATGCGCCAAACGTTGTTAACGTGTTCGTGGAAATTGTTCCTTCAGATACAATCAAATATGAAATTGATAAAGCTACAGGATATCTGAAGGTTGACAGACCTCAGAAATTTTCTAATATCATACCTGCTCTTTACGGATTTGTTCCCAGAACATACTGTAACGAAGAGGTGATGAAATTAGCTGTGGAAAGCGGAGCAACTGATGTAACAATGGGAGATCATGATCCTTTGGATATTTGTGTTTTAAGTTCACACAATATCCATTCCGGCGGACTGTTGATGGAGGCTATTCCCATCGGTGGTTTTAAAATGATTGATGATGGTGAGGCCGATGATAAAATTGTCGCTGTAATGGTAAGTGATCATGCATTTGGTCATTTCAGAGATATTACTGAACTTCCGGAAGCTGAAGTAAAAAGATTGATGCACTACTTTTTAACGTATAAGAATCTTCCGGATGAGCCTGCAAAATGCAGAATTCAGGAAGTTTACGGAGCAGAGCACGCAAGAAAAGTAATTATAGCTTCTCAAAATGACTATGCAAGTAAATTCGGAGGATAAAATTCTCTTAATTAAAAATAAAAAAAGAGTCCATTTCACTGATTGTGAAATGGACTCTTTTTTTGTTTTCATTCTTCTTTCAGAAATTATTTTGGCCCTGTATTTAATAATAGTATAAGACATTCCAACTATTCTTTCAAAAATATTTTAAGGAAGAATTATTTAAAATCTTTGTAAAGAATTTATCACAATTAATTATAAACAGATAATACTTCAGGAGTTTATTATATTTTTCATTTTATGAATAAAATTATTTGGTATATTTAATAATCAATTACCAAAAAAATATTAAACTATGAACTTATTTTATTTAGTACCTATTTTTGGTGTTATCGCACTACTTTATACATTTCTGCAAAGCAACTGGGTCACCAGGCAAAATGCGGGAAATGACCGGATGAAAGTAATCAGCGGACACATTGCTGACGGAGCGATGGCTTTTCTGAAAGCAGAATACAAAATTTTAACTTATTTTGTGGTCATTGTCGCCATATTATTGGCCGTGATGGGAACGGCAAATTCAAATTCTCACTGGAGTATCAGTGTTGCTTTCGTAATTGGAGCTGTATTTTCAGCCTTGGCTGGATTTATCGGGATGAAAATTGCAACAAAAGCCAATGTACGGACAGCAGAAGCTGCGAGAACTTCATTATCCAAAGCGCTGAAAGTTTCTTTTGCAGGTGGTTCTGTAATGGGAATGGGGGTTGCCGGACTTGCTGTTTTAGGTCTTGGGTCTCTTTATCTTATTATTAAGCAGATTTTCGCTCCCGATGCAATGGTTGATTCTCACGAGATGGAAAGGACTATTGAAATTCTGACCGGATTTTCTTTAGGAGCAGAATCAATCGCTTTATTTGCGAGAGTCGGAGGCGGAATTTATACAAAAGCAGCTGATGTAGGTGCTGATTTGGTTGGGAAAGTAGAGGCGGGGATTCCTGAGGATGACCCGAGAAACCCGGCGACCATTGCAGATAATGTAGGAGATAACGTAGGAGACGTTGCGGGAATGGGAGCAGATTTATTCGGTTCTTATGTGGCAACGGTTTTAGCAACGATGGTTTTAGGTCGTGAGACAATGTCTGAAGATTCATTTGGAGGTTTTGCGCCGATTCTTTTGCCGATGCTGATCGCAGGAACAGGAATTATCTTTTCAATGATCGGAACATTATTTGTGAAGATTAGTGATGACGATGAATCTTCCACATCAAGCGTTCAGAATGCACTGAATCTCGGAAATTGGGGAAGCATTGTGATCACTGCAATATCTTCATACTTTCTTGTAAATTATCTGTTACCTGAAACGATGGTTTTACGTGGATTGGAATTTACTAAAATGGGAGTTTTTGGTGCGATCATGGTTGGTCTGGTAGTAGGTACTTTAATGAGTGTCATTACAGAATATTATACTGCGATGGGAAAAAGACCTGTTAAAAGTATTATTAAACAGTCTTCAACAGGTCACGCAACCAACATCATTGGCGGACTTTCTGTAGGAATGGAATCTACCTTTCTGCCGATTATCGTTTTAGCAGGAGGGATTTACGGATCCTATTTATGTGCAGGTCTATACGGTGTTGCTATTGCTGCTGCAGGAATGATGGCAACAACAGCAATGCAGCTGGCAATCGATGCATTTGGACCAATTGCAGACAATGCCGGAGGAATTGCGGAAATGAGTGAACTGCCGAAAGAAGTCCGTGAAAAAACAGATATTTTAGATGCTGTTGGAAATACAACTGCGGCGACAGGCAAAGGTTTTGCCATTGCTTCGGCTGCTTTAACTGCCTTAGCTTTATTCGCAGCCTTTGTAGGGATTGCAGGGATCGACGGTATTGATATTTATAAGGCAGATGTTCTCGCAGGATTATTTGTTGGCGGAATGATTCCCTTTATTTTTTCCTCATTAGCTATTAAAGCAGTTGGGCAGGCAGCGATGGCGATGGTCGAAGAGGTAAGAAGACAATTCAGAGAAATTCCCGGGATTTTAGAAGGTAAGGCCGAGCCTGAATACGAAAAATGTGTTGCCATTTCTACGGATGCGTCCATCAGGAAAATGATGCTTCCGGGAGCGATTGCCATTATTTCTCCATTGCTGATCGGTTTTATTTTCGGACCCGAAGTATTAGGCGGATTTCTGGCTGGAGCCACTGTTTGCGGTGTATTGATGGGAATGTTCCAGAATAATGCAGGTGGTGCCTGGGATAATGCGAAAAAGTCTTTTGAAAAAGGGGCTAAAATCAATGGTGAAACTTATTATAAAGGTTCAGAACCTCACAAAGCATCTGTAACAGGAGATACAGTCGGGGATCCTTTTAAAGATACTTCAGGACCATCGATGAATATTTTAATTAAGCTCATGTCGATCGTTTCGTTGGTTATTGCCCCTACTTTAGCCGTAATGCATAAAGATAAAATTGATGCCAACAGACAGGCGAAAATCGAGAGCCTGACAGGAATTGCAGGAGTGCATCAGACAAATCAAAATACAGCAGGTAACACAGCAGCAGTCCCTGTCGGAATAACAGGTCAGCTGAACGAAGATGGTAATTTTGTCTACAATACAGGAACACCTCAGGAGGTCAAACTGAAAGGTGGTAAAACCATATCTTTAGGAAATCAGAGTCAGCTTTTTGCAATGTATGATAAGATTAAAAGAAATGATCAGAAACTTCTGGATCCAAATTCATGGTATACAATTGAAAACCTGTATTTTGAAACAGGATCAAGTTATTTGAAAGCAGGTTCTGAAAATCAGCTGATGAATTTGGCGGAAATTTTAAATGCCTATCCGAATCTTAAAATAAAATTAGGAGGATATACAGATAATTCAGGAAGCGAAGAGGCTAATAGGCAATTGTCTAACCTGCGCGCGCAGACCACAAAACTTAAATTACTGGAGTTGGGAATTGCTGCGGACAGGGTAGAAGCTGAAGGATACGGTTCACAATATCCCGTATGTGAAGCCAATGACACTGATGAATGTATGGCAAAAAACAGAAGAATTGATGTGAGAATTTTGTCTTTATAAATATATTTCACTGGAATAAATTATAAAGGCTTTCCGCAAAAGTAAGATGAACCCCAAAAGTTAAACAAATACTTTTGGGGTTCATCATTTGTATAAGCTCAGAATGATTGGTTTTTCTTCATGAGATTTGTCGAAGATAATCTCTTTTTGTAACAGTTTATTTTATGTACGGAAAACCCTTCCAGCGTTTCAAACGCTGGAAGGGTTGCGTGTGGAGCATACATAACCAGAATTTGTATAAAATCACTTCATGCTGAATTACATGATCGTTATCACAAGTCCGGAATGATCAGTCTCTTCATTCGTATAAGATTTGTTGACGTGATTGCTTCTGAAATAAGTATATATTTTTTATTTGAGGAAAACCCTTCCAGCGGTTCGAACGCTGGAAGGGTTGCATGTTTGGACATACACAACCAGAATTTATATTAAATCACTTTATGCTGAATCATATAACCGTTATCGGAAGTTCAGAATAATAAGTCTCTTTCTTCATGCGATCTGTTGAAGTGATTGCTCCTGAAACAGTTTATCTTTTTAGGTGGTGAAAAACCCTTCCAGCGTTTAGAACGCTGGAAGGGTTGCGTGTTTGGACATACACAACCAGAATTTATATTAAATCACTTTATGCCGAATCATATAACCGTTATCGGAAGTTCAGAATAATAAGTCTCTTTCTTCATGTGATCTGTTGAAATGATTGCTCCTGAAAAAGTATATATTTTTTAGGTGGTGGAAAACCCTTCCAGCGTTTGAAACGCTGGAAGGGTTGCGTGTAGGGCATACATAACCAGAATTTGTATAAAATCATTTAATGCGGAATTACATGATCGTTATCGCAAGTCCAGAATGATCAGTCTCTTCATTCGTATAAGATTTGTTGACGTGATTGCTCCCGAAACAGTTTATATTTTTTAGATAGGGGAAAACTCCTTCAGCGTATCAAACTCTGAAAGGGTTGTGCTTAGATAGAAATGAAAATATTGAGAAGGCTGAATTAGGTCTCCTTCAACAAAAGAATTATAAACATAAGACTTTTTTGAAAACACTGTCAAAATTATTTATACAGATTACAGATTCTTCCTCAAATGTTCCAAAGCCCGGATAATCACATCATCCTTTTTAGCAAAACTGAATCTGATATAGTCAGAATCCTGTCTCGAATGATAAAATGCTGAAAGCGGCAGACAGGAAACTTTTTTCTCAACGGTCAGCCATTTCGAGAATTCTATATCACTCATTGTTTTTGAAACATCTCTGAAATTGACCAACTGGAAAAAGCCGCCCTGCGATGTTTGCTCAACCTGTAGTGGGGTATCTTTTATCAGTTCGTTGAAAATATTTCTTTTATCCTCCATGATCTTCCTGTTTTCCGAAGGATCAAAAACGTCAAGGTATTTTGCTATAGCATATTGGCAGGGAGCATTTGAGCTGTAAGAAATATATTGCTGGTAGGATCTGAAGTTTTCCAGGTTTTCTTCTGATGCTAAAAGATAGCTTACTTTCCAGCCCGTAGAATGAAACATTTTCCCGAAAGAAAATATAGAAAATGTTTTTTCTTTAAGTCCGGGATGAAGAAAAGGACTGTAATGCTCCGATTTATCATAACAGTAAATGTCATATATTTCCTCAGAAATAAGATAGATATCCCGTTTTTTAATCAACTGGTAAAGCTTTTCCCAGTCTGATGCCATCCAAATTTTCCCGGTTGGATTTTGTGGGGAATTGATGATGATTGCTTTGGTTCTTTCTGAAATACAGTTGTGAAGTTTCTCCCAATCCATGATGAAATCATAACCCAAATCGCAGTACACTGGAATTCCGCCATTCAAAACGATAGAAGGAGCATAAGTATAATAGGAGGGCTGAATAATGATCACTTCATCTCCGAAATCCAATATTGATTTTAATGAAGTGAACAGAGCAAAAGTAGAACAGGGAACAATGTTGACCTCTTCTTTTTTAAGTGATAAACTATCTGACCTCAGGAAATTGAATTTTAATACAGCCTCAATCAGCAATGGGTTTCCGGAAAGTGATTCATAGCTGTGACTGATATGATCAGCAGATTCTTTAAGGTAATGCCGTAATCGGGGGTCGATCTCAAAATCGGGCAGACCTAATGACAGATCGTAGCTTTGATGTCTCGAAGCAAGTTCAGACATTTCTGTGAAAAATTTAAAATCATTAAACCCGTATTTTTTTTTCATAATGGTAATCAAATATATAAAAAAAAGGATACCGACCTACCGTTAAATAATTTTTGTTAATTTTAGACATATAATTCAGGAATAAAACGTCCTGATTGTTTTACTCTGAAACCTTGGTTTAAGCAGGCAATAATATTATCTTTATAAAAATTAATATACTCATGAAAAAAATTCTGATTCCGATATTTTCAGCAATAGTTTTAACAGGATGTTCGGCTTCTAAAACTGCCAAAAATGGCCGGGAAATGACAAATGGATCCAATTCAAGTTTGTCTCAAAGTGAAAAATCTTTTCAGTCTGCCTATCAAAACATTACGCTGGAAAATTTAAAGAAGAATCTTTCTGTAATTGCAGCAGACGATATGGAAGGGCGTGATACGGGAAGTCCGGGTCAGAAGAAAGCAGGAGCATATATGATTAATTACTATAAAAGTATTGGGATTTCATATCCTAAAACATTAGGATCATATTATCAGAAAGTTCCTGCCGAATATATGCAGAAAAGAGGCGGAAGAAATTTACCTGATTCAGAAAATATTCTTGCATTTGTTGAGGGAAGTGAAAAACCAGAAGAGATTATTGTCATCTCTGCACATTACGATCATGTAGGAACTAAGAATGGAGTCGTATATAATGGTGCGGATGATGACGGGAGCGGAACCGTGGCGGTAATGGAGATTGCAAAAGCTTTTCAAAGTGCTAAAAAGGCAGGAAACGGACCAAAAAGATCAATTTTATTTCTTCATGTTACCGGAGAAGAGCACGGTCTTTTTGGATCTGAATATTATTCAGACAATCCTGTTTTTCCTTTAGCCAATACCGTTGTAGATCTAAATATTGATATGATCGGGCGTGATGATCCTGAAAACAGGGGTAAAAAATATGTCTATGTCATCGGATCTGATATGTTGAGTTCAGAATTGAAAGTAATCAATGAAGCTGCCAATAAAAAGACAGTCAATCTGGAACTGAATTACAAATATGATGATCCGAAAGATCCACAGCGGTTATATTACAGATCAGATCATTATAATTTTGCTAAGAATAATATTCCCGTAGCATTTTATTTTGACGGGATACATGAAGATTATCACAAGCCTACTGATGATGTAGAAAAAATTGATTTTACTATGCTGCAGAAAAGAGCACAGCTTGTGTTTGCTACAGCATGGGAAATTGCTAACAGACCGGCAAGAATAATTGTTGACCGAAAATAATTCAGGCTTTTCCATAATGTAATTTAAGGCATTGTTATATAATAGCTTATGGGGTTTTATTGAAGCTTTTTTTATTAATTGAATTTAATTATAAATAATGAGATTTTTACGACGGACGGAATTTATCTGTTGAGAATTTATAAAGTAAAGATTCAGTATTTCTTACAATAACTGAAAAATACAGTCATATGACTAATCAGAATATACAGTCATTGAGACCTTTCATTGGTTCGGAAAATTTTGAGATCAGTAGAAATTTTTACAGGGATTTAGGGCTTGAAGAAATTATTCTAGACCCGGGATTATCTCTCTTCAAATGGGCAGGAACAGCTTTCTATCTGCAGGATGCCTATGTAAAAGAGTGGATTGAAAACACCATGCTTTTCGTTGAAGTTGAAAATGTAGAAGAGTTTTGGAAAATGCTTTTATCATTGAATTTGACTGAAAAATACAGTACAGTCAAGCTCACTCCCATTAAAGCTATGCCTTGGGGGAGAGAATGTTTTGTTCATGATCCTGCTGGAATTTTGTGGCATTTCGGAACTTTTTCTTAAAACTACAATTTTCAAAATGATTTACGCTTTTGACACCTATTACTATGAAGATTATGCTTACACTGTTTGTGTAGCCTTCGAAGACTGGGCTTCTGAAAAAGAAACTGAAATTTACAGTGCCAAAACAACGGTAAGTTCTGACTATGAAAGTGGTGCATTTTACAAAAGAGAACTGCCCTGTATCATAAGTTTATTGCAGCAGATCAGTTTAAAAGATGATGACATTATCATTGTTGATGGTTTCGTAACCTTAAATAATGAAGGTAAAATCGGTTTAGGTGGATATCTTTATGAAGCTTTGGATAAAAAATATTCTGTCATAGGAATCGCAAAAAATAATTTTTCTGCTCCTGATGATCAACGTAGGATTATCTTGCGCGGTGAAAGTAAAACTCCATTATTTCTAACTGCAAAAGGAATTGATGTTGATGAAATTAAACCAAAAATAGAGCAGATGTATGGCAATTTCAGAATCCCTGCGCTGCTCAAAAAACTAGATCAGCTTACGAGAATTTAAATATCATTTTTTCCTGATTTTCCAAAAAAATTATCAAAAAATTTGTCAAATTAAAAAAAAGCTATACATTTGTCACGTTAAAGTAGCAAAATGAATAAAATGTTCAACAATATTATTATCATTATTCTTGTCATTATCGGATTCCGGTGATGAGTGATGGTATTGTTACATTTATTTAAAATATAATTTTAAAATACAGCCATCCTCATTACGAGGATGGTTTTTTTTATGCTGAAAATTCAAATATCTACAATATGTATTACAACGAAAAAAGTGTACTCTTCTTTGACGGGGAGTTTGTAAAAGCCGAAAAAGCTTCCACAGATCTTTACGGACAATCGCTTCATTATGGCTATGCCGTGTTTGAAGGAATAAAAGCGTATAAAACTGCAGAAGGAACAAGAATTTTTAAAGCTGAAGAACATTATGACAGACTGCGAAAGTCTGCAGAACTTATGATGATCCCTTTCAGTTATTCTACTCAGGAAATGGTTGATATCACGTACAGGCTTTTGGAAACTAATAATTTAAGTAATGCTTACATCCGTCCATTGGTGATCTGCTCAGCTAATATGGCACTTTCAAAAGGACAGAAAAGTTCCTTGGTTATTGAAGTGTGGAACTGGGATAATGGGTATATGGCAAACAAAATGAGGGTGATGACTTCTTCATTTGAGCGTCCAAACCCAAAAGCATTTAAGATAGAAGCGAAAGTGAGCGGACACTATGTAAATTCTATACTTGCATGCCAGGAAGCAAAAGATAGGGGTTTTGACGAAGCTTTACTGTTAGACAGCAATGGTTATGTAGCTGAAAGTTCAGGAGCAAATGTTTTTTTTGAAAAAGATTCTAAATTTTACACTCCTAAAAAAGGCAATATCCTCCCGGGAATCACCAGAAGTACGGTTTTTCAAATACTTGAACAGTTAGGGATTGATTATCAAGAAATAGACTTTACTCCTGATGAAATGAAACAAGCTGATGCTGCATTTTTCTGTGGAACAGCTGCGGAAATTGTTGCTCTGGAATCACTTGATGATGTGAAGTTTAAACTTGAGTGGGAAGAAAGTTTATCTTTTACAGTGCAGAAAGCATACAGGCATTTGGTTGCAGGAGAAGATTATACGTACATGAAAAAACAACTCCAGTATGTGTAAAGAACTCAATAAATATTCAAGGACGCTTACTCAGGATCCCACACAGCCAGCAACCCAGGCGATGTTTTACGGAATCGGATTCAGTAAAGAGGATTTTGGTAAAGCACAGATTGGCGTAGCAAGCATGGGGTACGATGGAAACACCTGCAATATGCATTTGAACGGATTATCGGAATTGGTGAAAAAAGGAGTAAACAGTCAAAATCTTGTAGGATTAATGTTTCATACGATTGGCATCAGTGACGGAATGACCAACGGAACTGACGGAATGCGCTATTCACTGGTAAGCAGGGATATCATTGCAGACAGTATTGAAGCAGTCTGTGCAGGTCAGTATTATGACGGGCTGATCACTGTTCCAGGATGTGATAAAAATATGCCGGGATCGGTAATGGCGATGGCAAGGCTGAACAGACCTTCAATTATGGTCTATGGCGGGAGTATAGAGGCAGGGCATTACAAAGGGGATGACCTGAATATTGTCTCTGCTTTTGAAGCATTAGGAAACAAACTTGCAGGAAAACTTTCTGATGAAGATTACGACGGAATCATTAAAAATTCGTGTCCTGGCGCAGGGGCCTGCGGAGGAATGTACACTGCCAATACAATGGCTTCAGCAATCGAAGCGTTGGGAATGAGTTTGCCTTATTCTTCTTCATATCCGGCATTAAGTAAAGAGAAAAATGAAGAATGCCTGTTTGCAGGTCATTACATGAAAATTCTGCTCGAAAAAGATATCAAACCTTCAGACATCATGACTCCAAAAGCTTTTGAAAATGCATTAAGAATGATAATGGTTCTGGGTGGAAGTACAAATGCAGTGTTGCATTTTATTGCCATTGCTAAAAGTGTAGGAGGTCATTTATCACTGGATGATTTTCAAAAAATAAGTGATACTACACCTTTACTCGCAGATCTGAAGCCCAGTGGAAAATATCTGATGAAAGATCTCCATAAGGTTGGGGGAGTTCCTGCCGTCATGAAGTATTTACTGGATTTAGGATTAATCCATGGCGACTGCCTTACGGTAACCGGAAAAACAATTGCCGAAAATCTTGAAAATGTTACCTCCATTATTGAAAGGGATCAGGACATTATCAGAAAAATTGATGATCCGATCAAAAAGACCGGCCATATCAGAATCATGTACGGAAATCTGGCAGAAAAAGGATGTGTAGCGAAAATTACAGGAAAGGAAGGAAGTTTTTTTAAAGGAAAGGCAAGAGTTTTTGATGGTGAAAAACAGTTTATTCAGGGCATTGAAGATAAAATAATACAGGAAGGTGATGTGATTGTCATCAAAAACGAAGGTCCTAAAGGAGCTCCCGGAATGCCGGAAATGCTTAAACCGACCTCTGCTCTGATGGGTTCAGGCTTAGGAAAAAATGTTGCACTGATTACAGACGGAAGGTTTTCAGGAGGAACGCACGGCTTTGTTGTAGGACATATAACTCCGGAAGCTTTTGAAGGCGGGCTAATCGGTTTGGTTGAAAATAATGATATCATTGAAATTGATGCTGAGAATAATACCATCAATCTTATCGTTCCGGATAACGAACTTAAAAAAAGAAAAGCGGGTTTTCAACAACCTGATTATAAGGTGAAAAGCGGCGTACTTTATAAATATGCAAAATTGGTTTCTGATGCTTCGCAGGGATGTATAACGGATTTTTAAATGGAATAAAATGGAAACAGCAGTCAATAAAATAAAAAAAGAAAATACAGTAACCCAAAAACTGAAAGGTGCAGAAGTAATCCTTGAAATACTTAAAGCAGAAAATACACAAATTGTTTTCGGTTATCCCGGAGGGGCAGTGATTCCTATTTATGATGCATTATATGATTATAAAGATGCTATAAAGCACATTCTGGTCAGACACGAACAGGGGGCAATTCATGCGGCTCAGGGTTTTTCAAGATCTTCGGATAACGTAGGGGTCGTTATAGCAACCAGTGGTCCCGGAGCGACCAATCTCGTAACCGGACTTGCGGATGCGATGATTGACAGCACACCCGTTGTGTGTATTACCGGGCAGGTTTATGCATCATTACTTGGATCAGATGCATTTCAGGAGGTAGATGTGATCAATATTACTGCACCTGTTACCAAATGGAACTGTCAGGTTACGGATGCTGAAGATCTTCCTGAAGTTTTAGCTAAGGCTTTCTACATTGCAAAATCCGGCAGGCCGGGACCTGTTCTGGTCGATATCACAAAAAATGCACAGCTTCAGGAAATCAGTTTTGAAGGATATGATAAATGTTCATGTATAAGATCTTATCAGCCAAAGCCTAAAGTAAAGCATGAATATATTGACAGTGCAGCATTATTAATTAATCAGGCTAAAAAACCTTTTCTTGTTTTTGGTCAGGGAGTTATTTTGGGGAAAGCTGAGGATGAACTCAAAAATCTGATCGAGAAAACGGGAATCCCCTGTGCTGCTACCGTTTTAGGATTGGGAGCATTAACAACAGAACATCCATTATATACTGGAATGCTGGGAATGCACGGAAATTATGCACCTAATAAACTGACCAATGAATGTGATGTGCTGATCGCAGTAGGAATGCGTTTCGATGATCGGGTGACCGGAAGATTAGACCAGTATGCAAAACAGGCAAAGATTATTCATCTTGATATCGATCTGGCAGAAATCGATAAAAATGTCACAGCAGATATCCCGGTTTTAGGAGATTGTAAAGAGACTCTGCCTATGCTGACAAAATTGCTTGATAAAAATAGCCACGACGGATGGATGAAGCAGTTTACGGATCTTCGGAAAGAAGAAAATGAAGAAGTTATAGAAAAAGAACTGAATCCTTTATCGGGAGAACTGACCATGGGAGAAGTTCTGAGATGTTTAAATGAAATCACCGGTGGAGAATATATTATCTGTACAGACGTTGGCCAGCACCAGATGGTTTCGTGCAGATATGCAATGTTTAAAGGATCAAGAAGAAATGTTACTTCCGGAGGTTTGGGAACAATGGGGTTTGGCCTTCCTTCTGCGATGGGAGCTAAAATAGCTAATCCTGATAAACACGTGATCTGCATTGCCGGTGATGGTGGTTTTCAGATGAATATCCAGGAATTGGGTACCATTGCTCAGTTTAATATCGGTGTTAAAATAATTATTTTGAATAACTCGTTTTTAGGCATGGTCCGTCAGTGGCAGGAGCTTTTTCATGACAGGAGATACTCTTTTGTAGATATCACAAGCCCGGATTTTCCTGCTGTGGCAAAAGCATACGGAATTGACGGCAAGCATGCAAAAGAAAGAGATTTTTTGAAATCATCATTAAAAGAAATGTTGGAAACAGAGGGTGCTTACCTTTTGGAAGTAAAAGTAGGAAAGGAAAACAATGTTTTTCCAATGGTTCCCCAGGGATGCAGTACGAGTGAAATCCGTTTAAAATAAACAGCAATGAATAAAAAAGAATATACAATCAGTGTTTTCACTGAAAATCAGGTAGGGTTACTCACTAGTATAGCCATGGTTTTTTCGAGACGCGGGATTAATATTGAAAGTTTAAATGTCTCTCCCACAGAGATTGACAGCATCTCACGATTTACTATTGTAATTAATGAAAACTGTGAACTGATCAGAAAAATAGCAAGGCAGATTCAGAAAATGATCAACGTTATTAAGGTATATTATCATACAGACGAAGAAATTGTCTGGCAGGAAATGGCTCTTTTTAAGATTGAAACCGATATTGTCTCAGAGAAATTTCAGGTGGAAAGAATCTTACGTCAGTATGGGGCAGCTATTGTCTGCGTAAGAAAAGATTACACGGTTTTTAACATTGTAGGACATTATGAAGAAATCGACAACTTTCTTAAAGTGATTGAGCCTCATGGTTTAATTGAATTTGTGAGAAGTGGAAGGGTTGCAGTCATCAAAGAAAACTTTGGCTTTCATCAGAAACTTCAGGCATTTGAAGCAGATTATTAATAAATAAAAATCAATATAAATTGAAGTTTAAACTTCAGAAAATTTAACAATCAAATAATAAAATTATGGCATTAATTAATTTTGCAGGCGTAGAAGAAAATGTAGTAACAAGAGAAGAATTTCCTGTAAAAAGAGCTCAGGAAGTATTGAAAAATGAAACGGTTGCAGTTTTAGGATATGGAATTCAGGGTCCCGGACAGGCGCTGAATCTTAAAGATAACGGTATCAACGTGATTGTAGGACAGAGAAAAAATTCTAAAAGCTGGGATAAGGCAGTCAACGATGGTTTTGTTCCGGGAGAAACCTTGTTTGAGCTTGAAGAAGCTGCGGACAGAGGAACTATTCTTTGTTACCTTTTAAGCGACGCTGCACAAATCCAGTTTTGGCCTACCCTGGAAAAATATCTTACCCCGGGAAAAACACTTTATTTCTCCCATGGCTTTGGAGTAACCTATAAACATCAGACCTCCATAGTGCCTTCCAAAGAAGTGGATGTAGTATTGGTTGCGCCAAAAGGCTCCGGCACTTCTTTAAGAAGGCTTTTTGTGGAAGGAAAAGGGCTGAACAGCAGTTTTGCAATTCATCAGGATACGACAGGGAATGCAAGAGATAAAGTAATTGCGCTTGGGATTGCTGTAGGAAGTGGATATTTATTTGAAACCGATTTTAAAAAGGAAGTATACAGTGATCTTGTAGGAGAAAGAGGAACTTTGATGGGCGCCATCCAGGGGATCTTTGCAGCCCAGTTTGAAGTATTGAGATCAAAAGGACATTCTCCGTCAGAAGCTTTTAATGAAACAGTAGAGGAATTGACCCAATCACTGATGCCGCTGGTTGCAGAAAACGGGATGGACTGGATGTATGCGAATTGCTCTACAACTGCACAGCGTGGAGCTTTAGACTGGTGGAAAAAGTTTTATGAAGTTACAAAACCTGTTTTTGAGGAATTATACGAAAGTGTAGAACTGGGAAATGAATCTCAAAAATCTATATCCAGTAACAGCAGGGAAAATTACAGGGAAGAACTCACGAAAGAACTGGAAGAGTTGAAGGGCAGTGAATTATGGCAGGCAGGAAAAGCAGTAAGAGCATTACGGCCTGACAGAACTTTTGAAAATGAAAAATAATCTGATATGTTACCATCTTTAGAGTCAATCAGTAAAGCTCAGAAAACGCTTCAGAACGTTGTGGAAGTTACTCCATTACAGCAAAGTGTAAGGCTTTCAAAAAAGTTTTCAGCTCAGGTATTTCTTAAAAGAGAAGATATGCAGCCGGTAAGGTCTTACAAAATAAGAGGTGCGTATAACAAAATTTATGGGCTTTTTGAAAATGGAGAACTCCCACATGGAATCGTCTGCGCCAGTGCAGGAAACCATGCTCAGGGAGTAGCATTCGCATGTAACAGACTTCATATCAAAGGAGTTATTTTCATGCCCGTCACCACTCCGAAACAGAAACTGGAACAGGTTGCCATGTTTGGTGAAGACTTCATTGAGATCAGACTTTTCGGAGATACTTTTGATGTATGTAAAAATGAAGCAGTTAAGTTTTCTGAAAATTCGGGAGCAGCTTTTATTCATCCTTTCGATGATATTCATATTATTGAAGGCCAGGCTACTGCCGCTATGGAAATTTTAAGCCAGGCAGAGGACCGGATTGACTACCTTTTTGTCCCTGTAGGCGGCGGTGGGTTACTTGCAGGAATGGTCAGTGTGTTTTCTCAGTTATCTCCTGAAACCAAAATTATTGCTGTAGAACCGAAAGGGGCTGCTTCTATGAAAAAGTCACTGGAAATGGGAATCAATACAAAACTTGATTCTATCGATTCTTTTGTAGACGGAGCTGCTGTGCAGAGAGTGGGGGATCTTACCTTCAGGATCTGTAGGGATCATATTTATGATTGCGTACCGGTAGATGAAGGAAAAGTATGTGATACGTTGCTCACCGTTTATAATAAAGATGCAATGGTGCTGGAACCTGCCGGAGCACTGACTATTGCTGCTCTGGATGTTTACAAAGAAAATCTTTCAGGTAAAAATGTCGTGTGCATTGTCAGCGGAAGTAATAATGATATTACCCGGACGGAAGAAATTAAGGAACGTGCCATGATTTACAATGGTCTGAAGCATTATTTTGTTGTGAAGTTTCCGCAGCGTCCCGGAGCACTTAAAGAATTTGTGTTACATGTCTTAGGTGAGAATGATGATATCACTTTCTTTGAATATACAAAAAAGAATTCGAGAGAAACTGCTTCTGCAACAGTAGGAATTGAACTTTCCGATCCTGATGACTTTGGCGGACTTACAGAAAGGATGAAGAGCAGGGGGTATTTTGAATACTATTTAAATAATTCCACCCATATGATGAACCTAATTATCTAATCATAAAAATCTGTCTTTTTAAGGCAGATTTTTATTTTTGTTTAAAATTTACTGTTATTCGTCTGTTTTAATAAATTTTAATATCCTGATAAATATCATCACCGTCTTTATTTTTATTAATTCTAAATAAATATAAATTTGTCATTAATAAAAATAACGAAATGAAAAGAATCTATCTACTGTTTTCTATCTCACTGCCCTTTGCCATCTCTGGACAAACGCAATATTTACCTGCATTTCAATACAAGCCCGACAGTAATAATATACCGAATTTTATTAGTTCAAATATAAAAAATACCTCAACATTTGAGTCCGGTTTGATGGTATATAAGAATTTTGAAAATATTTCTACTGAATTACATACTGGCAACAGTACTGCTATTTCAGCAAAAAGACCATCCGGTAAAATACAGGATGATGTCATGTTACGTACCATTACAATTCCTGCTGATGCAGATTCAGGAATTACAGAAATAAGAGCGCTTAAAGACACAAATGTAGAAAACTCTCCATCTTTAATATCACCTGCACGCCAGAATTTAAGATTAGATCAGTCAGAAGATTATTCGGTAACGATGGTAAATAAAAACACAGATTTTCCTGCCCCATATTGTAGTGTTAGTGCAATTACTTCACTAACTGTGAGTGAGATCAGTAATGTAGAATTTGCGGGGAGTTCAAGAAACAGTAATTTAGACGGATCTTCTCCTGTCATAGAAAATTTTACAGATATCATTTTTGATGTTAACAGAGGAAATTCATATCCAATCAGTATAACAGGAGGTACTCATGGTCAGGCGACGGTTTCAATGTATGTTTATATTGATCTTAATCAGAATAATGTGTTTGATGACAATGAAAAGTTTAATTTGGGTTATCTTGATAATTCTGATCCTGTTCCCGGCAAACAATCCGGTAAAGTTTCCGGACTTATAAGCATCCCTAACGATGCTTTAACGGGAGAAACGCGTTTCAGACTGGTCAAAGCGTATGAATCTTCTTCATGGATGGGAACTCTTGAAAATTCACCTTGCCCTTCCGGCTGGTTCATTGGTCAGGTGGAAGATTATACGATTAATATTCAGCCTTCCAGTCTTTCAGTAAATGAAATTAAAAAAGAAACTGCGAAAATATACCCCAATCCAACAACGGGCCTGGTGAAGATTAAAGCTGAAGATCGTATTGAAAAATTTGAAATATATAATTTAGCAGGTCAAAAAGTGATGGAAGGAAATTCTTCAACGATCGATGTTTCCCATTTTCAGCCCGGAGTGTACATGACGAAAATTTACATGCAGAACCAAAAAATAATAATCAAGAAGATAATTAAGAAATAAAATAAAATTCTCTATTCATATCCTATCAATTTGTTTTTTTCCAAACCGGCAGATTAGTATCTGCCGGTTTTTTTAATAATTTTAATTATACCTGCAAAAAGAATCCGCCCTTTAGAAGCGGATTCAGTAGATAGATCTCATTTTTTTTTAATTAGACAACAACAAAAAGCACAGCCGACGATGCTGTGCTTAAATTTTTATTTCAAATTTAATTGCAATTCCGAAAACGAAGAGAGCAAAAATCGATTTCATTTCAGTTTTATTACATAGTAAATGTAAGAATATTTTTAATACACAATATAAATTTAATGTTAAAATTAACAGGTTATCCACATTTTTTTGTGGATAAAGTATGTTTATTTTTTATGATTAATTGCTTGCCTTTCAAAAGGTGCCAATTTTCTCACAGTATAGGAGTGATATCCTAAACTGTCAATATCCTGTAGTAACTTGTAAATGTCGAAATTTTTAACGGTATCATCCTCAAATGAAAAAGACAAATGAAAAAGTCGGTGCGAATCATTCTTCATGTTTTTCTCTAAACATTTTGATTGAAGCAGAGTATAAATCTGATTAAAATTGATTCGGTGTAGACTGTCATTTCGTAATTTTCTTTTCTGCGGTTGTACATGATTTGAATTCCAGCCGCACCAATTTCCAATTAATTCTTCATTATAAAAGTAGACAGTACGATTTTTTAAAATAATAAAATTGACAGCTCCCTTCGGATAGTCATATTCTTTCATTTCTTGTATTAAAGATAATTCCGGGTCTTTAAGTTTTGCTTCTTTATATTTTTTTTCAATATTGTTGTTAAATTGTGAAACGATGAAAATCTTTTTTTCAACAATTGTCTTATTATCATTTTTACAGCATGAAAAGATAAATGCTATAATTACTGAATAGAAAATTTTTATAGAAATATGCATACTGATCAACTGCAAACTTTATGCTTCAGATAAACTAAAATTAGGATCAAAAAGCAAATGGCTTTAAGGAGCCTACAGTTTCTCAGCAATATATTTTGCTGTGTGTGATTTTTTATTTTTAGCCAAAGCTTCCGGAGTTCCTGCAAAAACAACTTCTCCACCATATTTTCCTGCTTCCGGGCCGATGTCGATAATGTGATCTGCTGATTTCATAATATCCGGCTGATGTTCAATGACAATCACTGAATGTCCGAGGTCGATCAGTGCCTGAAGAGACTTCAGTAACTTCTGAATATCATGGAAATGCAGTCCTGTAGAAGGCTCATCAAAAATGAATAGGGTTTTATCAGTCGTTACCCCTTTTACAAGGAATGATGCCAGTTTTACACGTTGTGCCTCACCTCCGGAAAGAGTAGAAGAACTTTGTCCAAGCTGCAGATACCCTAAACCAACTTCCTGTAGCGGGGTCAGTTTTGTAACGATTTTATCTTCCTTATTTTCCCTGAAAAATGATAACGCCTCATCAACGGTCATGTGGAGAATATCTGAAATATTCTTTTCATCAAAACGTACTTCAAGAATTTCATTCTTAAAACGGGTTCCTTTACATACCTCACATTCAAGTTCAATATCTGCCATAAACTGCATGGAAACATTGATCACACCTTCCCCTTTACATTCATCACATCTTCCACCGTCGACATTGAAAGAAAAATGTTTGGGTTTGTAACCCATCATTTTCGAAACTTTCTGTTTAGAAAACAGATCTCTGATATCATCATAGGCTTTCAGATAAGTTACAGGGTTGGAGCGTGATGATTTTCCGATAGGATTCTGATCAATCAGTTCAATGTGTTTAACCAGCTTTTTAGGAAATTCCACAGAATCATAATCCCCTTTCTTACCTCCCATTCCCAGTTGGATCTGAATATCATTGGTCAGAATTTCTTTCATCAGGGTAGATTTGCCGCTTCCGGAAACCCCTGAAATTACAAC
This sequence comes from Chryseobacterium sp. HNCC26DJ238, assembly GCF_057180465.1. NCBI lineage: Bacteria > Pseudomonadati > Bacteroidota > Flavobacteriia > Flavobacteriales > Weeksellaceae > Chryseobacterium > Chryseobacterium sp. HNCC26DJ238. Next base: position 172,723 of record NZ_JBXUGI010000002.1, read on the forward strand.
GAGGCTTTCTAAAGGAACATCAACATCTATATTCTTAAGATTGTTTGTTCTCGCTCCCTTAATATGAATAAATTCTTTTGCTTTTCTTCTTTTTTCAGGTACTTTTATTTCCAGTCTTCCGGTAAGGTATTTTGAAGTCAGGGTGTCAGCATCCTTTAATTCTTTATAATCACCTGCGAAGACCAATTCTCCACCCAGATATCCGGCCTCGGGACCGATGTCGATGATGTAATCTGCAGCTCTCATGACGTCTTCATCATGTTCAACAACGATAACGGTATTACCTAAATCACGGAGGTTTTTTAAAACTCCGATCAGGTTTTCAGTATCCCGGGAATGAAGTCCGATAGAAGGCTCATCCAGAATATAAATAGAACCAACCAGTGAACTTCCCAGACTGGTTGCCAGATTGATTCTCTGACTTTCTCCTCCTGAAAGCGTATTGGATGTTCTGTTAATTGACAGGTATCCCAAACCTACTTTTAGCAGAAAGTCAAGTCGGGTAGTGATTTCATATAATAATCTTTTAGCCACCTCTTTATCATGTTCAGACAAATGTAAACTGTTAACCATCGGTGACAATTCATCCAGAGGAAGCTCAATCATTGACTGAATGTTATGACCGTCAATTTTTACCCATGTTGTTTCTTCACGCAGACGCAGTCCTTCACAGGTAGGGCAGAGTGTTTTCCCACGGTAACGGGATAGCATGACACGGTACTGGATTTTATATAAATTTTCCTCAAGCATCTTGAAGAAATTGTTCAGTGAAGGAAATGTTTTGCTTCCGTCACCTTTCCACAGGTAATTTTTCTGATCTTTGGTCAGCTGATGATAAGGCTTGTGAATAGGGAAGTCTTTGGCTTTTTTAATGAAATCTTTTTTCCATTCACTCATCGTTTCGCCTTTCCATGATGCAACGGCATCTTCAAATACGGATAATGCCTTATTGGGAATAACCAGATCCTCATCAATTCCGATCACTTTGCCGTAACCTTCGCAGGTAGGACAGGCACCGTATGGATTATTAAAACTGAAAAAATGGACATTGGGTTCCAGAAATTCAAGACCGTCAAGCTCAAATTTATTAGAGAAATCTTTCTTCTCTCCTGTTTCAATATTCTTCAACGAACAATATCCTCTACCTTCGTAATAGGCCATCTGGATTGAATCTGCAAGACGCTGAAGAAAGCTTTCATCATCTTCATATGAAAAACGGTCAATCACCAGATTGATGATCATTCCTTTTTCAGGAGTGAATCCGAAACTTTCAAGATCTTCAATCCCTGCTACATTTCCATTGATTTCAAGTCTTGTAAAACCTGCCAGTTTCAGAACATTTAGATTTTCAGTAAAATTTTCAGTATCGTATTCTAAAGGTGCAGTTAAGAGAAATGCAGTTTCACTTTTTGCTGATTTAATATAATCAATAACATCAGAAACCGAATCTTTTTTCACTTCCTCGCCGGAAACCGGAGAAAAAGTCCGTCCTATTCTAGCAAAAAGAAGTTTCATGTAATCGTAAATTTCAGTAGAAGTTCCTACCGTAGAGCGCGGATTCGAAGAAATCACTTTTTGCTGAATCGCTATAGATGGCGCTAAACCCTTGATATCATCAACTTTTGGCTTTTCTAATTTACCTAAAAACTGACGGGCATAGGAGCTTAAACTTTCGACATAACGACGTTGGCCTTCAGCATAAATTGTGTCAAATGCCAGCGAAGATTTTCCGCTTCCGGAAACTCCGGTAATCACAATCAATTTGTTTTTCGGAAGTAAAACATCGATGTGTTTCAGGTTGTTAAGATGTGCATTTTTAACGTAAACCTGTTTTTTTATATCTATTTCTGTAATTGGAGCCATAGTAAAATTAAGACCAACAAAAATACGAAATTCTGATGGATTAAAATACAATAAATCAATGCTAAAAACAGGGGTATTGAATGTCGGAATTTAAAATTATATTTTGAGCGAAAATATCGAGAAATGATAGTTTATCAGGAAGTTGTTTTTAAATATTATCCTGCTTTTGTTATTTTTCTGCATCGCTTTATCTGAAAATATCCTAATAATTCAGTTTTAACAAATAAGATATCTGATCAGGAAAAGTGAAGCGAATTTGAGATTCTCTTTAAAATGGAGATTACTGCTTTTTTTATGATACATATCATTTTTTGTTTTTGATAAAGTCTCCTAATTTTGGAAACTTCAAAATATACTGAAAACTAAAATGAATAAACATCTCCTCTCTGTTTTTTTTCTTTCCGCAGCATTCGCTTTGAGCGCACAGGAAAAAATTTCTGAAATTGATTCTGTAGAAATTCAGGGTAAATTTATTTCGACCCCTTATAAAAATGCCAATCAAAATATTTCAGTGATCACTAAAGCAGATATTCTGCATTCACCGGCTACAAGTATTGATGAAGTTCTTCAGCAGATTCCGGGAATGGATATCAGAAGGAGAGGAGCCAATGGAGTGCAGAGTGATATCGGATTCCGGGGAAGTTCTTTTGAACAGGTCCTTTTGCTTTTAAATGGAGTCAGAATGAATGATTCCCAAACCGGCCACAATTCACTCAATGTTCCTGTAGATCTGGAAGATGTTGAGCGTATTGAAATCATCAAAGGTCCCGCGGCCAGACGTTTTGGGCAGAATGCTTTTGCCGGTGCTATTAATATTATTACCAAAACAACCCCCGGAAAAAGGGTGAAAATCAGAGGAGAAGCAGGAGATTACGGCTCGTATGGACTGGGTATGAATGCTAATTTCGGAAATGAAAAATTTTCAAATTTATTACAGGCCAATTCAAATGCTTCACAGGGATACAGACATAACACTGATTTTGAGATGAGGAATGTTTTTTATCAGAATCAGTTAAGAATAAAAAACGGAAGCATAAGATTGCAGGCTGGTATTTCAGAAAAAAAATTCGGAGCTAACGGTTTTTATTCATCACCTAATGCCACTGAACAGTATGAAGAACTACAGGCTTCCATTGTGAGTCTGGCTCATCAGCAAAGTTTCGGTAAGTTCAAACTGAATTCTAATGTATACTGGCGGAGAGGGCAGGACATGTACCTTTTTAACAGAGAAAAGCCTGAGATCTACAGAAACATGCACATCGGAAATAATGTGGGCGGAGAAGTAAATTCAAGTTATTCTTCAAGTCTGGGAACTACAGGCCTTGGAGTTGAGTTAAGAAAAGAGTTTTTGGCCAGTAATAATTTAGGTCACAGAGAACGTTTTGTTTCTCAGGTATTCTTTGAACATCACTTTTCTTTACTGGATAAAAAACTGAATATTACCCCGGGAGTTTCCTGGGCTAATTACTCTAATGAAGGAAACTTTTTTTATCCGGGACTGGATGTAGGATTTGATTTTAATTCAAATCACAAAATCTATGGAAATGTATCTAAAGTTCACAGGGTTCCAACATTTACCGATCTTTATTATTCGAGCAAGACCGAACAGGGTAATGAAAATCTGGTTCCTGAAAATGCATTCTCTGCAGAAATCGGATATCAGTTTCAGAAAAACGGAATCCTTGCCAAAGCAAGCGGTTTTATGAGAAATTCAAATAATGCCATTGACTGGGTGAAAAACTCACTGCAGGACCCTATCTGGTATGCACAGAATGTGGGAGAAGTCGATACTAAAGGAGCTGAATTTGAAATCAATCACCAAATATTGCCATGGTTAAAATATTCTTTGGGATATACCTACCTGGATACTGAGTTTAGACAGTCAAATCAGCTGGTTTCAAGATATGTACTGGATAATTTAAAACATCAGGTTATCGCAAAATTACAGACTAAATTTCTAAACTATTTTACAAACGAACTCGTGTACAGATACAATGATCGGGTGAATTTAGGAAGCTATCACCTTTTGGATGAAAAATTAAGTTACATTAAAAATGATTTTTCTGTATATGTTTTGATCAATAATATTACCGACGCTGTGTACACAGAAACATTTGGTGTACCTATGCCTCAACGATGGTTTCACATAGGTTTTACTTACAATATTAATATTAAGTAAACTTAACATTACGCAATTGTTAAATCTTTTAATTTTGCAAAAATTTTTGAATGAAATTGATTAGAAGTCTCGGTGTTGTTTTGATGATGAATTTTTTTAATGCTCAGGAGCATATTTCCGCATTTAATGCTTTGACGGTAACCTATAAATTTCATCCTAAATTTTTCTTATATGCTGAGGGGCAAAGCAGAGGAATAGAAAATTACGACTATCCTGACTATTATGAAATAAAAGGAGGCCTTGGATATAATCTGACCAAGAGCCATAAACCATTTGTCGGGTTAGGACGATATGCTACTTATAAAGATCATGCAATTGACAAAGAAGAATTCAGGGTCTGGCTGCAGGACATTATTGATTTCAAAAAAGGAGTTGTAAAGTTTGAAAACCGGTTCAGAGCAGAAAAATCATGGTTTTATGAACCTAAAACCGACAGAAATTCTGAGAGAATGCGCTATCGGTACCGTCTGAACATTTCAGTCCCTCTTAATGCAAAAAAAATTGAGCCGGGAACTCTTTTTGCCAATGTTTATGATGAAGTTTTTTTTGTATCACCCATTAAACCAACATTTGCAAGAAACCGTCTTTACGGTGGTTTCGGTTATCAGGCAGACGAAACTTTTGGAATTGTAAGCGGATATCTTTGGCAGAGAGAATTTGATGCTAAAGGAAACAAAAATGTTCATTTCGTTTATTTAGCACTGAACATCAACATCGACGGAACCGATCATGAACAAAAGACCTATCACTTTCCGGGAGCAGATTAATATTTCTCAGAAAGGTAACGGTAGGCTTTGAGGTATTTATTAAACCGATGGATATCTTTTGAGGTTAATTCACGGTTAACTCTTCTCAAATCCATATTGTCACGGAGGTCATTTAGCTTTACGGCTACCGCTAAAGGAGATCTTTCCGTCCTTTTAACAAAATCATCGTAAATTTCGTCTGTATCATACTTAGTAAGACAGCTGATTGCATACAGGATATATTCAGGAAAGCCTTCATTTCTAAGATAAGCGAGACTGAAGTCTTCAGGATTATCTTCGACAACGTCATGTAGAACCCCTACAATTTTTTCATCCATTGTCTTTCCATATTCCATCACACGCATTACATGGGCTATATAAGGAGCATGGTATTTATCTTTCTGACCTTTATGGGCCTTATCAGCAATTCTTATGGCTTTGTGTAAAAGTTCCTCTTTTGTCATCTTGTAAAAATAGACTACAAAAATATAAAACAGCCTGTATAAATTCTAAATTTTTTGAAATAATTTAAGAATATTTTATAGGCCGCTCATTGATTTTAAAAAAATATTTTACTGCGTTTTTTTAGTTTTAAATGAATCTAATGAATTAAGGATTTTAAATTGAATATTGCTTTTTACCGTTGTTTTTAAACTTGAATAAATTTCAGGTTTTTCCGGTTTAGCAACAGGCATTTTATAAACTTTTGCAGCAGTGCTGTCTGTATAAAACTGCTCACTCCCGGTAGCAATTGGTGAATTAAATTGGTAAAAATTTAAACTGCTTCTTTTTAATGGCTCAATTGACGTTTGAGCAGAAAATAAACCTGATAACAGTAAAAGTGAACCGAAAATAATTTTCATAAAAATTGTTTGACTTAAATTTATAAAAATATTTCAATTCAACAAAATAATTATGACAGATAAACGGAAAAAAATATTAATTTTTAAATATTGTAATCAAAATCTAAAACAGATCATATTTAAAATGAAAATTATTCAAATCAGACAATAAAAGAATATTGTACTGAGGATATTACACTACTTTCTAAAAATACGTTAGAAATCCAAAAAGAAAATTTTAATAAGCCGGAAAGGATTCTGAAATAATAGAAAAATCCCGATACTAATATCAGGATTTTATGTAAGTTATAAAACACGTTAGAAGTCTAGAGCGTTTGATGTCTTTAAGACGGTTTTAGTAATGCCCTTTAGCCAGATAATGTGCTGCCACTTTTTCAGTTAAAGCTACTACATTCGGATTGTTGGTATATTTAGTAAACCTTCTTAATCCTGAAAGCATCATCCGCTGTTCGTCTCCTTCTGCAAATGATATAATTCCTTCTTTGGCAGCAGAAATTATTTTTTCAATCGCTTTGTAAAGATTCAACTGAGCCATAGCAACCTCTGCAGAATCAGCAGAGAAATTTTTCTCAGCTCTTAAAACTGCGGATTCTGCCATATAAATCTGGTTCAGAATTTCAGAAGCATTTAATAGTAAATGCTGTTGCTTCTCAATATCCATCATGTATTTTTGAAGAGCAGCTCCTGAAACCATCAAAAATACTTTCTTCAGATTCGCCAGAATTGCTTTTTCTTCGCTCATCAATTCAGAATAATTAGGTACTTCAAAACTTGGAATTCCCATCAGCTCTTTAGAAATTGCCATGGCAGGAGAAAGCAGATCCAATTCACCTTTCATTGCTTTTTTAATTAGCATTCCTACTGACAAAAGACGGTTGATCTCATTGGTTCCTTCGTAGATCCTTCCAATTCTTGAATCTCTCCATGCTGCTTCCATCGGCATATCCTCAGAGAATCCCATTCCTCCGTATACCTGAATTCCCTCATCAGCAGTATGCTGCGTTAAATCTGAAACGAAAACTTTCAGGATTGAAGCTTCAACGGCAAATTCTTCAACACCTTTCAATTCTGCCTGTTGATGGTTCATTCCACCTGCGACCAATTCAGCAATTTTATCTTCTACATCTTTAGCAGCCCTGTATGAGCCTGCTTCCGAAACGAAAATACCTGTAGCCATTTCTGCAAGCTTTTTTCTAATGGCTCCGAAAGTTGAGATCGAAACACCGAATTGCTTTCTTTCGTTAGAATATTGTAATGAGTGGTTTAAAATTCGTCTCTGTCCGTCGAGGTTAGCTGCAGCCAGTTTTATTCTTCCAACATTCAGTGCATTCAAAGCGATTTTAAAACCGTTGTTTCTTTCACCCAAAAGATTCTCTACCGGAACTTTCATGTCATTAAAGAAAACCTGTCTTGTGGAAGACGAACGGATTCCTAATTTATGTTCTTCCTCGCCGAAAGAAAGTCCTTCAGTTCCTTCTTTTTCTACGATGAAACCGGTAATGTTTTTATCATCCTCAATTTTGGCAAAAACAATGAAAATCTCTGCAAATCCAGCATTGGAAATCCACATCTTCTGTCCGTTGATGATATAGTGTTTTCCATCTTCAGATAATTTTGCCCTGGTTTTTCCTGAGTTGGCATCAGAACCGGCATCAGGTTCCGTCAAACAGTACGCTCCGAATTTTGTACCTGTTGCCAGATCCGGAAGGTATTTTTGTTTTTGTTCTTCAGTTCCATACAAGAGAATAGGTAAAGTTCCTATTCCAGTATGAGCTCCATACGCGGTTGCTAAAGAGCCATTGGCTCCTGAACAGTAATCACAGGCCAGCATTGTATTCACAAAGCCCATTCCCAGACCACCGTATTCTTCAGGTACGGCAACTCCCAAAAGTCCCATCTCACCTAACTGACGCATTTTTTCTTCAGTCAGTGCATAATCCTTTTTCTCAAATCGTTCTTTTTGAGGAATAACTTCTCTGTCAATAAATTCTTTCGCAGAATCACGAAGCATTTTTTGTTCTTCTGAAAGCTCTTCCAAAGTGAAGATTTCATTAGCCGCAATTTCTTTGATTAGAAATTCACCGCCTTTTAGTGTTTTATTAAGTGTATCACTCATTTTTTTATTTTATTTTAAATTTTATTTTATTAAAGACATTAAGATGATAGACGGACAGATAATAGATTTAAATACTTTTTATCAGTCTTTATTTAATGTGTTCTGAAATACCATTGTCGCTTTCTGAAATGCCTCAATTTTAATTTCAAAAATATCTGTTTCTTGATCAGATAAATATTTTCTGTGAGAAGCTAGCAATAGCTGTGTTTGCAATTCAAATGATGAACCTAAACATATGTCTAAAAAATGACTGAAAGATTTATCTGTTCTGCTTGAACCTTCAGCTATATTGGAAGGAATTGAGATTGAGCATCTATCCATTTGGCTTTTTAAACTGAATTTTTCATATGATGGAAAAGTATCTGTAAGATCTAAAATTGATTTTGACAATTCTAAACCCATCTGCCAAATTTTAAGTTTTTTAAAATTATGTCTTTTAAAATTACTCATTCTCTTCTATCCCTTTATCTATTAGTATCTAAGTCTATTATCTATCAGTCTATTATCTCTCATCTACCTCTCACCTACAACAACTCAAAAATAGAAGCAGCTCCCTGTCCCGTTCCCACACACATAGAAACCATTCCGTATTTATTTCCACGCTTTCTCATTTCGTCAAGCAGCTGAACGGTTAACTTTGTTCCGGTACATCCTAGCGGGTGACCCAGGGCAATCGCTCCTCCATTGACATTCAGAATATCCGGGTTTAAGTTTAATTCTTTCTTAATAGCAACAGACTGAGAAGCAAAAGCTTCATTAAGTTCTATCAGTTCTATATCTTTCAGTTCCAGACCTGCCTGTTTTAACGCTTTCGGAATAGCGTAAACCGGTCCCATCCCCATGATTCTCGGCTCTAAACCGGCAGCAGCATAAGCAACAAGTCTTGCTTCAGGTTCCAGTCCCAATTCCTTAACCATTTCTTCAGACATAACAATCACAAAAGCTGCACCGTCACTCATCTGAGAAGAGTTTCCTGCAGTTACGCTTCCCCCGTTTGCAAAAACAGGTTTTAACTTTGCCAGACCTGCCAGTGAAGTATCTGCTCTTGGTCCTTCATCAACAGAAAAATCAAATTTCTTGGTCTGCATTTTCTGGTTTTCATCCAAAAAATTATATTCTACAGGAACAGAAACAATCTGATTGGCAAAACTTCCCTCCGCATTGGCCTTTAGTGCTTTCTGATGAGATTCAAATGCAAATTGATCCTGTTCTTCCCTTGAAATATTGAACTGTTTCGCCACTTCTTCTGCGGTGTATCCCATTCCCCAGTAATAATCAGGATTCGTTTTTGCAATCTCTGTTTCCGGAACAGGTTTGTACCCGCCCATCGGGATATAAGACATCGACTCTGTACCACCGGCGATAATGCAGTCAGCCATTCCTGCCTGTATTTTTGCTGAAGCAATGGCAATCGCTTCAGAACCTGATGCACAATATCTGTTTACGGTAACTCCCGGAACTTTATCTGTGTTCAGTCCCATTAAAGAAATTAAACGTGCAACATTTAAACCCTGCTCAGCTTCAGGCATCGCATTTCCGACGATCAAATCATCTATTCTGTCCTTATCCAGTTGCGGAACAGCTGCCATCAGTTTTTCGATGACAGTTGCTGCCATGACGTCAGGTCTTGTAAATCTCAAACTACCTTTTGGAGCCTTTCCAACGGCGGTTCTGAATCCTTTAATGATATATGCTTGTTTTGACATTTTTTTATAAATTAAAATTAGTTTAAAGTTTTACCCTCATCGAGGAAATCGGTCAATTCTCTTCAATCCGTTCGTACAAATATTTAGAATCATATTCAATTTCAAATTTTTGCAAAAGCTCTAAATATTCGTTTTTAAATGTTTTCGTTTTATGATGCTCTTCCTGATTTAAAATGTATTTTACAACACGGTCGACACTGCTTTTAGAATCGGAAAAAGCTCCATATCCTTCCTGCCAATTAAATTTTCCTGTTATCCATTTTCGGTCATTAATAAATTTTGATGAACCTGCTTTTATATCCCGTACTAAATCTGAAATCGAAATACTCGGACCATACTTACAAGAATATGAATGTGGTCAGGCATTGCAAAAACAGCAAATAATTTTTGACCTCTAATCGAAATAATTCCTGTAATAAACTGATGTAATTCTTCTCTGTTTTCTTTTGAAACAAGGTTCTGTCTTCCCTTGACAGCGAAAACAATCTGAATATAAATCTGGGTATAAGAGTTTGCCATAAAATTAACAGGTCGCTCCTACGGAGCTGAAATTAAAATCTGTTAAACAATCTATTGACAGGTGTGCCTCTCTGAAATCCATTAACAGGTCGCTTCTACGGAGATTCGATTAATTTCTCAAAGGTTTTCCTTTCTGCAACATAAACTGAATCCGTTCCAATGTTTTTCTCTCTCCACAAAGCTGCAGGAAAGTTTCTCTTTCGAGATTCAACAAATATTGCTCAGTAACCACCGTTGGCTCGGAAAGATTACCGCCCACTAAAACATTTGCCAACTTATCGGCAATTAATTTATCGTGTTGCGAAATGAAATTTCCTGTCAGCATTTGATCGGTTCCTACGTAAAACATTCCTAGAGCATCTTTTCCCAGAACTTTAACAGTTTGTTCGATAGGCTGGGTGTAACCGTGTTCAGCTAAACTTTTGGCCATCATTTTTGCAGTCATGAGCTGACGGTTTTTATCAACGACCACTACATCTTTACCTTTTTCAAGAATTCCCATATCATAGGCTTCATATGCTGAAGTAGCGACTTTACCCATTGCGATATTCATGAAAGCTTCACGGAGACGGTTGTTTTTCACATCATCACTGTGAAACTCTCTGGAAGTTCTTAAAGCAAATTCTTTAGTTCCGCCACCACCTGGAATGACACCCACTCCGGTTTCTACCAAACCAATATAGGTCTCGGCAGCTGCAACAACTCTGTCTGCATGCATAGTCATTTCACAACCACCACCGAGAGTCATACCATGAGGAGCAACCACCACCGGAATTGAAGAATAACGAACTCTCATCATCGATTTCTGGAAATAGGCAATCGCCATATTCAAATCATCCCAATCCTGCTCAATGGCCATCATCAGAATCATGGCCAAATTAGCTCCCACAGAGAAATTTGTACCTTGGTTTCCAATAACCAATCCGTCGTATTCTTTTTCAGCCAGATCAATAGCCCTGTTGAGACAATCTAAAACTTCACCACCCAAAGAATTCATTTTTGAGCGGATCTCAAAATTGATGATTCCGTCACCTAAATCCTCAATCGAAGAACCTGAATTGCTCCAGAGTGTTTTGTTTTTTCTGATATTATCTAAAATAATGAATGATTCCTGACCTGGAATGCTGCTGTAGTTTCCTGAATTTTTATCAAAGAAGATGCTTTGCCCGTCTTCATTTACTTTATAGAAAGATTCTACATTCTTCACCCAGTCTGAAACTTCATAACCTGCATCTTTTGCCAACTCGATTCCTTTTTCAATGCCTACGGCATCCCACATCTCAAAAGGTCCGTTTTCCCATCCAAAACCGGCACGCATTGCATCATCAATCTTGTATACTTCGTCAGAAATTTCAGGAACTTTGTGAGAAACATAGGCAAATAGAGCTCCCAAAGATTTTCTGTATAATTCTCCTGCTTTGTCTTTTCCACCAATCAAAACCTTGAACCTGTCAATCGGTTTATCAATGCTTTTCGTTAATTCTAAAGTTGGGAAAGAAGATTTACCCTGAAGTTCATATTCTAAAGTATCCAGGTTTAATCCGTGGATTTCAGATTTTCCGTCAGCTCCTTTTACTTTTTTATAGAATCCCTGTTCAGTTTTTGAACCCAGCCATTTGTTATCCACCATTTTCTGAATGTATTCAGGAAGGGCAAAAACATCATTAAAATCATTAGCTTCAGCACCACTCTGACGAACGCCGTTGGCTACCATCACGAGAGTATCTAGCCCAACCACATCAGCCGTTCTGAAAGTTGCAGATTTCGGACGGCCTATAACCGGACCGGTCAATTTATCTACATCAGAAACATTTAAGCCTAACTTCTGTACATTGTGAAGAAGGTCCATCATCGAGAATACTCCGATTCTGTTGGCGATAAACGCAGGAGTGTCTTTAGCTAAAACAGTTGTTTTTCCCAGGAATTTCGCTCCATAATTCATGTAGAAATCTGCAATTTCCGGGTCTGTATCGTGGGTTGGAATAACCTCTAGTAGAGGAAGATACCTTACAGGATTAAAAAAATGGGTTCCGGCAAAATGTTTTTTAAAATCTTCACTTCTGCCTTCTACGAGCATATTGATGGGAATTCCGGAAGTATTGGATGATACTAACGTTCCCGGTTTTCTAAATTTTTCAATTTTTTCGTACACAGATTTTTTAATGTCGAGTTTTTCAACAACGACTTCAATGATCCAGTCTGTATCTTTTATTTTCGGTAAATCATCATCAAAATTTCCTACTTTAATGCGCTCGGCAAATTTGGGAGAATAGAGTAGTGCAGGACTCGATTTCTTGAGTTTTTCAAAGTTTTCAGAAGCAATTCTGTTACGAACGGCTTTGTCATCTTTGGTCAGACCTTTTTTCTGCTCAGCTTCATTCAATTCAAAAGGAACAATATCGAGCAGTGAAACCTGCACACCGATATTGGCAAAATGTGCAGCTATACCGCTTCCCATAATTCCTGAACCTAGAACTGTTACGTGTTTGATTCGTCTTTTCATTGATTTATTATTTATTTTCTATTATTAATATCCGATGCAATCTTCATAATTTCAGTCATCACTTCTTTGAAGGTTTCCAGTTTTTCAGGAGCAATTTTTTCCATCACTTTTTTATTGAAGTTTACCACGACTTCTTTGGACATATTTCTAGAGCTCAGACCTTTATCTGTAAGCTTAATAATGACTTCCCTTTTATCGGCTGTCGTTTTTTCTTTGTAGATATATCCGTTGTCTTCTAAAAGTTTGATAATTCTTGTGAGAGAAGTAGGTTCAATGGCCATTTTCGGGCCGAGATTCGTGCTTCGTGTACCTTCTTTCGGGTCGATTTTTAATAAAGTTAAAGCCTGAACTGCTGTAGAATCGTGTTCCTGTGCAAGTTCAGTATACATTTTGGAGACAGCCAACCAAGTCTGTTTAAGAATGAGGTCAACATTTTCTGTTTTTTCTTTATTATTATCCATCATATTTTTTGATTATCGGTTTTATCAAATGTAGCAAATATTATGCATGCATAGTATTTATTAACGTTAAAATTTGTTAACAATATGATTTACAGATAATTAAAATGTATGACAAGCATAATACTATGCATGCATAGTATATGAATTGAATAATTAAAACAAGGTATTAGTGAAATTTGTTTACCAAATTAACGATTTCATCAAATGATTCGCATTGATGTGTTTCATTATTATATAAAATCTCCCAAATGGAATTGTTGTAATTAAAACAGAATGAAGAGAGGTCTTTTTGAAAGTTTTTCTGAAGCAAAGAGTACAGCATTTCTTTCTGAATCTCAGGAGCGTTTATTGAAGGAGCAATGAAATTTTTGTTAAAATGAAATAATACGGAGCCGGTGAGCTCATTATGCTGGAGTAAAACATCCTCGGTAAGCCCTGCAAAAAGTTCATGATCTTTTACATACCAGATTTTATCAGCAAATTCTTTTGCCAGCCGCCAGTCATGGGAAGAGAACAGGATAAGCTTATTTTGCTGTCTGGCAAGATTTCTGAGTGTCTGAAGAATGATGATTTTGTTTTTCTCATCTAAATGAGTTGTAGGCTCATCAAGAATGATGACAGGAGAGTTTTGGGTTAAGGCTCTTCCTATAAATGCTTTCTGAAGATTTCCGTCCGACAGATTTTTAAGAAGTGTATCTGTGTATTGTTTTAAACCTAATTCTTTAATAATGTCTGAAACTTCATTTTTATCTTTATTCTTTAAGTCAAAATAAAAAGGATAATAAATATACTTTCCTAAAAAAATTAAATCTTTCACCGTAAAGTTTTGCGGAATGACGGCTTTAGAAAAAACAATGGCAATATTTTCCGCAATTTCTTTTACAGAAAGATCTTTTATGTTTTGACCATTAAGTAAAATTTCTCCTGTCAACAGAGGATTCTGATTGAGAATTGATTTAATCAAAGTAGTTTTCCCTACACCGTTATTCCCAATTAAAAGACATACCTCACCTAAATTCAAAGACGCATCGGTATCTGAAATTAAAGTTTTGTCATAACCGATGTCGGCTTTTTTTATCTGCAGGTACATATATTTTGGATAAGGAAAAGAAATATAAGTTTTACAAAAATAATATTTTAAATTTTACACACAGTTATTTTATCAGATATGACAATTACTAAAACATCAGGAGTCTTCTCATTTGCGGCCAAAGAAATATTATCTTTTAATTATCGTACTTGTGAAAATGATCAATTGGCTTTTCAGAGCTTAAAATTATACTTTATTCTGTTTCAGCAGCATTACTAAAATAACAGGAATTCCAAAAACAGAACTGATCACATTTAGTGGAATCTGAGTTTTTTCAGCAGCAACTGAAAACATCAGCATCATCAGCATTCCCAGAAGCATATTCAATATCCACTGTTGCCAAAGCCTGGAGGGATTGTAAATCAGTCTGCAGAAATGAGGAACGATGATACCTACAAATAAAATAGGGCCTAAAAAAGCAGTAATAGAAGCTGAAAGTAAGGAAGACGTAAAAATAATCAATAATTTAAGATGATTTAAATTAACGCCTAAACTCTGTGCATAGGAACTTCCGAGAGCATTGCCTATTAAAGGCTTAATCGTTTTGAAACAAATCACTAATCCTGTAAAAACTAGAATTGACAAGACGATAATCTGATTTCCCGACACCATGTTATTCGCTCCGAACGACCATAAAATATAGTTCTTCAGACTTTGGTTTTCAGCATAAAACTGAAGAAGTGATACAATGGCTCCGGCAAAAGCTGATACAAGGAATCCGAAGATAATCAGATAAGATTTATCCTGGAATTTGTTGGAGATTGACATCAAAACAAGCATAAGCAGCATACTTCCGACAATCGCTGACATACTGAGAAAACTATTCTGCAAAAATTCCGGGAGTATAATACTGTGTGAAAAAAAAATGTAAAATGCAACAGAAAGACTCGCAACAGAGGTAATCCCTAAAATATCAGGTCCTGCAAGAGGGTTCTGAAAATATTCCTGCATAAGAAAACCTGAAGTCGGAATAGCAATTCCTGCTAAAAGCATTACCAGAACACGGTTGATTCTGATCTCGGCAATCTGTCCGTTTTGGGAATTCTGAAAGAAATCCTGAATATTTAAACTTAAAAATCCTGTGTTCAGATTAATAACCGCCAGTGAAAGAATGGCAATGAATAATGATAAACACAGGATTTTAAATTTATAAGACATCGTTAAATCAGTTCAAAAAAGAATTATTTAGTAAATGATGCTATTTTAGAATTCAGTAATTCTGAAGTCATCATCCCTAAATATTCATCAGTTTTGTCACCCTTCCTCATGTAAGTAAACGGAATAGCATCACCTTTCCATTCTTTAAAATTATTTTTAAAAAAAATTTCATCCAGCTGACTACCATCCAGAAGAATCGTATTGTTTCTGATTCCCTGCTTATCAACAAAAGCCGGTACCTCAGAATTCCAAACTTCTTTGGAATCTAAGCTGATAAATGTGATTTTTACGGGTTGATTTTTAACCTCCGCAATCTTATCCTTGAAATGAGGAATTTCACGTACACAGGGCCCGCACCAGGTTGCAAAGAAATTGGTCACATAGAGCGTGTCATTTTTAGTCTGAAGAAAATCGGTAGCCTGTTTCGTATTCAGAGCTTTTAAAGACGCCGCTTTGGGAACTGGCTGTGAACTTGTTTCAGAAATTGAATCTTTAACAGCAGTCTGATTTTCTGTCTTGTCAGCTTCTTTTTTACAGCTGACGAAAGTTGCAGCTAACAGGACGGACAAAATTATCTTTTTCATAAGTATATATTCTGTAGTTTGATCAAATATACGATTGACATCTCCTATTGGTTTTAGAAATAAGAAAATAGCCACAACAGTAATTTAATAATTATTTTTTATTTATTTTTGAATTGAAGTATGGAACAACAAATCTATAAAGGAAAACTGACGCAGTTTCACCGCCTAAAAATAGCTAAAAAGGAAGACCTGACCAAAAATACTTTTTCTCTGGAATTGGAAATTCCTGAGAGTTTAAAGGAAAATTTTAAATTTGAAGCCGGTCAGTTCGTAAGTATAAAATTCAGATCCGGTGGAGTAGATGTGATCAATGATTATTCAATGACATCAGCTCCGCACGAAGAAAAAATTTCTTTGGGAATCAAAGTAAACGGTCAGAAAGGAGCAACTTCTCAACTTTATAAGAATTATCAGGTAGGGGATGAATTGATGGTTAGCGAACCTGGCGGAAGATTCACTATCGTTTCCAAACCAAGCGAATTTCGAACTATTGTAGGTTTTGCTGCTGGAATCGGCATCACTCCGATTATCAGTCATTTTAAAAATATCCTTTATAAAGAACCGAGAACAAGACTGTTCCTGTTTTTTGGGAATCAGAATTCTGAACAGCTTATCTATCGTGACCTTTTAGATCACCTCGCAAAACAGTACGGTGAGAGACTTCAGATATTCTATTTTTATTCGAAGGAAAAAACGGCTGATCAGTTTTTTTACGGTAGATTAGATGCTAAAAAATTAAATCTCATCATTAATCAGATTCTGCATTTGGATGACACTGATGAAGAATCAACCATATGGGATGCTGTAGATGAAGTTTTGATCTGTGGAAAAGGGGAGATGATAAAAACGCTTGCCAATGCATGTTATCATCATGGAATTCCTAAAAAAAATATACATTTTGAATTGTTCGAGGAATTTAATGACGACATTTATCCTGTGGAAAAAGAATTTCCCCTGATCGAAAATGTGGAGGTAGAATTTAAAATGCTCGGCAGGGATTACAAGACCGAACTTCCTGATAACCGGGAAAAGATTCTGCAGCAGCTTTTAGTTCAGAATTTTCAGGTTCCTTATTCTTGTAAATCCGGGATTTGCGGAAGCTGCGAATGTACTTTGGAAGAAGGTGAAGTTGACCTTTTAGAAAATGAATATCTGACTCGGAAAGAGGAAGAACAGGGAAGAATTCTTGCCTGTATGTCAATTGCAAAAACTAAGAAAATAAAGCTTAACTTTGATTTCAGTTGAGAATTATCCGAAACATATTTAAATTCATTATTTTATCAATAGAATTGGTTTTTCTCTTGATCTGTCTCTGTAATGTCTGGGTTTTCGGGATTACCAATGGACGCACATATACTAAAATTTCAAAAATTCCACCCCGTGAAATCGCTCTGGTTCTGGGAACTTCCCCAAGAATGCGATCAGGCCTTTCAAATCCTTATTTTACAAAAAGAATGGATGCTGCAGCATTGCTGTATCATCATGGAAAAATTAAAAAAATCATTGTAAGCGGTGAAAAAAGCAGAGGATATAATGAACCTGCCGCAATGAAAAACTATCTGATCTACCAAGAGGGAGTCCCGGAAGATATTATCATAGAAGATCCTAAAGGGTTTAATACCTATAAAAGTATTCTACGGTGCAAGGATGTGTATAAAAAGAAGAATGTTATTATTGTTTCGCAGGGTTTTCACAATCTGAGGGCGCTGTTTTTTGCAAGAAATAACAATATGAATGCCTTAGGATTTGATGCCCAGGATGTTAATAAACCTGAAAGTTTCTACAGAAATCAATCCAGGGAGATTCTCGCCAGAGTGATTGCTGTAGTATATTTTGTCCTGGGAATTTCTCCGGATTAGAAAGGATATCCAAAAGCGATATTCAGTGTAGGCTTCAGGGGTTGGAAATTATTAAACCTCCATTTTTCACCATCGGGTTTATTAGGATCATAAATTTTATAAGCCAAATCCAATCTTAAAGTGATGTATGCTACATTTACTCTCAAACCAAACCCACTGCCTACACCCATCTCTCTGATAAACCTGTTAAATTTAAACTGATCATCAAAACCATTGTTTTCTGTATTCCAGATATTCCCGATATCAGTAAAAATTGCTCCTTCGTACATTGTATTGAAAGGTATTCTATATTCAAGATTTGTAGTCAGCTTTACATTTCCCATCAGATAGGTCCTCACTCTTTCATCAATTTGAGAACCTCCGGGACCTAATCCTCCAAACGCTACCCATGCACGTATGTCATTGGAACCTCCGTTAAAATAAGATCTTACAAAAGGCATAGATGAGGAATTCCCATACGGAATACCTAAACCGATAAACTGACGGAGAACAAGAGTCTGATTTCCGTTAAATTTAAAATACTTTCTGACATCGAAGTCAAACTTTACAAATTGGGCATAAGGAATTCCAAATATCGTTCTTTCGGGATTTCTTAAAACACCCCCATCATCAACTCTTTTCTGGTTAAATAAACTTGGGATATTTCCGGCAACTTCCATTTTCCCGTTAAAATAGAATGCATTTGGATAATCTTTTTTTCCGATTTCGTTGTAAATGAAATTATAGATAAAAGAAGAAATAATCACATCCTGAGTCTGTCTGTCTTTATTTATAAGGGTGCCTAAGAATGCCACAAGATCATTGGCTTTATCAGGATCAAGTGTTCCGGCATAACCAAGATCAGCAATGATCTTTTCTGAAACCTGATCCCTGGTCAGAAGTCCTGAATCAAATTCCTGTTTAATATTTGGATTATAACCGAAATAATCATTGAAAACACGGGCTCTGATCACATCATCATTGACAAAGAAATCGTAGTAACTGTCCTTATTTTTTGTTAAACTGAAAAGAGTATTAAATAATGTAAGTCTGTGTGAAGACTGATCATTAACATTTGCGAAATAATTTAATCCGGTATTAAAATTCACTCTTCCCAAACCTATATTATTCTGGATAGATGTACCGAGAACAATCGAAGAAGTCGGTGTATATCTTTTCGGGATTAATTTATAATAATCAAAAGGGAGTAACAGACGTGGAAAGCTTAATGATGCCTGTGCAGAAATTTCGTATGCTAAAATTCTTTTATCTAAATTTTTAGGATTTCGGATAGATCCAAATGTCCCGGAAAGACTTGTTGAAAGGTTTTCTGCTCCGTGGAAAACATTTCTTGTGGTCAGGTCAACAGATGGAGAAATACCTAAATTAAGTAACTGAGAATAATTAATATCTGTTCCGACTTTAAATTCATATTTTGGAAGGGGTTTGAGCAGATATAAAACATCAATAATACTGTCGTTAGGCTTTATAGCGCCACCCTGTCTTAATGAATCTTTGGCTTTCAGAATACTGAAATTATTCATAGCGAGAAGATTCCTCTTGGTGAGATCAAGTTTATTCTGATTATAAACTGATTTATTATCAATGATAATTGCTCTCCAGATTGAATTGGTTTTGTAATCTTCATTCATCTTATGAAATCTAATTCTCCGGAGGCTGTCCTTTACCGTTCTTCTGCCGAAATCACCTGGTTCATCAACAATAGCAACATCTATGTTGCCAATGGTAGCCACTTTGTAAGGAGAATCCACAGAATCTTTGTGGATTTCGAGTGTTAGAGGTACTTTTTTTCTGTCTTTTAAGGAGTCGGCTACAAAATATACTTCGTCACTGGCATTATTAAATTTATAATATCCGCTTCTTCGCATTAGATCGTTAATTCTGGCAACCTCTTTTTCCAAAACCGTCTGATCAAGAATTTTACCTGACCTTATTAGTGTTTCGCTGATGTTTTGCTGATAGAGGCTTTTAATGCCTGCATCCGGAATATTATAGTAATATTCCTTAATATTGGTAGGGCTGTTGTGGGTTATAAAATAAGTAACCGCTGCTTTCTTCGAAGTAGAATCCAGATCATGTTTAAATTTAACCTCAGAATCCCAAAAACCACGGTAGGTCATTCTTTTTTCGATAGATCCTGCACTTTTATCTGTTCTGGTCTGATCTAAAATTACCGGCGGTGTTCCCCAATTGTGTAAAAGTCTGTCCCAAAGCAAGCTTTTTCCTACACTCTGAGGCATATTGTATTTAATGAAAAGTGAATCCCTGAGTTTCTGATTTCTCATTTCACTCGGGTAGGTAAGATATTCACTGAACAATGTATCATATTTGGGATTTGCAGCATTATGAAGCCATAAACTTAAAGGCATAAACAGAAATTGCTTTTTATTAGGCTTCTGCTGCACATAGTCTTTAAGTTCTTCATCAAAAAACTCTTTCTTATCTTCAAACTGAAAATTGTTCTTTGTGAGTAAAAATTCGCCTTCAGGTACTTTTTTTGTTGTACTGCATGCGTAAAGGACACCGACAGCAGTTGCAAATGATAGAATTTTATAATATTTTTGAGGAGAATTCTTAAAATGCTTACAGCTCATACAATAAAAATTTTACAGTCTTTAGATAAAAAGAAGTTCAGGCAAAAATACAATTTGTTTTTGGTTGAAGGGAATAAAATCATTTCCGAACTTCCTAATTCTAACTTTAAAATTAAAGAAATATTTTCTACAAATCCCGGTAATTTAGATCCCGGTAATTTTTCTGTACACCAAATAACTGAAAATGAACTGAAAAAGATCAGTTTTCTTCAGCATCCGAAAGATTCAGTTGCGGTTTGTATGCTGAAAGAAACCTCAAAATTAAAAGATCAGAATATACAGCTGGTTCTGGATGGAATTCAGGATCCCGGTAATTTGGGAACAATAATACGTCTGGCGGATTGGTTTGGAATAGAGCAGATTGTATGCAGTGAAGATACAGTGGATTATTACAATCCAAAGGTTATACAGGCAAGTATGGGATCTTTTACGAGAGTTAATGTGGTCTATTGTAATTTAATTGAATATCTCACTCAAACCGAAAATATCAATATAGGGACAGATATGGATGGAGAAGACATCTATACTTTTGAAAAACCGGAAAAAATTAATTTGATTTTAGGAAATGAAGGTAAAGGAATGCGGGATGAAACCGAAAAATTACTTCAAAACAAAGTATCAATCCCAAGATTCGGAAAGTCTCAGTCCACGGAAAGTTTAAATGTTTCAATGGCTGCAGGAATTATTTTAGGACAACTTTTCAGAATGTGATATAAATAGAGTTTTAGAGTCACGGTATTTAGGATTACTTATAAACCCCTCAGATTCCAAAACTCTAAAACTCTGTAAAATCAGATGAGCTGCTCCATACTCGAAACACTCTTTGTTTTTTGATAAGCTTCAAGTTTTGATCTCAAAAATTTCAGTGCCATAGGTGCTACATAAATTAATGCTGCTCCCAGTATCTTCTTTTTCCAGTTTGAACTTCTCATGTTCTTTTTCGCATAATTAGCAACAAAAGCTGTAACCGCCAACTTTATTAAAGTATCCAAAGCATCACCTTTCAAAGCACTTCCGGCTATGCCCATTGCTGTATTTCTACTGAGAAACATATCTTTGACTTCGGAAGTCAGCTGCTTGGCAATAACATCTTTTCTGAGAACTGTTTTTTCTTCGCCGTCTTCATCAATCTTTTCTTTTAAATACTGATCTGTTAATCCATTGGTAAATGCACTCAGACTTTCTTTGGTATTTTTGAAGGTTAACAAACCTTCTAAATCTTCAATTTCACCCTGTAAAAGCTTTTTCTTTCTTCTTAATTCTTCCAGACTACTGTAGTTTCTACTCATAATTTAGTGATTTAAAAATTCGATTACTTTATTTGCGATCATATTTACGATACGTTTTTTAAATATAATAACAATAATCATAATTAGCAAATAAAACGCTGATACAATCAGAAATCCGTATGAGGTATTATTTAACATTTTACCGATCAGAAAGGCTATTCCAAAATTAAAAAGGATAATAAAAAAAGCAAAAGCAACTAATAAAATAACCAGATAAGCAATAACTCCGGCAGAAATTGATGATTTTTCTGTTGCCTGAATTTTAAGCAGATCAATCCGCTTGGATGTATATTCTTTTATAGTTTCAATCATTATTTTTTCTTTAAGTTACGAAAAAAGGAACTTTAATTTGGTCAAAGTTCCTTTTTATCATTTTGATTTAAAATAAATTTATCTTTTCAGATCATTCAATCCTGTTTCAACATCTTTTACAATGTCACTGGTTTTTGATACAATCTGATCTTTGTATTTATCATAACCGTCTTTTACCGTGTGAGCTACACTGCTTGCAGTTTCTTTAAAAGTAGAAGATATGTTTCCGTACTGATCTTTTACTCTTTCAGAAACCTCTCCATATTTGTTTTTTGCTTCTTCTTTTAAATCATTAGCTTTAGTTTTAATCTTTTTTCTTGTTTCTTTACCTTCTTCCGGAGCATATAACATTCCTAAGATTACACCTGCTGCAGCACCTGCTAAGAGACCTGCTAAAATACCTGCTGTATTATTTTCTTTTCTAGACATTTCTTGTTTTTTAATTATTGTTATTAAATATTTTATACCGTAATTGTTACAATTAATATACCAAATGACATTTTTCACCTATAAAAATGATTAATTTTTTAAATGGGTAAGTATACTTTGTATGGTCTCTTTTTTAGTTAATAATGTATTGTCAATTATGATTGCATCGTCGGCCTGCTTTAAAGGGGCAATTTCACGCTCGCTGTCAATTTTGTCCCTTGCCAGAAGATTTTCCATAACATGCTGCTCATCGGCATCAATTCCTAAACTTAATAACTCCTGATATCTTCTTTTTGTTCTTTCCCGGATACTTGCCGTCAGGAAAAATTTAAAATCAGCATCAGGAAGCACCACGGTACCGATATCTCTTCCATCCATAATAATTCCGCCTTTTTTAGCAAGATTGCGCTGAAACTGCAGCAGAAAATCCCTGACCTCTTTCTGCTTAGCAATCATACTTACATTGTTGGAAACTTCATTGGAACGAATATCTTTTGAAATATCAGTGTGGTTCAAAAACAGAACAAGATCTCCGTCACTTTCTTTAAATTCCAGATTAAGCAGTGAAAAGGAGTTGAAAAGCTTTGGAAAATCAATAGTATTGTCTTCATTAAGACAGTTTTGTAATGCAAACCAGGTAACGCCACGGTATAGAGCTCCTGTATCCAGATGAACTATTCCCAACAGATTGGCAATAATCTTCGAAATAGAACTTTTCCCTGTGGATGAGAATCCGTCAATTGCAATTACTGGTTTTTTCATCCTGCAAATTTCAAAAAAAATTCTGGAAATCAAAAAATATATGTATTCTATTCTTTAAAATACATAAAAATTATTCTCCCTGATGACCGCTCAGATCTACTGAAATACCGATCTGGTTTACGTTGGCAGAATTATGATATCTTACATGTGCATAATCGATACGAAATTTTGAAATTTTAAGTCCAAAACCTGCAGATAGTCCGGAGAAATTTCTCTGATCAGCTACTGCCAGTTCGTTTCCTCTCCGTACATTGTATCCCAATCTGAAGTTAAAACTTTTTTCAGGAAAAAGCTCAGCACCCAATGAAAAATGATCAGCAATTTTTCTTCCGGTATTGACCTCCTGCCCGTTGACATTCAATTCTGATGAAATATCAAATTTCTGAAGATCGTGAGCAGTGACGGTAATAGCCAGTGGAAAAGCTTTTAAAATTTTGGTGTATCCCAAATCTATTCTGAAAGGCAGATTTTCTCTTACTCCATTAAATGATTTAAACTGATACCCGAAATTTCTTAAAACCACAGAAACTACTTCTTTGCTCTTTTTTGGATGATACGTGACACCAAGTGTTCCTGCAAGTGCAGAAGATGTATATGTGTCAATCTTTGAAGTGATAAAATTCAGTCCGCCACCAATTGTCCAGTCTTCTTCAAACTGGTATGCATAACCACCACCTACGGCAACGTCAGAAGCTGTAAATTCCCCCATTTCAAAACCGCTTTCATCTGTTCTCGGAATATTTCCGTAACTCATATACCGTGCATTTACGGTGACCATGTGGCCGTTATCGAGATCTTTGGCAAAAGCAACAGTTCCGTATTTGGAATCTGCCAGGTAGGCAGTTGCATTTAAGGAAAGCTGTTTGTCGGATTCCTGATTGAGCAAAGCAGGATTGGCGATTGCAAAAGACACATCATAATCTCTCATTGTAATTGCATCACCTCCTAAAGCTGCCTGTCTTGCCGAAACCGGAATATTCAGAAACGGGTATACATTTGTTCCAGTTTGTGCAAATGAAACGATTCCCGAAAGAAATAGTGAAAAAATTAGAATTTTCTTCAAATCAGTAATTAATTAATGCAAAAATAATCCTTTTTCGTACTTATCAAAATATTTATATCATTATTTAGTATTAAATATTTTTCTTTTTTCAATATTTTTAATGATTATATTTGCAGAATTAATTTCTGAGGAAATTAATTCTCAAAAACGATTATAAAATTAAAGATGAAATATAAAAGAATCCTTCTAAAACTGAGTGGTGAAGCCTTGATGGGGAACAGACAATACGGTATTGATACCGAAAGACTGATGGAGTATGCTCAGGAAATAAAAAAGGTAGTTGACTCAGGTTGTGAAATTGCCATTGTCATTGGAGGAGGAAATATTTTCCGTGGTGTTGCCGGAGCAGCAAAAGGAATGGACAGAGTACAGGGCGATTATATGGGAATGCTTGCAACCGTAATCAACGGTATGGCATTGCAGGGGGCTCTGGAAGATGCGGGCATCAAAACAAGGCTTCAATCTGCCATTGAAATGGATAAAGTAGCAGAACCTTTCATTAAAAGAAGAGCTGTAAGACATCTTGAAAAGGGCAGAGTTGTTATATTCGGAGCAGGTACAGGAAATCCTTATTTTACGACAGATACTGCAGCAACTTTAAGAGCTATCGAAATTGGTGCTGACGTTATCTTAAAAGGGACGAGAGTAGACGGAATCTATGACAGCGATCCTGAAAAAAATGAAAATGCAGTGAAATACAATTCATTATCATTTGATGAAGTGTTTGAGAAAAACCTTAAAGTAATGGATATGACTGCATTCACACTAAGCCATGAAAATAAATTACCAATTATCGTATTTGATATGAATAAAGAAGGTAACCTGGTAAAGATTGTAGAAGGAGAAAATGTAGGAACTTTAGTCAATATTTAAAAAAATATAAAAAGCAAAAAGTAAAAATATTAATTATTACTCATTACTTACTACTTATTGCTTATAAAAAATGTGTAACTTATCAAATTTTTATTATATAATGGAAGAATTAGATCTTATCGTAGAATCTGTAAAGCATGATATGGAAGCAGCTATAAAGCACCTTGATCATGCATTTCAAAGAATCAGAGCGGGACGTGCGTCTACTAACATGGTTCAGGATGTGATGGTGGAATATTATGGTGCTCCGACTCCTCTTAATCAGGTTGCTAACGTTTCTGTACCCGATGCGATGACAATTTCTATTCAACCCTGGGATAGAACTGCAATCAATGCCATTGAAAAAGCAATTATCAATTCTAACTTAGGTTTTGCACCTTCTAATAACGGAGAAAATATTATCCTTAATGTTCCCCCTTTAACTGAAGACAGAAGAAGAGAACTGGCTAAGCAGGCTAAAGGAGAAACTGAGGATACGAAAATTGTTGTAAGAAACGCAAGACAAAATGGAATCAAGGAACTGAAAAAACTTGAAGGCGTTTCTGAAGATGCGGTCAAAGGAGTTGAAGAAGAAATTCAGGCATTGACAGATAAGCATGTGAAACTTTGTGACGATCACCTGAAAACAAAAGAAGCTGAAATTATGAAAGTTTAATTTTCAGTTTTAATTATATAATAAAGCGGCTTCGAATATTTCGAAGCCGCTTTTTTTACAGACATTTGATACTGCCTTTCTTATTTTTATTTTTAAGAAGTAATGCAAAATTTTCAGTGACTTCTTTCGCAGAACAGTTTTTATTTTCCTCATTGGGAATCTTTTCAGGATCGGGATTAACGGAAGAATCTGATTTAAGGGTAAACTTTTTTTCAAGACATTGGATAACGTTTTTACCTGAAAGATAAATACGCTGTTGGGTGACATCGTCTTTCGTTTCCGGTTTTTCAGGAGTTCCTCCATTAAAGCTCCACACAGTCTCCTCCTTAAAAATAAAGAATGGCTGACCGTTATGCATGAAGTAACTTTCGGAAGAATAAAAATGACTGTCCGCAGTGAAATGCCTGATGACTTTTAAGATTCCGTTTTCAGAATAATAGACGACATTTCCTGATCTTTCTTCACATTCGTAGGTTAAACTTAACGAATCCAGTTTCTTAGCTGTCAACTTTGAATTCAACAGATTATATTCTTTTTTTATCTCTTCCACAGAAGACAGATCATCTTTTACCGATGAAGATCCTGTAACCGTTTTTAAGTGAATACTGTCAGATAAGGTTGATTTGTCACTGGTTTTTTTATCATTATTCTTTTTACAGGAAATGATAAGAAAAATACCGGACAGTAATAGGAATTTTTTCATTATATGGAGATTGGGGACTATTTTTTAATGAAATGTTATATGCTGCAAATTGTTTCCGTACTTAAAATTTAGCTTCAAAACCAGTTTTTAAAGCTCTTTTTTCAGGATCAGTTAAGATGCGCCTGTTAATTTCTTCCCATAGTTTATAAGCATTTTCTAACGATTCAATTCCTAATGTCCGAACATTAGCTCCCCAAAGCAAAACAGCATACTCTTTTTTACTGAAGGTTGTATCTCCAAAGTTGATCAGTGCTGTGTCACGGTATTTTTCTTCAATTCTTTTTGAAAAATCAAGCTTTCCTCCGACGCTTTCTTTTTTGATATAGGAATCTTTAGTGTTTTGTTGAGCGAAACCAACAATACCCGTTAGTATGAATATGACGGACAGTATATTTTTCATAATATTAGCTTTTTGTCAATTTAAAGATAACAATAAAAATTATTACTTCGATTTTAATACAGATTTTATTATCAAGGTCTTTTGCTAATAATTTTGTGACAGGACATGTTTTTTATTTTGTGATCATCTTAATTTTGCAATGTAAATTTATCCACAAAAAAACAACTGCGGAAAGCAGTTGTCGAAATTTCTTATCAGTATAAATTATTTGCAGTTTTCGTTATAATCTAAAATTACTTCATCTACAATCTGAGGAACATTGGACATTACATCGTCAATCTGATTTTTGATGAATTTCCCGAGGCCTGTTCTCTTTTTTTCTTCTTTTTTAAGAGAAGCGTATGATCCGTCAGTAATCTTACTTTTAACATAACTGCAGTCTGCAGTAATGATCTTAGACTCGTTAAGATTCAGTTCTTTCAGTTTACTCCCTTTCTTTGTGTAAATGTAAGAAGGGTTTTTTCTCATTCTTTCTGTTTCCTGATCTGCTTTGTCAATCTGGCTCTGTCCGGCTGAGAATGTTGTAGGATAACCATACAGTTTATAAACTTTTATTTTTCCGTCAGTTACTACTTCTGCGAACTGGTTGCTTTTGGTCAGGTTGTTAAAAGCTTTGATATTTCCGCTTAATCCACCGGTCGCTGTATTGAAGCCTTCCTTGGTGTTGGTGTATTTAATGACTTCAAAATGTCTTTCGTTATTATTGTCATCGTAGGCAACATATTCCTTCAGATCATCAGAATCCATTGTTTTAAACTTCTGTTTTTTTTTAGATTTGTCGATGTCTGAAGCCGCAACGAATTTTACTTTTTTCTGATTGACCCACGGGCTCATGTCACTGCCTGCCAACCTAACGATTCCCTCTATTTTCTTTCCGCTTTTATCAATGATATAACCGTACTTTTCATCAGATCTCAATTCGTAATCAGAGTTTTCTTCCTGTGCATATATACTGCAGGTCATCAGACTCACCATACCGAGGAATAGAATTTTTTTCATTGTTATTTATTTTAAAATTAGTTCATAAATATGAGATTTTTTTTTGAGACTTTGTATTTAAAAATTCAGTGATTTTAATTTCATCAGAAAATACTTTTACAAACGGTTTTTACCATTGCCGTACTATTTGATTTAAACAAAAAAATCCGGAGTCTCGCTCCGGATTGATTTTACTGATATCGTTTATGTTCTTTATCTTTTATAAACAGTTTGGTGACCGGTTTGAAGAATGCTTTGTATTTTTCAGAATCAAATAACTGGGAATCTGTAAGAGCTTTGTATGTCATCAGTACTCCAAATGGAAATAAGATCATATTCGGAAGCCAGGCAGCCAGGTACGGACTCATTTTTCCTGACCATGCCACATTTTCAAAACCTACATTGATAATATAAAATATAATAAAAATAGCGATGGCAACAATCACAGGAACACCCATTCCTCCTTTTCTGATGATCGATCCTAAACTGGCACCGATCATGAAGAAAATAATGCAGGTAAATGAATAAGAAATAATTCTCTGCTGATAAATCACCACTTTATTAAAGTACTTGACACTCGGATTAAGTTCCTGTCCCTTCGAGTCTAATGTTGTTTTAAGATTATCAAGCCTGTTGTGCGCATTGTAAATCATCTCCAGTTTTTTATCAGACTTAATAGTGTCTAATTTATATTGAGATTTCACAGGAGCTTTTGTCTTGTTCTTATCCATGTAGCTCACTACAGAACTTGTCTGTGACATGACTTCATTACTGATATTGCTGACCAGTTTAGCATTATCTTTTCTGGTCTTATCAATAGTAGTAAATAATTCATTAAATGTCTGAAAGCGGTAATCTTCAGTGATTCTTTCCTGCTCAATAGCTTTATTGATAATTTCACTGACATCGAAGTGGGACACCAGCGTATCAAATTTAATCGCCTGATCCGGCTGTTTTAATCTTACATTCTCTGCTTTACCGGCATAAGTATCCTCAAAAACATAACCGTTATATAAAACCAGCTGCAGGTAATTCTTGTTGGGAGGCGTTACAAATTTACCTTTTTCGGCAACAATTGACCTCTGATTTTCAAAAGTGCTGGATTTTTTATGGATAAAAATTCCTTCTAAATTACGACCGTCCTCACCTTCAATTTTATCGAATTTAACCATATATCCGGGGATCTGATCAATGAACTGCCCCGGCGTGAAGTTCAGTGCAGGTTTTGTCTGCGCTATGTTAAAAAGCATATTTTTTGCTTTCCTCTGAAAATCCGGGATGATATTATTGGAGAAAAAATAGAGCATGACAGCCATTAATGTTACGACTCCCAAAAGCGGCATCATCACTCTGGTCAGAGATATCCCAGCTGCTTTCATTGCCGCAAGTTCGTACCGTTCACCGAATTCCCCAAAAGACATGATGCTTGCCAGAAGTATTGTTAAAGGCAGAACCATACTGACAACATTGACGCCCAGATAGAAGAGAAGCTTCATGATCTGCAGTGTTGTAAGGCCTTTTCCCATAAACTGCCCAAGCTGAATCCAGACAATGTTTACAATAAAAATGAAAAACAGTACACTGAATATAAAAAAGAACGGACCAAAAAAGGTTTTAATAATATATCGGTCTAATATTTTAAACATTCGCCAAAATTAATGAAAAAGCCACAAAGTTTCCTTTGTGACCTTAAATTTTAATATATATTTAGAATTATAATTCTGTAACAAGATAATTTTTGAATTTATTCTTATCAAAAACAAACATATTAGGATCCAGTTGTTGGTTTTCCTTATAATCCTTTATAGAAATTACTGCAATATCTTTGTTGTTTCCATGCTGCTCCAGTTTCAGCATCTGTTTTTTTGCACTGTCTATATAAATATAAACGTATTTTAAACCGTTTGCTTTTACAGGAGTTAATTTAATAAAATCTGCACTTACGCCTTCAACTGTCTTTTTACCATTGTAGGTTACATTATAATCATTTCTGTATGAAGTAAGATAATTGATAGGGGAGAACATCGTAGCACTTCCGTTAGGTTTTGCTACCGTTACTTCCATATCCTCGGTATTGATATTGTAAATTTTGCTGCCATCGAAGATCTGTTCCGTTTCCATGATTTTCAACTTATATTTATCTCCGGCAGTGTAATATATTCCGGGTTCGTTTTTACTTACCGCTCCATTTACACCGCTTCCAAAAGCAAATTTAAAATAAGAATTCTTTTTAGACTTGTAATTGGCTGTAACATCATCCAGTATTTTTTTTGCTTTGGCATCAATTTTCTGAGCCTGAACAAAACCAATACTTCCTACAATACAACCTGCAAACGCTATTTTTGAAATTATTTTTTTCATATGAGTTTCTCTAATTATTTTTTGATCTTGCAATCAATCTACACTACATTAGACCTTTGAAATGCCAAAAGTTTAACTGTTAATCTGACTTGATTTTTAACCTCGCAGGTCTTTCAAAAACTGTTCCATTAAAAAGAGAAGAGTTTATTTACGATCAACTCTGTTCTTATACTTATCAAAATTTTCAGGTAACATATTTGTTACAGTCAGTTTATTTGATGTAATGGTTGGTTCTATTCTGATAACTTTGGTAGACTCATTAACGAGGACCGGGTGATTACTTCTCATATTCACCATATCTAAGTGAAGTGCTGTAAATTCATGATGTCCCATGGCAAGGTCAATGATCATATATTCTTTAGTCCTGATCTGTCCTACAGGTTTTTTATCAATCCATAGATTTAATCTTGCGGTATTATCCATCGAATGCAGTATACTTGCTCCATTATAGATCAGTATTTTACCATTGCCTAATGCGTCAAGGTCTACCGTTTCAACTTTTACATCACTGTAATCACTGGGAATGGATCTTAGTGCACATGAATTTAAGGTTAGAAATAATGACAGTCCCATTATTCCAACAGCGAAGTTTCTGAAAATTCTCATAAAATTAGTATTAGTTTTGTTTTTTTAGCTTTTGAGGTCTTCTAAAAACTGTTCAAGGGAATTGAGATCGCTGATCAGGACTTCTCTTGCTTTAGCGCCGTTAAATCCACCGACAATACCGCTTGCTTCAAGCTGATCCATAATTCTTCCGGCTCTGTTATACCCCAGTTTCAACTGTCTCTGAAGCATTGAAGTTGAACCCTGCTGTGTTGAAACAATAATTCTGGCTGCGTCATCAAACAGGGCATCTTTTTCATTCGGGTCAAATGAATTGGCCGAACTTGTTGCTTCTTCATTTACATATTCAGGAAGCATAAACGCAGAAGCATATCCTTTCTGTTCCCCGATAAATTCAGCCAGCCTTTCAACTTCCGGCGTATCAACAAATGCACATTGAAGCCTCAAAATTTCATTTCCGTTAAAATAAAGCATATCTCCTTTTCCAATCAGCTGATCGGCTCCCGGAGAATCAAGAATCGTTCTTGAATCGACACTTGAGATTACTCTGAAAGCTGCCCTTGCCGGGAAATTAGCCTTGATCATCCCTGTAATTACATTGACCGAAGGTCTTTGCGTTGCAACAATAAGGTGAATACCAACTGCTCTTGCCAACTGAGCAAGTCTTGCAATCGGAAGCTCAACTTCTTTTCCTGCTGTCATGATGAGATCCGCAAATTCGTCAACAACCAAAACGATGTAAGGTAAATACCGGTGTCCGTTTTCAGGATTTAATTTTCTCTCGCTGAATTTTTTATTGTATTCTTTGAGGTTTTTACAGAACGCATTTTTAAGCAGATCATAACGCTGATCCATCTCCACACAGAGAGAGTTGAGGGTGTTGATCACTTTATGCGTATCTGTAATAATTGCATCCTCTGAATCCGGAAGTTTAGCTAAATAATGTCTTTCTATTTTTGAATATAATGAAAGTTCAACTTTTTTTGGATCTACCATCACGAATTTCAGTTCGCTTGGATGTTTCTTGTAGAGTAGGGAAGTCAAAATTGCATTGATACCCACTGATTTTCCCTGACCCGTAGAACCGGCCATCAAAAGGTGGGGCATTTTTGATAAATCGGCCATAAAAACTTCGTTGGAAATTGTTTTTCCGAAAACAACCGGAAGATCCATGTCGGTATTCTGAAATTTCTGTGAAGCAATGACCGAACGCATGGAAACCATGGTAGGATTTTTTCTCGGGACTTCAATACCTATGGTTCCTTTACCCGGCATTGGTGCAATGATCCTGATCCCTAAAGCAGAAAGGTTCAAAGCAATATCATCCTGAAGTTTTTTGATTGCAGAAACCCTGATTCCTGCTTCTGGTACGATTTCGTAAAGGGTAACTGTGGGTCCGATCGTTGCCTTGATTTCAGCAATTCCTACATTGAAGTTTTTCAGTAAGCCAACAATTTTGTTTTTATTTTCTTCTAATTCTTCTTTATTAACAGAGATTTCTTCATTTCCATAATCCTTTAAAAGATCTAAAGTCGGCATCTGGAATTTTGCGAGATCTAAACGGTGGTCATATAGGCCATGCTGGTTGACAAGATCATTGGACTGCTTTTCAGAATCCTCTATTATTTCAACAGGAGGAGCCACTTCGATATTAAATTTAATATCATCTGTTGAAGCAGCAGGTTTGATATCAAATGCATCTTCAGGCTTTGCTACAGGAACGACAGGTTTGGTATGCAGATCAAGGCTGACGGATGATGAGAAACCTGTTGTTTTTTCTTCGAATGATGTGTTATTGGGAGTTGTAATCGTTTCTAAATGTAAAGAAACCGGTTCATTCATAACCTTTGTAACCTTTACAGGTTCTGCTGGTTGTCTCTTTTCTGAGAAATCAGTTACCTTAATATCAGAATGAGATTCTGAATCCTCGATTTCATTTTCCAACTCTTCATCAGCTTCAAAATTTTCGCTTGAATTTGGCATCATTGATTTTACTCTGCCAATCGTATTTTCGTTGATTTTGTCAAATTTTGATCTGATGGAACTTGGACGGAGGTTAAATTCAAGAATAAAATAAAGCGCTATACTGACTACAAGTACCAGCCAAAGACCAACACTGCCGATGATGGCACTTAATGAATCCATAATCTGATATCCATATACCCCACTCAAAACTCCTGCATTTCCCTGACCTTTTGTAATGGCTCCGAAAAGGATGGGAAGCCAGCAGATAAAAAACAGTGAATGCCCGAAAGTCATCCACGTTTTAAAGATCTTTTTCTTGAGAATCATGGTACCGAAAACAACGAACAGGAATGCCACAATGAATGATGCCACACCAATACTTTCAAAAATGAAAACATTGCCCAGCCAGTCTCCTAATTTTCCGAAAAAATTGGAAGACTGTATGTTTTTATCTAACATTGTTCCGGCCTGGCTTTGATCTGATTTCCAATTCATTAAATATGAAATAAAAGAAAGTGCAAGCACTCCGGAAAACACGATAAAAGTGAGTCCGAAAAAGATGCGGGGCTTCGATAAAATTTTGCCTTTTTCAGGCGATTCAGTCTGTGGTTTTTGGGTTTTCTTTTCCATAATGTCAATCTTGGCAAATTTAGTGTTTTTTTAATATTGTCCTTACTTTTTTTGCCAAAAACAAAGTTCGATTTCTCTGCTGATTCACAGGGAATTTAGATTTTTATCAAAGAAATAAATACTATTAAGAATGATTCAAAATAACGGTTTAAAAGGGTTCTGATGACAAAAAACAGCTTTTTTTATCTGCCTTTCGTTTAATCATCCTTATTTTTGCATGTCAAGTAAAAAAAATCATGAAGAAGATCCAGGATATTCTTATTTCAACCAGGACAATGGCCGTTCTATTGCTGGTTTATGCGTTCTCAATGGCGTATGCAACATTCTTAGAAAACGACTATGGAACTCCCACAGCGAAAGCATTAATCTATGAAGCAAAATGGTTTGAACTGATCATGGTTCTGCTTATTCTCAATTTCGTGGGTAATATTGCACGCTACCGTCTCTGGAGAAGGGAAAAATGGCCGGTTTTGGTTTTTCACCTTGCTTTTGTTTTTATTTTTATTGGTGGTGCCATCACAAGATATATCAGTTTTGAAGGTCAGATGGTGATCAGAGAAGGCGAGACTTCAAATGAAATCGTTACTGATAAGCATTTCTTTAAAATTCAGATTGAAGATAAAGGGGATGTGCTGAATTACCAGGACGTTCCTTACCTGATGTCACCTTTGCATAAAGATTTTAATGCAACGTATGATTTTCACGGAAAAGAAGTGAAGGTAAAGACCCTTGATTATGTTCAGAGGAAAAAAGACAGTTTAATTGCTGATCCAAACGGTGCAGAATACCTGCATTTGGTTTCTACCGCAGAAACGGGAAGACAGAATATTTATATTAAACCAGGTGAGACCAAATCAATCAACGGAACTTTGGTAACATTCAACAGAGCTATCGATGGTGCTGTAGAGTTTAAAAAAGAAAACGGACAGATTTTAATTAAGACTCCCGTTGATGCCAATTATATGACGATGGCAACCCAGGCTACAGGAACTACGGTTAAAGATCAGTTTCAGCCTTTGGTTCTGAGAAGTTTATATACCATTAACGAATTGAAACTGGTCGTACCTGAAGGGCTCAGAAAAGGAAAACTGATGGCTTTTGAAGGTGACAGAAAGAAAGATCAGAACGTTCCTGACGTAATGACGGTAGAGCTTCAAGGTCCAAAAACAAAACAAATTGTTGATTTAACGGTAGAAAGAGGGAATCCAAATGCCTACAAACAGGTAACGATGGACGGACTGAATATTATGGTAGGCTTTGGCCCGAAGATTTATAACACGCCTTTTGCTATAAAATTGGATGACTTTGTGATGGAAACCTATCCTGGAAGTTCATCTCCAAGCGCTTACGAAAGTCATGTAAAAATCATCGATGAGGGCAAGCAGACTCCTTATAAAATTTATATGAATAACGTCTTAAATTATAAAGGTTACCGTTTCTTCCAGTCTAGTTTTTCACCAGACAGAATGGGAACTGTTTTATCAGTGAACCATGATTTCTGGGGAACGCTGATTTCTTATATCGGATACGCATTTTTATTTGGGGGAATGTTTGTGATCTTCTTCTGGAAAGGAACCCACTTCTGGAAATTAAATAAAATGCTGAAAGACGTCAACAAGAAAAGAGCGGCTGCAGTTTTACTTTTGTTTTTAAGCTTTGGTTTCAATGCCCAGAAAATAGAAACCCACGGAAATACAGACGGAAGCAGAGAACATGTACATGTAGAAGGCGATGGTCATAAGCATGACGCAGCTCCACAAGCAGGCCATGCAGAACAAAGTATACAGCAGAATTCAATAGCTGCACCTTTTACAAAAATGAAAATGATTTCTCCGGACGAGATTATTGCAAGAAATAAAATCAGCAAAGAACACGCAGATAAATTCGGATACCTTTTGGTTCAGAATTATGAAGGTAGAATTGTTCCGGTTAACACACAGGCTTTAGATGTTTTAAGAAAGATTTATAAAAAAGATGCTTTCCGAGGAACAGATGGAAAATATCTTACAGCTAACCAATGGTTTTTATCCATAAATACAGATACACCTAGCTGGACGATGGTTCCGCTGATTAAAATTGATTCAAAAGGAGGAAAAGATCTTTTAGAAAAAACAAAAGCTGACGAAGACGGATATACATCTTTAATGAATCTTTTCCCTGCAGATGCTAATGGAAACCTGACGTATATTTTAGATGAAGATTATAATACGGCTTTCCGTAAAAAACCAGGAGAACAGTCTGAATACGACAAACAGGTTATTAAAATAAACGAAAGGGTACAAATTTTTAATGAATTTTTCAGCGGACAGTTTATGAGAATTGTTCCGGTAAAAAATGACCCGAACCACACCTGGCATTCGTGGCTTGACCAAAAAATGGAGCCTGATATGGAATCTCAGAAAGTGATGGGACCATATTTTGCAGAAGCTTTACAGGCTGAGAAAACAGGAAACTGGACTAAAGCAGATACAGAATTATCAAAATTATCAGACTATCAGCAGAAATGGGGTAAAAGTGTAGTTCCTTCGGAAAACAAAGTCAATCTTGAAGTTTTCATGAATGAAGTGAATCTTAATTTTAAACTTTTAATTTTCTACACAATCATTGGAGTTTTATTGTTAATCTTAGGTTTTGTTGATTTGTTTAAACCTAAAAAAATATTGAGTAAAATCATTAAAATACTCATCATAGTAGGTACGGTTGGCTATTTCTTTCACTTCTTGGGATTGGTTGCAAGATGGTATATTTCCGGTCACGCACCGTGGAGTAACGGTTATGAAGCAATTATCTTTATTTCCTGGATTGGAATTTCCGCAGGTTTAGCTCTTTACAGAAATTCAAATGCACTTATTCCTGCAGCAGGATTTATGGTAGCTGTAATTATGATGGGCTTTGCTCACGGTGGTTCGTCTCTTGATCCACAGATTACGCCGCTTGTTCCGGTATTGAAGTCTTATTGGTTGATAGTACACGTTGCCATTATTACCTCGAGTTATGGCTTTTTTGGACTATCAATGATTATTGCTGTAATTTCACTGGTATTTTATATCATTTCAGATAAAAATATTTTTAAAATTCATAACGATACAACCTTAAAAGAATTGGCAATTGTTTCTGAGATGTCTCTGACCATCGGGCTTTTTGCTCTTACCGTAGGAAACTTCCTCGGAGGAATCTGGGCCAATGAATCATGGGGAAGATACTGGAGCTGGGATCCTAAAGAAACCTGGGCATTTATCTCAATTATGGTGTATGCATTTGTTCTGCACATGAGATTGGTTCCGGGGCTGAGAAGCAGATGGGCATTTCATGTTGCAACGATGTTTGCGTTCTGCTCAATGGTGATGACTTATTTTGGAGTAAATTATTACTTAAGCGGACTGCATTCCTACGCAGCAGGTGATCCTGTCCCTGTTCCTGCCTGGGTATATATCGGCCTGGCTTCGATGCTTACCTTATCTGTAATTTCTTACTTCAAATTTACAGCTTTGAAGAAAAAATAGATATCAATGTATAATTCTAAAAGGCTGCCCGGAAAGGGCAGCCTTTTTTTGTTCGAAGAGATATGTCAAGCTTTCAATATTTATTAAATGGCTTTAGATGAAGCTCAGATGAGAATCATTTGGAAATCAAAGATTACAGGATCAGTCGTATGTTTTCAGATAAAATTTCAATGCTTTTATCCGCTTCTTCTTTATTTAAATTTCCAAAACCTAAACGCATTGCAGTAAGATGTTTATTCTGATAGAGCAGTGTTTTGGGAATGAAAAGGTTATTCTGACCACAGGTACGACTGAGCTGCATCAGGTTGAAAGGTGTCTTCCATTCAATCCATACCGCCAGGCCTCCTGAAGGTTTTTGAAAATCGATGTATTCTCCCAGATTTTCATTTAAAAGCTGCGTGAAATAATCTCTCCGCTGCCTGTAAATTTTTATGGATTTCTTGAGATACCGGTTGATTTCGCCTTCAGCGATCATTTCTCCCAGAACATGCTCCATCAGAACGTCGCCCTGCCGGTCAATGATGCCCAGATATTTTCGCATCTCTGTCATCAGATTTTCCGGTGCAACGATGAATCCGGTTCTGAAACCCGGGACAAGGGATTTCCCAAAAGAACCGATATAGATGACCATTCCGTGGGTGTCTGCACTTGCTAACGGTAATATTGGACTTTTATCGTAATTGAAATCGTAATCATAGTCATCTTCAAGAATAATAAAACCATACTCATTGGCAAGTTGCAACAATTCCAGTCTTCGCTGAGCACTCAATGTAACAGTAGTAGGATAGTGGTGATGGGGAGTGATATAAAGCATTCTTATTTTCTGTCTGCTGCATATTTTTCTGACTTCCTCTACATTGATCCCATCTTCATCAATCGGAATGGTGTGAATATTGACGCCGGCCTTCTGAAAAATCATGTTGACCGAGAAATAGCTTAATTCACCAACTAAAACAGTATCTCCGGGAGATAATAAAATTTCAGAAGCAATATAAATACTCATTTCTGTACTCCGTGTGATAAGAAGATTTTTTTTTGAAATAGGGAGACCTCTTGAAAGGTTTAGATATCGGGAAAGGTTTTCCTTGAAGAATTCGCTTCCGTCATGATTGTAGTGTCCCATTTTATGGGCTTTCCGTTTTAAAGTAGTACTGTACATTCTGGAATGATGATCAATCTGGGTCAGGCGGATATCCGGAATACCGTCACTGAAAGCAAATTCACATTCTGAATGATCAAAAGGATTGTCGAGTATATTGGATGTCTTAAAAGTAAAGCCCGTTGATATCGGATAATTCTCAAGTTGCTTTTTTTCAAAGCTGATCACCCCTGAAGATTCGTTCTGCTCCTTTCCGATAACAAAAGTCCCTTTATTAGGAATAACTTCTACCCAGCCCTGTGCAAATAATTCATCATAAACGGCAGTCACTGTATTTCTGTGAATATTCAGAAGGATGCTTAAAGATCTTGTTCCGGGAAGTTTCGTTCCGAATGGCATTAATCCTCTCTGAATCGCATTGATGAACTGATTTGAAATCTGAAGATAGACAGGAAGGTCTGAACTTCTGTTGATGACAATGAAACTTTCGTAAGGAAAATCAACCGGACTATTCATAATGTTAAAACTGGTACTGTCTAACCATCCGGCAATATACTACTTTTGGCTGAAAATAAATAAAGATGGAATTCAGTATTCTTATAAATGAGATTGTAAAAGATCAGGAGAGACATGCAAAATGGCTTAATACACTTTCCTATATGGAAAATGCAGGTGCCCGAAAAATTTCTGCCTGTGAGCATCCCACAAAAGTAAATTTAATTCAGCTTAAGCATGCCTGCGAAGAACACCGCCATGCCTACTATCTTAAAAAGCAGATTGGGAAACTGAGTTTGGAATTGTGCAGAACCTATGAAAACAATGAGCTTCTAGCACCGGTTGCAACAAGACAGTATCTTCACAGTCTGGATATTAAAGCATGTAAATATCTTAAAAACCATTTTAAGATGAACACAGAAGAGCTGAAATATGCGGCATACCTCTTCGTAACGTATGCCATTGAAGTCCGTGCAGATTTATTATATCCTGTTTATCAGGATGTTCTTACCAAAACAGCCTCTAAAGTTATGGTAAAATCAATTATACTTGAAGAAGAGGGGCATCTGGAAGAAATGATCAATCAGCTGGACGAATTTTCTACAGACTGGAAACAACATGCTGAAAATATTCTGGACATTGAAAGAGAACTTCATATCCAATGGATCAATTCACTCACTGAAGAAGTTGCCGGATGTTATCATGCTTAATCATTTCAGTCATTTTCAGGAAACTCTTGAAAAGAGAAAAGAGAGCAGGATCTTAAGGGTATTAAAGACAAAAAGTGAAGGAATTGATTTTTATTCTAATGATTACCTTGGATTTGCGCGGAATTCTGAACTGCAGCATCTGTTATTAAAGGAAGTTACGGAAAATCCTCAGTTATTATCAGGAAGTACCGGTTCAAGACTGATCAGCGGAAACAGTTCAGAAGTGACTGAAACTGAAAATTATATCGCAACAGAACATCAGTATCCCTCGGCATTGCTTTTTTCTTCAGGATATACTGCTAATCTCGCTTTATTTTCAACACTTCCTACCCGACACGATACCATTATTGTTGATGAGAACATTCATCGCTCCGTACATGACGCCTGTAAAATGTCTCACGCCAGAAAACTGAAATTCAGACATAATGATGCGGAAGACCTGGAACAAATTTTAAAAAGGCAAAAAGGGAATTGCTACATTGCTGTAGAGAGTCTTTATTCTATGGATGGAGATTTTGCACCTCTTCGCAGAATTGCAGAAATTGCTGATCAGTACGGTGCTTTTTTAGTTGTAGATGAAGCGCACTCTTTTGGAGTGTTCGGAAATGGACTTGTTGATCAGCTTCAGCTTCAAAATCAGGTAGCAGCAACAGTTATTACCTATGGAAAAGCATTGGGATCTCATGGTGCGGCAATTTTAAGCAGTAATATCATTACCTCCTACCTCATCAACTTTGCATCCTCTTTTATCTACACAACTTCCGCTTTGGATATTCAGTGGAGAAGTGTAAAAACAGGGTATGAATTTTTAAAAAACAACAGGAATGAAAGCATCAGATTACAAAGAAATATAGAAATTTTCCGTCAGCAGAATCTGACACTGTTTTCTTCTCCTGAAAGTCCTGTTCAGGCAGTCCGTGTTTCTGAAAATCATTTGCTCAACAGAATGAAACAGACTTTACTGGAAGAAGGATTCTTAACCTACGCTGTTTTCAGTCCGGCGGTAAAAGAAGGAAGTGAACGTCTCAGAATCTGTCTTCACAGTTTTAATACAGAAAAAGAAATTGTAAGACTTACAGGGATTATTAAAGACTTTGTATAAAATCGATATTGGTGATCATTGATTTTAAAAGCATTGTTCAGAATAATAATCTTCCATACGAAAATTAGAGAAGTACGAATATGAAACCAGAAACAAATAAGAACGAAAAAGTAAAGCTTTTTGTATCCGGGATAGGAACTGAGGTGGGAAAAACAGTGTGCTCGGCAATTCTAACTCAGTATTTTCAATCAGATTACTGGAAACCTGTTCAGTCTGGTGATTTACATCATTCAGACAGCATGAAGATTAAAGAATGGGCAGGTGGTCATACTGTAATTCATCAGGAAACCTATTGTCTGAAACTTGCAGCATCTCCACATCAGTCAGCTGTAGAAGAAGGAATCTCAATCAGTATCAGTGATTTTAAACTTCCGGAAACTCAGAATAACCTGATCATTGAAGGAGCCGGAGGTCTGATGGTTCCTCTGTCTGAAACTGAATTCATGATTGATTTCATTGAAAAATTACATCTTCCTGTGGCCTTGGTAGCCAGAAATTACCTCGGATGCATTAATCATACCTTATTATCACTGATGGTTCTAAAACAGAAAAATATCAGGCTTGACTATTTAATTTTAAATGGAAATTTTCCACCGGATACAGAAAGAATCATCTGCAGGAACGTTACAGGGGAAACTAAAATTGTAAGAATTCCTGATATTGAAAAAATAACAGAAGAAAGTATAGAAAGTGTTTCAAAACAACTGACAAATTTATGATAACAGATAACAAAAAAGAAGTCAGAAATGACTGGACCAAAGAACAGATAGAAGAAATTTACCACCAGCCTCTGCTTGAACTGATTTATCAAGCAGCTACTGTTCACAGAGAATGGCATAATCCTGAAGAAGTGCAGATGTCTACTTTGCTTTCGATAAAGACAGGAGGATGTACAGAAG
Organism: Chryseobacterium sp. HNCC26DJ238; assembly: GCF_057180465.1. Taxonomy (NCBI): domain Bacteria; kingdom Pseudomonadati; phylum Bacteroidota; class Flavobacteriia; order Flavobacteriales; family Weeksellaceae; genus Chryseobacterium; species Chryseobacterium sp. HNCC26DJ238. Next base: position 213,756 of record NZ_JBXUGI010000002.1, read on the forward strand.
ACTGTTCTTACTGCGGTCAGGCAGCACGGTATCATACCAATATAAAAGTTCAGGCCCTGTTACCGACTGAAAAAGTGATTGAACATGCCCAAAAAGCAAAAGACAGCGGTTCGTCCCGTTTCTGTATGGCAGCTGCCTGGAGAGAAGTACGCAACAACCGTGATTTTGACCGGGTAATAGATATGGTCAAAGGGGTAAATGAACTTGGGATGGAAGTATGCTGCACATTGGGAATGCTGACAGAAGAACAGGCAGTGCGACTCCAGGAAGCGGGATTATATGCTTATAATCATAACCTTGATACCTCTGAAGATTATTATGAAGAAATTATTTCGACCCGGACTTTTGATCATAGGATCAACACCATCAATAATGTCAGAAAAGCAGGAATTACGGTTTGCTCCGGAGGAATTATCGGCTTGGGAGAATCACACAGAGACAGGATCTCAATGCTCTTAACTTTAGCAACCATGCCGAAGCATCCTGAATCTGTTCCCATCAATGCATTGGCAAGAGTGGCCGGAACTCCGCTTGAAGATAATGAGAAGACTGATACATGGGAGATGGTAAGAATGATTGCAACGGCAAGAATCATTATGCCAAAATCAATGGTCCGCCTCAGCGCAGGAAGAATTGAAATGACAGAATATGAACAGGGATGGTGTTTTATGGCAGGAGCTAACTCTATCTTCACAGGAGAAAGAGAAACATTACTGGTCACTCCTAATCCCGGTGTTTCAGAAGATATGCAGATGCTGCAGACTTTAGGATTGAAGCCTATGAAAAAACAAGCGGACAAAATGATGGATCATTTTGAAACCTGGAAAACCAATGCCTAACCTGATTTTAAAAATGATGAATTTACAGGAACGCGACAGAGCTGTCAACTGGCATCCTTACACTCAAATGAAAACTTCCGGCAATGCGGTTCCCATTATCAAAGGAAAAGGGGTATATCTTTATGATGATCAGGGAAATAAATATATTGATGCTGTATCATCATGGTGGGTAACCCTGCACGGTCATGCTCATCCTTATATTGCTGAAAAGGTCTGTGATCAGCTGAATACTCTGGAGCAGGTTATATTTGCAGGTTTTACCCACGAACCTGCCATCAGGCTTTCGGAAAATTTATTAAAACTTCTTCCGGAAAACCAGCAGAAAGTTTTCTATTCAGACAATGGTTCTACTGCCGTTGAAGTCGCACTGAAGATGGGTGTACAGTATGCTCACAATAATAAAAATAAGAAATCAAAAATTTTAGCCTTTAAAAATGCTTATCACGGAGATACTTTCGGAGCTATGTCGCTTAGTGCAAGGAGTGCCTGGACACAGCCTTTCGGAGAAATGCTGTTTGAAGTTATTTTTATAGATACGCCGACTTCCGAAAATCTGCAAGACTTAAAGTCTCAAATTAAAAGTTATCAGAATGAAGTCATCTGTTTTATTTACGAACCGTTGATTCAGGGTGCTGCAGGAATGCTGATGTATGATGCTGAAGATCTGGATGAATTAATGAAATTCTGTCGAAATCAGGAAATTTTAATGATTCAGGATGAAGTTTTCACAGGTTTCGGGAGAACGGGAAAATTATTTTCCGCAGATCATCTTTCCGAAAAGCCGGATATCATGTGTTTTTCAAAAGGGCTGACAGGAGGAACGATGCCAATGGGAATCACCACCTGCTCGGATGAGATTTATAATGCCTTTTTATCTGATGACCAATATAAAACGCTTTTTCACGGTCACTCATTTACTGCCAATCCATTGGCCTGTGCAGCTGCATTGGCAAGCATGGAATTGTTGCTCAGTGAAGAGACCCGACAGAATATTCAGCAGATTACAGATCAGCATTTCCGGTTTTCAAATATATTGAAAAAGCATCCTCATGTTGAAAATGTAAGACAGAAAGGAACTGTCATCGCCTGGGAAATTAAAAATGACAGGCAGACCTCTTATTTTAATGAGACGGGAAAGAAACTGTATGATAAATTCTTATCACGTGGAATCATCATGCGGCCGTTAGGAAATGTCTTGTATCTGGTTCCGCCTTACTGCATCACTGCAGACGAACTCGATTTTATTTACAGGAATATTCTCGAGGTACTGAGTGATCTTTAATGAAGTTTTTATTTAAATAAATTTACAGCTGCCCAGTGAAAAGGCTTTAGCTAACACTTTTTTACATTCAAAATATTATGTTTGGTAAAAAAGAATGATTTTTAATAATACTCGACAGAAAGCAAAGATAGTCTCTTTGCTTTTTTTATTGAAAAATTCCTGAAAAATAACTGCTGATAACATTCCAGAAGTTTTTTCCGAGAAAATAAATCAGGGTAGAAGTTATGATCCCTTTTACAGTGAAAAAGATGATTCCTCCGATCCCGAATTTCTTCAGCATTTTTTTCCACCTGGATTTTTTTACTTCTTCACCAACAGGCTCGTTCAGAGATTTATTATTTTCCATTCTGAAAGTGTATCAATTATCTCACAAAGATAAAGATGTTTATAATGATTCCAAATAAAAATAGCTTTAAATCACAAAAATTTCATCAGTCCCATAATTATTTTTATCTTAGGCAAAACGAAAAGTAACATTGTATGTCAAAAAAAGTCAAAGATTTCGGAATTGAAAAATCTTTAAAAAATCTTGGAATAAAAGATGAAAATAAAGGAACTTCCATGGGAGGTAAGTTTTTCGCTTCCGGAAAAACTATTGAAAGTTATTCACCATCGGACGGAAGATTGATCGGAAAAATAAAAACTTCTGCAGAGAAAGATTACGATAAAGTAATGGAAACTGCACAGCAGGCTTTTAAAGAATTCAGAATGATTCCGGCTCCGAAAAGAGGAGATTTTGTAAGACAGCTTGGACAGAAACTAAGAGAATATAAAGATGATCTGGGAAAACTCGTTTCTTACGAAATGGGCAAATCTCTGCAGGAAGGACTGGGAGAAGTTCAGGAGATGATTGATATCTGTGATTTTGCAGTGGGACTTTCCAGACAGCTTCACGGTTACACGATGCATTCTGAAAGACCCGGCCACAGAATGTATGAGCAGTACCATCCTCTCGGAATCGTAGGAGTCATTACCGCTTTTAATTTTCCTGTGGCGGTATGGGCATGGAATACAGCTTTAGCATGGATCTGCGGTAATGTGACCATCTGGAAGCCTTCAGAAAAAACGCCTTTCTGTGCTATTGCCTGTCAGAATATCATGATGGAAGTACTGAAAGAAAACAATCTTCCTGAAGGTATTTCAAGCGTCCTGGTTGCAGATCATGAGATCGGGCAGAAATTAGTGGAAGACAAACGCGTTTCATTAATTTCCTTTACCGGTTCTACAAAAGTAGGGAGAATGGTTTCATCTAAAGTGGCTGAAAGATTTGGTAAATCAATCCTTGAATTAGGGGGTAATAATGCAATCATCATTTCCAAAGATGCCGATCTGGATATGTCAATCATCGGTGCTGTTTTCGGAGCCGTAGGAACTGCAGGTCAGAGATGTACTTCAACAAGAAGGCTTATCATTCATGAAGATGTATATGATGAAGTAAAAAACCGTTTGGTTAAAGCGTATGGTCAACTGAAAATCGGAAATCCTCTGGATGAAAATATGCATGTCGGACCGCTTATCGACGTTCATGCGGTAAATCAATACGAAATGGCGATTGAAAACTGTATACAGGAAGGTGGGAAATTTGTCGTCGAAGGCGGTGTTCTGGAAGGTAAAAATTACGAATCAGGATGTTATGTAAAACCATGTATTGCTGAAGTTGAAAACTCTTTTGAAATCGTACAGCATGAAACATTTGCACCGATTTTATATTTAATTAAGTACAAAACATTAGAAGAGGCTATTGAGATTCAGAATGATGTGCCTCAGGGCTTATCTTCTGCGATTATGACCCAGAATCTGAGAGAAGCAGAACTATTCCTTTCCCAGGCAGGTTCAGACTGTGGAATAGCAAACGTCAACATCGGAACTTCAGGCGCTGAGATCGGCGGAGCTTTTGGGGGCGAAAAAGAAACCGGAGGCGGAAGGGAATCCGGCTCGGATGTATGGAAATATTATATGAGAAGACAGACCAATACCATTAATTATACTGCCAGTCTTCCATTGGCACAGGGAATTAAATTTGATTTATAAACTTCTTCAACTCACCACCTAAAATTTAAATTAGTATGGACAATATAATAGATATTCATTCAAATAAAGTAAAAGAGATCGTCGGAAAGCATGTTCTTGCAGACGGTTTTGATTTTGTCATGGATATAGAAAATTCTCACGGCTCATGGATCCACGATTCAGTTACCGGTAAAAATTATCTGGATATGTTTTCAATGTTCGGATCTGCTTCGATCGGTTATAACCATCCTTACCTGATTGAAAGATCTGAGTGGCTTGGAAGAATGGCTGTCAATAAGCCAACTTTGGCAGATGTTTATTCTAAAGAATATGCAGAATTTTTAGAAACCTTTGAAAGAGTGGTGATGCCTGAAGAACTGCAGTATGCATTTTTTATTGAGGGTGGAGCCATGGGTGTCGAAAATGCAATGAAAGCCTGCTTCGACTGGAAAACCAGAAAGAATTTTGAAAAAGGTCTTGATCTGGAAGCGGGAATCTGTATTCATTTCAGACAGGCATTTCACGGGAGAAGTGGTTATACCTTAAGTTTAACAAATACTTCGGATCCAAGAAAATACCAGTATTTTCCGATGTTTGAATGGCCCAGAATCCTAAATCCTAAACTGACGTTCCCAATTACTGAAGAAAATCTTGCAGAGACCATCAATAATGAAAGATTGGCATTGCTGAATATCGGTGAAGCGATTCTGTCAAATCCTAATAAGGTAGCGTGCATTATCATTGAACCGATTCAGGCAGAAGGTGGGGACAATCATTTCAGAAATGAGTTTTTTACTGAACTTAGAAAGCTATGCGACGAGCACGAGGTGCTTCTGATTTTTGATGAAGTGCAGACCGGAATCGGAATAACCGGAAAGATGTGGGCCTTTGAACACCTTAGTATCAGACCTGACATCATTTCTTTTGGTAAAAAAACCCAGGTTTGCGGCGTTTTAGCCAACAGGGAAAAATTTGATCAGGTTCCAAACAATGTTTTCAGGGAAAGCTCAAGGATCAATTCTACTTTTGGAGGAAATTTTATTGATATGCTCCGTTTTCAATTGGTGATGGAAGTTATTGAAAAAGAAAATCTGGTTGAAAATGCTAAAACGGTTGGTGAATACTTATTGCAGGGCTTACAGAATTTAGCTCAGAAATACCCAGATAAAATTTCAAATGCAAGAGGAAAGGGCTTAATGTGTGCAATAGATCTGCCTACACAGGAGCAGAGAAATCAGTTAAGGGAAATCCTGTTTGAGGAAGGTTTGATTATCCTTACCTGCGGTGATCAGTCCCTTCGTTTCAGACCGCATCTGAATGTCACCAGAGAAGAAATTCAGATTGCTTTAGATAAAATTGACAGCAATATTAATAGAATTTAAAATATAAAGATTTGGAATTCTGAAAAAAACGTCCTATATTTAGATACTCAAAATGTATATTATATGGAACGTAACACGAGAGTATCAGTTTTTGAAAGTGATAAACCTGCAGAAATTCAACTGATCAAGTCTAAATTAGAAGAGGCGCAAATTACCAATGCCGTAGAAAATAATTATCTTACTTTCACGACAACACCTACCGCAACATCGCTTAAGGTAATGGTAGATTTGCAGGATGAGAAGAAAGCATTTGACGTCATTGACGCTTATATTCAACAAAATCAAAATCAATAAAATCAATTTCATAATTTTAAATTTTACTACTTCGGAACCGAAAATTAATCACAATTAATTTTCGGTTTTTTTTGTCAAATTTCAAAAAATAAGCCTGATGACTCAAAATACAATTCATTTCAGAAAAGCTGAAATACAGGATAAAGATACCATCTGGAACATCATACAGCAGTCTATTGAACGAAGGAGGATAGACGGCAGCACCCAGTGGCAGAACGGATATCCGAATGAAAACACAATTGAAAGTGACATTTCAAAAAACTTTGGATATGTTATGACGGTTGATGATCAGATTGCTGTTTATGTAGCTCTGATTTTTAATGATGAACCTGCTTACAGCTCAATAGAAGGAGCATGGCTGACAGACGGTGAATTTGTGGTGATTCACAGAGTTGCCGTTTCGGAAGAATTTTCAGGAAAGGGTTTGGTTAAAAAACTTTTTGATCATATTGAAGATTTTGTAAAGTCAGAAAAAGTCGCCAGTATAAAGGTTGATACCAATTATGATAATATAGCAATGCTTAAAATTCTTGAATACAAGGGATATGTTTACTGCGGTGAAGTTTTGCTGCCATCAGGAATGAGAAAAGCCTTTGAAAAAGTTGTGATGTGAAAAAGGTGCGAAAGTTAAATCTGTTTCAATTGATTCTTTAAGAAACTATATATTCATAAACTCTATTAAGTTTGTTCGTTTAGTTCCGAACTAAGTTTTACTTTTGTTCAAAATTATATGCAATGAATAAAAGTATAGAAATTGATGATAAGATTTTTCAGGATGCTGTGAAATTTTACAGCACGATGTTTAATCTTCCTCCATTGGCTTCTAAAATCTATTCCTACCTGATTTTCGATTTTGAAAAGGTAGGAATTACTTTTGATGAATTTGTTGAAGTTTTTTCTGCAAGCAAAAGTTCGGTTTCTACTAACATAGCATTGCTTTTAAGTTCTCAGTTGATTATTGACGTGAATAAAATGGATGAAAGGAAACGCTATTTTTTCACCAATAACGACTATAAGAAAATTAGATTTGAAAAAATTGTACAGAAAATGCAGGATGAATTAAAACTTCTGGAAGATCTCAGACGGTTCAGGAAAGTAAAAGATGAAGAGGATGATGAAAAGACTGAGGTTTATAAATCTCTTTTAAATAAAAATATCGTAAATATTCAGGAATCACTTAATAAACTATAAAATGACAAACAAGCTTATATTGTTTTCGGCAGCAGCATTTTTTCTGACTGCCTGCAAAAAAGAAGCTCCAAAACAGGAAGGTCCGAAACCTTATCCCGTAGTTGCGGTTGAAAACCAGAATGTGGTAGGGTATGACATCTTCCCGGCCAGTATTGAAGGAAGGGTAAATAATGATGTGAGAGCAAAAATCCAAGGGTATATCACTCAGGTTTTGGTCGATGAAGGGCAGTATGTCACTAAAGGTCAGCCTTTGTTCCGCCTGGAAACCAATACACTTAACGAGACTGCTGCTGCGGCAAAAGCCGGAGTAGGTGCTGCACAGTCCAACATTGCAGCAGCCCAGGCAGCAGTGAATGCCGCTCAGGTAGAAGTAAACAAGCTTAAGCCGCTGGTAGAAAAAAATATCATCAGTAACATTCAGCTGCAGACCGCACAGGCTAACCTTTCTCAGGCTCAGGCTCAGGTACAGCAGGCTATTGCAGCAAGACAGCAGGCAAGTGCCAACTACAAGGGAGCAGCAGCTAATGTAGACTATTCGATCATTCGTGCACCTATTTCAGGTGTAATCGGAAAGTTGCCTCTTAAAGTAGGAAGTCTTGTCGGACCTACGGATCAGAATGCATTGACAACTATATCGGATACCTCACAGATTTTTGCTTATTTTTCGATGAATGAGAAAGAATATTTTGATTTCCTTGAAAAGTCTGTCGGATCAAGTGTTCCGGAAAAAATTAAGAACCTTCCGATGGTTGAATTACAGCTGGCAAATGGAAGTATCTATGCCGAAAAAGGTAAGATAGAAGCTATTACAGGTTCAATCGATCCTACGACAGGGACGATACAGTTCAGAGTAGGATTTACAAACCCACAGAAACTGTTAAGCAACGGAAATAGTGGAAGCATCAGATTTCCTAAACGATTCGACAACGTTTTGGTCGTTCCTGAAAGTGCAACATACGAACAGCAGGGTATTGTTTACGTTTATAAAGTTGAAAAAGACACGGCCAGAAATTCAGTGGTTGAAGTGATTGAAAGAATCAACAATTTGGCACTGATAAAATCAGGAGTAAAAAAAGGAGAAATGATTATCGCGGCCGGAACCGGAAATATAAAACCGGGGACTGCCGTTAAGCCTAAAAAGGTGAGTATGGATAGTCTTGTACAATCAGTAAAACCGAAATTCTAATGATAAAGAACTTTATTAACAGGCCGGTTCTATCGACGGTAATCTCAATATTGATCGTTATTCTCGGTGTTCTCGGGCTCACAGCGCTTCCGGTTACCCAGTATCCTGATATCGCACCGGCTACGGTGAGTGTGAGAGCAAATTATACCGGAGCCAACGCCGAAACCGTTATGAAGAGTGTCGTTGTACCTCTTGAAGAACAGATCAATGGAGTAGAAGGGATGGATTACATTACCTCTACAGCAGGAAATGACGGTTCAGCTCAGATCCAGGTATTTTTTAAGCAGGGAATTGATGCAGATATCGCTGCCGTTAACGTTCAGAACCGTGTTGCGAGAGCAACTCCGTTACTTCCGAGTGAGGTAACCCGTGCAGGTGTGGTAACGCAGAAACAGCAGACCAGTGCACTAATGTATCTTTCTTTTTATTCTGAAAATAAAAATATTGATGATGTCTATCTTCAGAACTTTTTGAACATCAACGTCATCCCAAACCTGCAAAGAATTAACGGAGTAGGAGAAGCCAACGTTTTCGGAGGAAAAAACTATTCAATGAGAATATGGCTGGATCCTGCCAAGCTTGCTGCTTATGGTATCACCCCCAACGAAGTAACTACGGCTATCAATGATCAGAGCAGGGAAGCTGCTGCGGGTTCTTTAGGGCAGAACAGCGGAAGTTCTTTTGAATACATTATCAAGTATGTAGGAAAGTTCAGTGAAAAAGAACAGTATGATGATATTATCATCAAATCTCTTCCGGACGGACAGAATCTGATGCTGAAAGATGTTGCCAAAGTAGAACTGGGCGGTCTGTCATACACCGGAGTCGGTGAAAACGGAGATTATCCTTCCATTAGTATGGGAGTATTCCAGACTCCCGGATCGAATGCGCAGGAGATTATAGAAAACATTAAGAAACAGCTTAAGGAAAGCGAAAGTTCATATCCTGAAGGGGTAAAATATACTTTTAACTTTGATACCAACGAATTTCTGGACGCGAGTATCGAGAAAGTAATCCATACTTTGATCGAAGCATTTATTCTGGTATTTATTGTAGTATATATTTTCCTGCAGGATTTCAGATCGACACTGATTCCGGCCATTGCAGTTCCGGTATCCATCGTGGGAACATTCTTTTTCCTGAATCTGTTCGGATATTCATTAAACCTTTTAACACTATTTGCCCTGGTGCTGGCGATCGGTATTGTGGTCGATGATGCGATTGTCGTCGTCGAAGCAGTACACGCTAAAATGGAGAAGGGAATCTCCAATGCGAAAAAAGCAACAGTGGAGGCGATGGACGAAATCACCGGAGCAATCATCTCAATTACTCTGGTAATGGCTGCGGTATTTATTCCGGTAACCTTTATTACGGGTCCTACCGGTGTATTTTATCAGCAGTTTGGGATTACGCTGATCATTGCGATCATTATTTCCGCGGTGAATGCATTGACGCTGAGTCCTGTTTTATGTTCATTATTCCTGAAGCCTCATGAAGATCACCATGAAGATTATAAGAATAAAAACTTCATTCAGAAGTTCTTTTACAAATTCAACATCGGTTTCAAGACAGCAACCGACCGTTATGGAAGAGGATTTAATTTCCTGATCAAGCATAAGTGGGTGACGCTTGTCATTCTTATTGTGACAGGAGGAATTATCTACTGGGCGAATGGCAGCATGAAGAAAGGTTTTGTACCGACAGAAGACAGAGGGATTATCTTTACCGATGTACAGCTTCCTCCGGGAGCGTCAATGGAAAGAACCTACAACGTTCTGAAGACACTGCAGAAAGACGCCATGAAGATTCCCGGAATCCAGAATGTTACGATCTCAACAGGTAGAGGATTACTTTCCGGAAACGGAAGCAATAACGGTCTTGCCTTTATTAAGCTGAAACCTTTTGATGACAGAAAAGGAGACGGTTTATCTTCAGAAGAAATTTCTATGCGACTATTTGGTCTGGCAGGAAAGGTTCCTGATGCAAAAGTAGTATTTTTCCAGCCTCCAAGTGTACCGGGATTCGGTAACAGTGCCGGTTTTGAAATGGTACTTTTAGATAAATCCGGAGGAGATTTTGCCCAGTTGGATGCCAAAACAAACGAATTTATCGGGAATTTAATGCAAAGACCTGAAATTGAATTTGCCCAAACCTCATTTAATACAAAATATCCGCAGTACCTGATGGAAATCAATGTGCCGCTGGCGAAACAGAAAGGAGTTTCTGTCAATGATATTCTGGCGACAATGCAGGGATATATCGGGGGAATTTACGGTGCTGACTTTACCAAATACGGAAAGCAGTTCAGGGTGATGATCCAGGCACTTCCCGAGGACAGAGCCAATGCAGAAAACCTTAACCAGTATTATATTAAGACAAGCTCAGGAGAGATGTCTCCTATTTCACAGTTTGTGACCCTGACCAAAACCTATGGTCCTCAGTCCGTAGGCCGTTATAACCTCTTTACTTCTGTTAAAATTACAGGAGCAAACAAAACAGGTTTCAGTTCAGGGGATGCAATTACTGCTGTGCAGCAGGTTGCTAAAGAAACACTGGATCAGAATTATGATGTAGAGTTTACAGGTCTTACAAGAGAAGAATTGAATTCAGGATCTCAGACCTTACTCATCTTTGCGTTGAGTCTTGTGTTTGTTTATTTTATTCTTTCTGCCCAGTACGAAAGTTATATTTTACCTTTTGTCGTGGTCATATCATTACCGTTGGGGGTGATGGGAGCATATTTCGGACAGAAAATTATGGGACTTGAGAACAACATTTATTTCCAGATTGCACTGATCATGCTGGTCGGTTTACTGGCTAAAAATGCGATCTTAATTATCGAATTTGCTGTTCAGAGAAGGCATCACGGTGAGTCGATTGTAGATTCTGCTATCAACGCTGCAAAAGCGAGATTAAGACCGATCCTGATGACCTCTCTTGCATTCATCTTTGGTTTACTGCCATTGGTACTGGCCAGCGGAATCGGTGCAGTCGGTAACAGATCAATTGCAACAGGTGCAGCAATAGGGCTTTTGATAGGAACTATTTTAGGGGTATTTGTAATTCCTGTATTGTATGTCGTTTTTCAGACATTGCAGGAGAAGGTAAAACCTATTAAGCAGGAAGACATCAATTTAGCTGAGTAAGAAATCTTTAAGATTTAAATAATGAAAAATTTATCAATAATAATAAAAGGAACGGCTTTTTCAGTACTCACTGCAGTGATGATATCTTCCTGCCATGTAAGAAAGGAATATGAGCGACCGGCGGCAGTGGTGGATGAAAAACTTTTCCGTACAGATATGCTTCCCCAGGACAGCACCAGTACAGCCAATGTTTCATGGAAGGAAATATTCACTGATCCCATTCTTCAGAAACACATTTCCAAAGCTTTGGAAAACAATCTGGACATTAGGATTGCATTGCAGAATATAACTTCAGCCGCGGCTTATTTAAGACAGAGCAAAGCTGCCTATCAGCCAACACTGACAGTGGGGCCGGGGTATACTTTTCAGACGCAGTCGATCAATACCCAGTTTGGGCAGATCATCGGGGAGAGAAGATATGTCAACCAGTTTGATATTACCGGAAGTATTGCATGGGAAGCTGATTTATGGGGGAAACTGAAAGCTCAGGAAAAAGCACAGCTGGCAACTTATTTAGGAAATGTGGCAGCACACAGAGCTGTAAAAAGTGATCTGGTATCATCAATTGCTTCCAGTTATTACCAGTTGCTGACGTTGGATGACCAGAAGAAAATCATTCAGGAAACGATTGAAGTTCGTGAAAACAATCTTGAAACCACCAAAGCGCTAAAGGTTGCAGGAACACTTACAGAAGTTGCGGTTCAGCAGAGTGAAGCGCTGGTCTATAATGCACAGGCTTTACTGATTGATATCGATACGCAGATTCAGCAGCTGGAAAACACAATGAATCTTTTGATGGGTGAGCCTTCAAAAGCCATTGAAAGATCTACTTTAGACAGTCAGAAACTTCCTGAAAGTTTTGCTTTGGGATATCCGGTCAATCTATTGGCCAACCGTCCTGATGTGATGCAGGCAGAGTACAACTTAATGAACGCATTCGAATTGACCAATTCTGCAAAAGCCCAGTTTTATCCAACGTTGAAACTGACAGGAAGTGGGGGATTACAGTCAGTAGACATTGATCATCTTTTCAGTGTCAATTCAATATTCGGAAGTTTGATCGGAGGATTGGCTCAGCCCATTCTGAACAGAAGACAGATCAGAACCAATTACGAAGTAAGTCTTGCCAACAAAGAAACCGCTTACTTAAACTTCAGAAAAACGGTTCTTACTGCTGGGAAAGAAGTTTCAGATGCGATCCGAGTATTTTCAGTACAGGATTCATTTATTGATCTGAAAACAAAAGAACTGAATGCGTACAAAAAATCGGTTGACTACTCTCAGGAATTAGTCAACTATGGTTTGGCCAATTATCTTGAAGTTTTAAATGCCAACGTTAATTCACTGAATGCCGAACTGAATATTTCTAATGCACAGTACAGTAAAATGAAAGCTGCAGTAGACCTTTACAGGGCTTTAGGCGGCGGATGGAAATAAATAATAATTTATTTTTACATAATAGATCAAGACGTATGCTTAAACAGCATACGTCTTTTTAATAAAAGTACATTTCATTTGTATATATGTAGTTAACTACGTAGTTTTGTACATAAATAAAACTGTATGTTAAAAATCTGTCCGATCAGCAATAATTTTTCAGAATCTGTCATCGAATTGATTCTGAATATTCAGCAAAATGAATTCAATATACCGATTACGGTTGAAGACCAGCCTGACCTTCTCGAAATCGATGATTTTTATCTTTCTACCGGAGGAAATTTCTGGGGTGCATTTATTGATGATGAACTGGTAGGAACGATTGCTTTAATTAAATTTGATGAAAAGTCAGGAGCAATCCGAAAGATGTTTGTCAAAAAGGAATTCAGGGGAAAGGCGTATCAGGTTGCACAGAAGCTATTGGAAAATTTAATTTCTTACTGTCATCAAAATGGAATAGATCAAATTTATTTAGGTACGGTAGCGGTGCTGAAAGCAGCGTTAAGATTTTATGAAAAAAATCATTTCACCGTTATTGAAAAGAAAATATTGCCCGAAAAGTTTCCTGTAATGAAAGCGGATACTGTTTTTTGCATGCGTGATTTAAAATCTACATCATGAATATTATCAATGAATCAGGTATTCTTGCCTTATCAACAAGACTGCAGAGACTCAGCGAACAGCTTCGTAAAGACGGAGCTCTGATCTATAAAGAATTTGGAATTGATTTCGAACCCAAGTGGTTTCCGGTCATTTTTACTTTACACCATAAAAAAACACTCAGCGTCGTTGAAATTGCCAATGAAATTGGATATAGTCACCCTTCTACTATCAGTTTACTGAAAGAACTGGAAAAACAGAAAATCATCCGTTCTAAAAAAGATAAGTCTGACGAAAGGAAACGTTTGATTGAACTGTCACCCAAAGGATCAGACCTGATCGAAAAAATGCAGCCGGTCTGGGAACTGATGTCTAAAGTGTTGGGCGAGATCGCAGACAACAGTCATCATCTGTTGAAGGCGATTGAAGAAGTAGAAAAAAAGATTGCTGCTCAGTCGTTTTTGCAGAGGGTAGTGCAGATAAAAGATACAGAGTGAGAGATTTTATTTTGCTATTTTCTCAAAGAATTCAAAAAAAAGGATGAAGATTTTCAGATCAAAGCATTTTTTTAAATAAATTTTAACAAATTATTTGCAAATATGGTTTAATTACTTACTTTTGTACCGCTTGAATGAAAAGCAAAAAGAGATCAAGGGGAATTAGCTCATCTGGCTAGAGCGTTAGACTGGCAGTCTAAAGGTGACGGGTTCGATCCCCGTATTCTCCACAAGGTTAAACTTTATCAACCACATTAAAAGCTATGAAGAAACTTTTTTTATTATTAGTTGCGACTTTTTCATTAATTGGATGTACTGCTGATGATGAGACCATCTATGATTACATCGGAACATGGTCGGGAACTTACAGTGGAAGTGATAAAGGGGTATGGAATTTTGTTGTTGCCAGTGACGGTGATGTTACCGGAACAATGCATTCTGAAACCAATAATGAAAACTACAATATTTCAGGTCATCTGGATTCTTCAGGACAACTAACTGCTGAATTGGGTCTGCCCGCTGACGGTCAGTTTACCGGCACACTCACTGCTGACAAAAAAGGCAACGGAAACTGGGTTAATGCATTACCTACCCCTGACAGAAGTGGTGCATGGACTGGAGAAAAGAATAAATAGTTTAAAAAAAATTATATAATAAAAAACCTCGCAAAATGCGAGGTTTTTTTATTTATCAGCTCAAAGTCACAGACTTTGCGCAGTGAGGAGGTTTTGTTGCTACCTGCCACACGATAAAATTATGCGGGAGCTAGCCTTTTAAAATCCAGAAGTCCATAAAAGTTGATTTAATTTCACTTCATCTATAATAAAATTTTCTGAATGATCTCTAAATCCAGGTTGTTTTTTTAATTGTTCGACAATATTTTGAACAATGGCTAAATTTGAAAAAACGCCTATAATTCTTTCATCATCCGTGAAAGTATCAACAGTATATGCATGGCTAACATTATAGATAGATTTTAAATTTTGCACTATATAAGTATCTTCAATAATTAAATCTTCTTCAGGTAAATAATCTCTTCCTATTTCGCCTGCCACAGTATGAAATCCTCTATTCCAATGTACTTTATTTAATTCATATTTTTTAATTGTAAAACCATCGGGATAATCTTTGAATCCAGAAAATTTTGATGCAGTATTTTTTATTCTTTCTAATTTCTGTAAATTATCAAAAAAACCTAAAATCTTACAATTTGTATGTGATTCTTCTGTGTAAATATGTTCAAGAGTGGATATAAAATTTTTCATTTAAATTTATTTTTTCTTTGGTAATTCGAATCCTCTATCTCCCCATTTTTTTATTTTATTAAATTCAGAACCTGTTCCTTTACTTGCTTTACCTTTATTCCATTCACCTTTACCATACTGACCATTTAAAATTCTCTCCGCAAAAGTTTTCCTATCTTCTCCACATACGGTCTTCTCTTTGTTCTTTCGCCCATGATGGAACGTCTATAGCTGCTTCCTTTCCTGTTTTATCACTAGCAGGTACTTTTTTCTCTTTTGGTACATTTTGACCGTTTACATATTTATCGTCATCAGTACTATTGTCAATTTTTAAATTTCTGTAACCAACGCCTGGATCTGCAATAGTAGTATAAGATGGTGAGTAAATTGATATATGTCTACAAGCTCCAGCTTTTATTAACATTGCCAAAGCAGCAACATCTGCAGGACAAAGTGTTGGAGAATCCACCTACGAAACTAATAAAGACATCATCGCTAAACTTCCAGGACTAGAATTGCTACTTATAGCTTTTCCAGTAAAAGTAACTTCTTGAATTGGTATTACTTTTAAAGTGGCAGCGTTTGTTTCAGGGTTATAGTCATACACATTGTTTTTATCATCAATGTACGGTTTAAACTCTGCTGTGTTTGGACAGGTACGAAAATGTGCAAACGCTTCTCCTTCCTTTCCTGTAGGATTCCAAAAACTTATTATTCAAAACGTAAGTGTAAGTTTCGTGAGTATATTGGCTTCTTGAATCCACAACGCCCCATCTTCCAATATCCGGCATTTAGAATCTCGCCCCATAATCAAACATCCCGGTCTCCTGAATTTCCTTGCCATTGTACTTATAATTGTAATAGCTTCCCAGATAACCTTTATTAACACCCCCTATGCGATTGAGTCCAAGCGTAATAATCATTGGTATCTGTAATTTCTACAGTGCCGTCAGTCTTTTTAGCATAACTGACCCTCGCATTTCCAAGATGATCCCTGCATTGGTAAATGTAACGATTTTCTGTAAAGCTGAAAAATCCTTCTTAAGTACCCACAAAATCAAGTACGAAAGCAGATTCAAATCCTATTGGCTGTGGAGCCACCTTCCGGTAGGCATGCTCTTCGTAAGCAAATTCTTTTGCGTAGCAGGGTTTCTAGATCTTACCATCACAGATTGTAAAGCTAAAAAGAGTCTCGTAGAAAGTGCCATTGCACCACATAATAAAAAACCTCGCATTTTGATTTATCAGCTCAAAGTCACAGACTTTGCACAGCAAGGGATTATTTAATCAACAATCCTACTATAATAGCTAATTGATTTTCAATCACCTGTGTCATGCGGTTTCCCGAATATATATATACCAAGTTATCGACCATCACCCCGGTTGTTCCTGCTACGGGAGGCATTGCTGTTCTCTTCAGGGAGGCAATGTTTCCATTCAGGTCATAGCTCAGGTATTCATCAAAATAATTGCTGCTTCCCGTCGTAGGTTCTTTGTAGAAAGCATTGTTTAATCTGTTGAGATTGTCATACTGGTAGTTATCTTTTCAAAAGATTTTCTGAAGCATTGTTCCAGTCGATCTCTGCAATATTCCCGTTAAACCTTGCTGTGGCATTACCAGGATTTACAGGATTTGAATATCGCATTTCATACCCAAAGAGTTTCCCGTTAAGGTTTACAGGATCATTGATCTTGGTCATCCATCCCTGGATATTATACTGGTAATCCACGGTCTGAAGAGGAGTAGATGAACTTGCTCCACCAACTTTCTTTGTTTTAAACTGTGAAAGCGGATTGTATTCATTCTGAGCCAGATATTTAATAAAAACATAACCGCTTTATAAAACAAAAAAACCACGCAAAATGCGAGGTTTTTATTTATCAGCTCAAAGTCACAGACTTTGCGCAGTGAGGGTCGCTTTAATTTTAACAAAATTTAAAAAAAAACATTAAGTTTTTAACACAGAATCTTTGCGCAGCGGAACATTATTTTTGATACTGAAACTGTTTCTGCTTCGTTGACAGTTGCTGCTTTTCCTCCTGCTTTATGAGTGATAATGACAACTGTTGCCATAGCAGTTTTATTTATCTTCTCAAAGTTGCAAACTTTAAGAGCAAATATTTATTTTATTTTAACAGTTTCTAATATTCTTTTAATTGACTGTTGTGTTTCTATGGATGGATTGTTACAGTAAATAGAAAGTTTTTGATCTGTAATATCTTTATTAAAAATTGCCCCAATAGTACCTTCGTGTTTTTTAGGAAAAATTAATAACACATCAATATTATTAATTTTATCATAATAATAATAATTTTTAAGATAGGTTGAATGAGATATATCAAAATCTTTATTTTTATATATTTCTATATCTTTAGACAATAATTCTCCATTAGAAAAGTCAACTAACGTTTGCTTCTCTCTCTCATTGTTAACAACTATTGGATTATCTATTATATTTGTAACACCACTACTAATAACGATTGAGTCTTCTTTATTTACAAATAAAAAAAAATTTGAATCATAGCCAGTATTTTCTTTTTTTACCCAATTATCAGGAATGCAAAATTTATACTGGTCAATATCATATTCTTTACATAATTTCCCCTCAACAATATTAGATTTATTACACGAAACTAAAACATAGAACAACAAACTAGTAACTATTAGTATTCTCATTTTTTAACATTTTTTTTATAAAAGTCTCGAGCTAATGTAGCAGAGGGAGTTTTATCCCATCCTTTAAGCCAACTCGCTTGAGATGAAAAAGATTTTCCAGTCATTCCATGTGATAAAATAACACCTAACCCCGAAGCTGTATAAATAATATTTTTCTCAGGGTTACTTAACGATGATGATCCAGAAGTAAAAGCAGTCATCAATCCTCGATTTGAATGATCCAATCCTAGATTATGACCTAGCTCATGTTTTACAACATCATTAAATTGGTTAGATCCTATTGTTTTCTTTTCAACCGCACAAATTCTACCACCTGTAGTTCCCCAACCTAAAGTATCGCCAGAAGCATTTGAATCAACAACTTCATCTACTATCATCATAACATGGTCATTTTTTCCAATTTTATCAAAGCTACTAACAACTTCATATTCAATATTAAATGAACTAATATAAACACTTGAATTTAATGACGAACCATATGATTGATACCCTAGACCTTGAAATTCTTTTAGTGAAACTGAACCTTTGGAGCCACTAAACATTGTAGATGATAAATCAGCACCTGAAAGATTTAAAATTTTCATAGTTACAGTCATACTAACATTTTTATATTCTGTATTTCCTTCTCGTCTTGAAGAATTTATTGTGGTTCTTACATCATCATTTTCTCCACCATGATAATTTCCATTACCCTTATTATTCCATGTACTTGAGGATGTCGTATTATCCCACATTTGCTGAAGAGAGCTCACGGACAACATTCCGTCAGGATCAACATAGAAAATTGGATTATTTGCTGCATAATTATATGGGGTATGACGACGCATTTTCTCCGCCAACGGATCTACAACTCCCCATCTTCCAATATCCGGCATATAAAACCTTGCTCCATAATCATACATTCCGGTCTCCTGAATTTCTTTTCCGTTGTACTTATAGTTGTAATAGCTTCCCAGATAACCTTTATTAACACCACCTATGTGATTAAGTCCAAAAGCATAATAATCATTCGTATCTGTAATTTCTACAGTGCCGTCAGTTTTTTTAGCATAACTGACCCTTGCATTTCCAAGATGGTCTCTGTATTGGTAAATGTAACGATTTTCTTTAAAACTGAAAAATCCTTCTGAAGTACCCACAAAGTCAAGTACGAAAGCAGATTCCAGTCCTATTGGCTGTGGAGCCACCTTCCGGTAGGCACGCTCTTCGTAGGCAAATTCAACCGGACAAAACATGCATGGAGTTGTAACCTGAGTCTGGTTATAATGAAATCCATCAAGATAATCGGTGATTTTTGTAGTGACATTTCCTGAACGCTCGGGAACTGATGTAAATTTTTTTCTGAGCTTTACACCGTCTGCCCTGTAGAGATAATTCATATCATAACTTCCAAAAGCAGGATTGTAGGGCTGAAAAATCGACATTTTTGAGGGAAGGTTCAAATGATTATAACGCATATTAAAAAGACCTTTATCAGGCATAGCGGTCATATTTCCATTATTGTCATAATCCATTATCCCGTTACCCCCTTCATATCCGATATTTAAAGATGTCTCGATAATCTGAGTAAGACGGTTACCCTCATATTGATAGTCCAGGTCATCTACCTTTAATGCTATTGTACTGCCCACTTCCGGATAGGCAAATCTTTTGAGCGTTTTTATATTGCCATTTTTATCATAGGTCAGATTCTCGTTATAATAAAAGGTGCTTGGATCTGTCTGATCCGGTTCTGTATAGACCGCATCTAATAATCTGTTTAAACCGTCGTATGCATAGGTATATCTTTTCCGACTGTTGACGGTAGACATATTCCAGTCAATTTCTGCAATATTCCCATTATATCTTCCAGATCCGACAGCGTTGTATTCAGGATCTGTGTATTTCATTTTATAGCCGAAAAAATCTGTTCCAAGATTCACCGGATCATTGATCTTCGTCATCCATCCCCGGATATTATACTGGCAATCCATGGTCTGAAAAGGGTTTGTTTTTTATCCGCTCAAAGTAGGTAGACTTTGTGCAGCGGGGAAGAAATCCGGATCATTTTTTTGTAGGTTTATGTTTCGAAAACCGTTAGAATCACCATCTTTAAATACGATTAAAGTTGTAGTAATATATCCTTAAGTTGCTCTGCAATATGTGTTTTTTCGTTTTTGCAGCCCAAATTATTTAATTTTTTTTTACAATAATAAACCCATCGCTATTGCTATGGGTTTATTTATTTTCTTAAAGTTGCAAACTTTGCGCAGTGGGTGGGGGGAAGCAATACATTTATTCGCAAAATACTGTAGCCTTTTTCTCCTGTTCTGTTGTTAATTAATCCTTTATCTAATAATAATCCAACTTCTACAGCATTGTTTATTAATTCTTTGCTTTTCCGTCTCCATGATCGAACTGACCAGAATTGTAACCAATTTTTAAAATGGAGTTATCCAAATTTATTTTCTCGATATATTGCTTTGCAGGAACGCTACAATACAAAGCTTTTTTAAAATAACTTAATGTACTTTCTAAAAAAGAGCAAACTTCTCTCTCGAGATTTTTGTCTGCCCAATCGCAGTACGACTAACAAGACTAATTGGTCTTGGTTTTTCATTATTAAGCAATCAACCTTCTGCTTTCCTGATTACTTCGTGTTTTGATATTTTCTCGTAATTTTCTATAAATTGGATAACGTCTCCTATTTTTCCGCAACCATGACATTTGTAAAAGTTCTTTTCTAAATTCACCTGAAGACTTGCCATTTTATGGTCATGTATAAAACATTTAAGCATATCAGATTTTTTTATCCCCTTTAATTTCATATTTTTGATATAATATTTAATTATTACGACCTTTTATATCTTTTAGGGATGAATATAGGAAGTGTTATAACTACATTAAGAGACAAAAACGGCTTTTTCCAAAGCGATTTGGCAGATAAAAGCGAAGTGTCTCGTGTGATAATTTGCAAGTACGAAAGAGGTGAAGAGATTCCTTCTGCTGATGCTGCCAAAAAATTGCAGATGCACTTTGCGTAAGTTTGGATTATTTGGTTGGTGGAACCAATCAGGTTTCTTTTGACAAAAGAACAGTAGACAGAATTAAGGATTTGGAACAACTGGAAGAGAGTAAAAAAACAAACGCTTTACGATCTGATAGATACCTACATTCGATATTGTAAAACCAGAAAAAAAATTGCTAATTTATAGACTATGAAAGATATTTTATTACTCTTAACCTTTTTTGTTAACTCATTTGCTTTCGCTCAAGAGTTTACGTCACCACCACCGCAAAAAATAGAAGTAAAAGCAGATAAAAAGATTCTCATTGATGAACTTATTAAAGCAACAAATTTTGAAAATTACGTTTACAATTATTGTAAAAGTATAATTTTACAATATGCACAACAAAATAAATGGGATGATAGTAAAACGAAACAAATATTAGAAAACAGTAATTTCAAGTATTTTAACCAAATGCTTTATTATACTTTCAAAGATGACTCTAAAGAAAATTTGAAAGAATTGATTAAATTATTTAAACAAATGAATCAAAAAAGAAAACCAGATGAATTTCTAATCCCTAACAATTTTCAAATACAAAAAGATTTAATTCAATTTACAATAGATGTAATGCAAGGGCAATATCTCCTTGATAAAAAACAATAAAATAAGCGACCTTCGGTCGCTTATTTTATATAATTTCTAAAAGTAGTTCTGAAAAAAATATCCAGGAGAAGGAACAGAGTCGATTTTGGATTTAATTTTCAAATTACCATTAATCCATTCCTTTAATTTAATATTATCATCTATTATATCACTTACAGGAATATTGGAGTAAATTCTATTGTTATAAACATCATTATTTAGGTATATTACTAAAAAATTATTGTTTATTCTTTTCTTGGCATCCATATAAGATAGATTTCCAATATCACAAACAGATTCATACTTTTTTCCGTTCAAATTAAAAGTATATATGTAATTAAAACCTGTTCCTCTTCCATATCCTTTAATCTCTTTTATTTTGCCAATTGTATAGAATCCTTTTTGCTTATAGGAGTTTTTAAAATTTTTAACAAAAAAATATTGATATGAAAATATTCCTATAAAAAAGACTGCAAAAAATACAATGTAAAATTTTCTTTTGAAAAAAATCATATTACTACTTTTGTTTTTTCTGAATTTCTGTTGCATTTGCGGCTGCCGCTCCATACATACCTGTTCCTATAAGAAAATTATTTACACCTACTACAGCTTTGCCCGCTCCTGTAGCTCCAACTTTTGTAGCTCCATTTAATTTTCCCAATCCCTTACTTCCTAAAGCAATTCCTATATTGGATGTTGCTTCTTGAGGTGACATACTGCCATTAAAAACAGTTCTAAATGCAGATTCACCATTAATTAGCTTCTTTGCCGAAAGCTCACTAACACCACCGAAAACTTCTCCAGAACCATATGCTCCAAAAGTATCTCCAACTACACTCATTATATTAACATCCCCTGTTCCTAAAAATTGAGTAGCCGCACTTAATGTTGCTTTACCTCCTAAGACTTCAGCAGAACCTCCAGAAACTAAAAAAGGTGAACCTTCCAATAGCATAGGAAAAGCTACAAAACCCGCCATAAATTTTCCAAAGTCATCTACAGGTTTCATATTTGTATAGCTATCTCTTGCTGTTCCGCTATCAACAACATTACCACCTACGGAAGCTGACCAATTTCCGCCTTCTCCTAAAGTTATCGTTTGAATTATACCTGTATCAACACCATTTTGAGATAAAGACGTTGTGTAAGAACTATTTTTATCTCCACGACCATTAGCATAAGAAACGAATCCTTCATCTGAAGCTTGTTGAGCAGATGTAATATCACTTCGATATTCCCAATTACTCTGACCTGTTCTTTTTACCCAATCTTGTTCTGATCTTCCATCTGGGTCAATAAATCTCAAAGGATTATTGATAGCATAGTTATAAGGTGTAAACCTTCTATTAATTTCCGCCAGCGGATCCATCACACCCCACCTCCCAATATCCGGCATATAAAACCTTGCGCCGTAATCATACATGCCCGTCTCAGTCTGTAATTCTTTATTGTTATACTTGTATTGATAGGCTGGGCTTCCACTTAGATAATTATATCCTTCATGCTTCAATCCAAAAGGATAATAATTATTTTCATCAACAGGATTTGCATTTCCTGATTCATCTTTCTGATAACTCAGCCTTACATTGCCTAAGTGATCAGTGTAGCTGTAAATATAACTATTATTTTTGAAATCATAATATCCTTCCGGAGTGGGAAGAAAATCCAAGGTCATCACTCCCTGGTTTCCGGAATACTGAAAACTGTCGAGATAGTCTGTACTGTTGTATCGCTCTGCTTTACCCTTATTAAAAAAATAAGTGTATTTCTTTCTCAGCTTTGTGCCGTCTGCACGGTATAAGTAATCTAACCTTACATTCCGAATTTCATTTTCTCCATCTTTATTTCTGACGATGTATTCTATGTCAAATTTATAGTAATCCGGAAGATTCAGGATGTTGTAGTTTATTTTTAAGATCCCCTTATCTTTCTGATCTTCCATGTTTCCATTCAGATCATACGAAATGGGATTTCCCGAAGCTTCGGGATATCCTGAATACTGACCTGAAATATCCGTAACGCTGTTTAATCTGTTTCCGGTGTAACTGTAATTAAGGTCATCAATCCTCATAGCCGTCGCGCTTCCCTGTAATACCCCTTCTGATCTTTTCAGGTTGGTAATATTCCCGTTGAGATCATATGCTGTTTTTTCAAAATATTCTTTAGCTGAAGGATTGACATCTTTCTGGTAAAAACCTGCCAGGAGTCTGTTGAGTCTGTCGTAAACATATCCATACCTTCTGAGGTTGTCACCTGCTGCGGTATTGGTTTTCCAGTCTACTTCAGCGATGTTTCCGTTAAATCTGGGTTTGACTTTCAGATCCATAAAATCAGTATTGGGATTTTCTTCTCCTTCTACGTGGTTGTATTTGATTTTATAGCCAAACAGATCACTTCCCAAATTCACCGGATCATTGATCTTCGTCATCCATCCACGAATGTTATACTGATAATCCACGGTCTGAAGAGGGCTGGATGAACTTACCCCGCCTACTTTCTTTGTTTTCAACTGCGAAAGGGGATTGTATTCATTCTGAGCCAGATATTCTACAGGATTATTGTCTACCTGATGCGTATGCACCAACAATCTGTTCTGATGGTCATAGGTAAAGTTCTCGGTAATCACTCTTTCCGTATCGGTATTCAACCTCTTGTGACGGGTAACGACCTGTTTCGGGGTTCCCGAGAAATCGAGCTGTGATTCCGTTTTGGTATAGCCTCCCAGATGATTGATGGAGTGGCTCGCCAGCGCTCTTCCTCTTTCATCATACCAAGAATAATTCTTCGTCCAGTTGTTATCCTCAATGTTTTTCACAAAACTCATCACAGGCAGACTCTTAGTGCTGATATTATTTCCGGTACTGTTGTCAGTGATGACGGGAATCCCAAATACGGTCGCAGGGAAAGCAGGATTAAAACTGTAAGGAGCATAGGTATCATAATAACTGATACTCAGAAGCTGCAGGTATTTATTATCTGCGGGGTAGGCTCTTCCTGTATAGTAGACATCCATTCCTTCATGGCTGAATCCCACACTTTCACTCCGCAGCATGTTGTTGCCGCCATTGAGTTCTACCTCTGCCTGTTCTGCGGTTCTTGCTCCCCCGGTACTGATTCCTGTAAATGCGACCCGTCCAAACTGATCATATTTGGTAAACAGCCACTGTCCTTTCGCTTCAAGGTTGGCATCCCTGGTGGCCACCAGCCTGTCCTGTTTATCATAGACCATGTATTCCCATCCTTTCCCGGGAATCTTCTTTTCGACCGGACGGTTCCTGGTGTCATATTTATATCGGTAGCAGAGATTGTTCAGGGTGGTTTCATCCACTGCATTTGCGGCTACTGCCAGAGGCGGGATGACATAGGCCAGCTGGTTGTAGTCATTGTAGACGTAATAAGTGTCAGCACTGGCTGTCCCATCCAGCATTTTCCTCAGGAGGATTGTCTGACCCCGACCGTTTATAAATTCAACCGTTTTGTTTCCGTCTTCATCGGTTACCGTATTTTTATAAAGCTGGTTGGCTCCGTAACCGGTTGCCGACAGCGTGATCTGTGATTGAAACGTTGAATAATTAAAGGTTGCGGTATATTTTTTTACTTCTCCTTCTGTGTTGGCATCGTATTCAAATTTAACAGGCTTACCAGTCCAATCATTTCCCACCTGAATCTGCTGCTGAATACGGTCTAAGGGGGAGTTTTCCAGAATTTTCTCCGCATAGAATTTCTCAGATCCGTAGATCTCAGGCTGCGTGGCATTGGCAAGGGGATTGGGAACGATGGCACCGTTCATTGTTCCGCTCTGCGGTACGGGAAGAAAGTCTTTTACCTGTCTTCCGAATCCGTCGTATTCGATGTGGGTCACCACATCTTTCTGGGTAGGAGAGGCTTTGATATTGACGACCTGTTTGGGTCTTCCCAAACCGTCGATATACTGAACAGTTTCCACACTTTTTGGATTGGGAAGGGAGGGGTCAGAGAGATAGGTCTTGGAATAAACGTAATTTTCGTTCGTGCTCAGATTTGTGCTCTGTGCATGGGACAGCCCCACTACAAACAGGGCACTGATCGGGATGATTATTTTTTTCATAAGATGTGTTTTAATGTTTGTAATTGTATTTGAATTCTTTCAGGATCTTGCCTGTTGCATTGTTCTCCCTTATTTCTTTGAGCCTGTTGGCAGTATAGTAGAGATAGACTTCCCTGATTCCCGAAGGAGGCGTGATCCCTGTTACCCCGATCAGAGGATCATAGGTATAGGTCGTGATCTGATAAGCTGCCAGGTCAGGGTTTTTTCTGAACGCATCCAGGGCATTGATCAGTGCCGGTTCATTAGCCGGGTCTAAGGCATCTGCATCGGAAGCTGCGATAATGGCTGAAGCCAGGCTGTTCACCTGAGCGAAGGTGGCTCCTGTGATCTTCGCAATGGGCTGGGTTGTATTATATCCCCAGATGATAGAGGTCGTGATGCCGTCTTTGGTGGTATACTGCAGGAGATTGCCTTTACTGTCATACTGGTCGTAGGTGAGTTCGGTAGAACTGTTGTTCTGAAGGTCATAAGACAGAAGTGAACTCGGGAACAGGTGCGCAGGGTTATCAAATTTGGTTTCCGATTTAGCAACAACTTTTCCGGGATCATTAGTATTCTGTTTTTGAACGACAGAAGTTTCCAGAGGAATACCTATCATATTGGCGTTGATCAGTCTTTGATTACCTTTCTCATGGGCATATTGGTAGCTCGTTTCAGTACTTGCTAAATCGGAAAATGTTGATATTTCTTTAGTAAGTTGTGAATGCAGAGGGTTATTGTAATAATAATTTGATGTTGTGGTCAGTTTTTTATATATACTATCGTCCGTCACATTATATGGGACATTTTCAAAATATTCTGAATCAACCTTTTTATTTAGAAGTACTGAATAAGATTTTCTGGGATAATACATTAAAAAAAGATTAGTAATCATATTTGTGGAATTTGTTCCTGGTGCGAATCCAAATATTGCATATATATCTTTACCAATCAGATTAAAAACTGTTTTTGAATGCATAAAGTCGTAATTGAAATTGGTTTTCTTTTTTAAATAAAGCTGTCCGCTGTTACTACTGGAAAAAATCCTGCTTTCTAATAACTTTCCATTAAAATCATCAAAAGAAAGGTTTCTGCTGAAACTATTGGTTAAAGTTCCTACCAGTGAAGATAAATCAGAACCATAATAATCATTATTTTCAACGATTGTACTTAAAATTACACTTTCGTCAAAATTGCCCTGTGAAAATATCTTTTCTTCTCCTCCTTTTTCAAAATTATCTCCTCCGGAGCTCACTGTTACCACCGGATAAGAAGGCGATAACCTGCTTTCACCATCAAAATAATCATTGACACTCTCCGAAGACAATACAAGCTGTTGATTTGCTGTAGGAGCTAAATTAGGAAATGGATTCTGACTTGCACATCCTGTAATATCATAAACTGAACTCAAATATATTGCGGGATTATATGAATCTTCCGGCAATATGTTAACATTGTTGATATTATCCAATGAAGTATAATATACCCTTTTAATATTTGTCATATTGTTGCCGTCAAAATCATACATTCTTTTTAATCTTAATCCTGCTTCATGTATTTTTTCATACCCTGCTTTATGCATTGCTGAATAATCGGCATTGTATTGCAGATTGGGTCTCAGAAGGGTCATCACAAGTTTATACTGCTTACTGGGGTCAGTCGGAAAGTCAAATACAACTTCTCTGGAAGATGGCCCTTCGTCATCAGGTGTAGCTTTTGATAGGATCAGATCTTTATTGATAAGAACTTCATTCGTTCCGGCATCCAATATTTTGAAATTAGCCCTTCCCATATTATTGGGAATTGCAGATGAAATCTCCTGATAAATAGAAAGTTTCATTTTTAAGATATTATCAAATACATCAACTCCGTTTATCATTGAGTTATGTACAGTGACAATAGGCATATCACTGGTAGTTACAGTTCCCGATTTACCTGTATAAGCCATTGATTTTCTTGGGAATGCCTCATATTCAAAAAAAGTTTTCCCTTTAGTGGGATAAGTAATAGATTTTAAAGTTCCTTTTACTGCATTACTGAAAACAGATCTTCTGTCTGCAAGATTAAGTCCCTGTAAATGATAAACCGGTGTCTGTGACAATAAATTCAAATCCGGTATGAAAGTGGTATTGAATTTTCCGTTATAATAACCAAATACATCTACACTATAACTGTTTCTAACAGGAATAGAAAGAGGGTCATCATATTCAAATAAATGTTCACTATCAAATATTTTAGCTCCATTCTTATGAGTATATCTTTTGATTCCGCTAAGGAAAAATCTTTCCATGTGGTTTCCTGAATACTTATCCAGATATTCAAAATCAATGGTCTGATGTTTTTCTTCTTTAGTGAAAATCTCTATTGAAGTTAGCTTCTCATATATTGTATTATTTGTATTCTGATAATTCAGTTTAATACTGGTTTCATTACCAACAATTCGAGATAAAATTTTAGCATTATTGATTCTTAAAATATTATTCCTGTTATCATATGATGCTTGCCCTAATTGTCTGTTTGGAATGCAACCTCCATTTATTATAGTAGTATTAATAATTTGCTGTTCTATTTTTGAAGTATTAAAAGCTTTCCCTCCAACGTTTGTATATTCAAAATTAATTTCCTGTCCTGCGATGTTCTTAATTTTCGTTAAATAAAAACTGGTGATTCCTGAATGCTGAATAGATTCCCTGTTCCATGTCGTTTCAGTAGCATTTATTCCACCAAAGTAGTATTTAATCCCATCATTGGAGGTTAACA
This sequence comes from Chryseobacterium sp. HNCC26DJ238, assembly GCF_057180465.1. Lineage (NCBI taxonomy): Bacteria > Pseudomonadati > Bacteroidota > Flavobacteriia > Flavobacteriales > Weeksellaceae > Chryseobacterium > Chryseobacterium sp. HNCC26DJ238. The sequence continues at coordinate 241,999 of NZ_JBXUGI010000002.1, forward strand.
GAAGTTCATGAGAAGTTTTAAAATCACCCACTGTTTCTATTTTAAACTGGTGGGTATCTGTAAGCAAAACAGGGTTAAAATCTTTGTTTAGGTAAAAACTTCCCGTAAGACCATTGACAGAAATATTAAAAATATCAATTTCATTGTCTAATGATTCATTTTTGATATAAGAATTGAGCAAAGCTGCATTGGAAGAACCATTCTGGCTGTTAGGTAAGTGTATAAACTCTGATATATTGTTAAAAATCAATCTGTTGGAGGTAGACTGCTTCTCATCAGGCAAATCAAATATTGTTCTTGTAATGACTCCTCCCATATCAAGGATCCAGCTTACACCAACATTAGAGGAGATATCATTTACTTTAACGCCTAATTTAGAATATCTTAGCTCAATATTGTTAAATAGATCCTTATTTTTGATTCCAGTCACAGGAATACTGATCTGAGTCATTCCTTTATATTCATTTAAAGGCTGGTTGCCGTATTGAACAATATTAAATGCTTGAGGTGAGGGAGGGACTATATTCGTTAATTTGTCCAATTGATTTTGTGACTGGCTGTTGTAGATATTACTAACTACGATAGATAAAAATAGTACTGTTTTATTTATTTTCATTTGTGTTTTATTTTTTAATCAATTTAGCATTCGCCGTTTTATTCGTATCTGTTTTCACTGTCACCAGATACGCTCCCTGAATCAGGTTCTGCGTATTGATCTTGGTGACTTTATTCTTGGTCTTTAAACTCTGCAGCTGTCGTCCGCCCATATCATAAATCGTGATGTCCGCTTCTTTGAAACCCTGACCTGATGTCGAAGGGTCAAAACCGATTTCTACATATGCATAATCCGAAACCGGATTCGGGTAGATCTTGATATCCTGCTTTTCAATCAGCTGATCCAATTGCTTATCGCCCAGTTTCACGATCTTCCAGTTTTCTCTGCCCAGTTCCTCAGCACTGGTTCCTGCCAGGATGATCGATCCGTCCCTGTTGAGTTTGATATCCGATAACCGTTCTTCCTTCTTCCTGGATTCTCCTTTGACGTGCTTTCTCCATTGTTCATTTCCGTTCTGGTCGAGGTAGAGCATCCAGAAAGTTTCATCATCTGCTTCAATTCTTCCTTCTGCCTGCGTGTAGCCGCCAATTAAAAATCCTTTTGCGTTTTTATCGTCTGCACTTTTTATAACGCTGAGTCCCATCAGGATATCCCGGTTCTTAAAACTGTAAGACTTCTGCCAGTTTTCTTCTCCTGTTTCTCTGAGCGAGAGGAGCCATACGTCTGTTCCCTCTTCAATTCCCACGGTTTTATTTCCTGATCTCTCAGATCTTGATTCGCCTCCGATGATGTATCCTGTAGAGGTCATGGCTAAAGTTCTCAGGTGGTCATCTCCTTTCCCTCCGTAATTCTTCTCCCACTCAACTTTTCCTTCCTTTGATATTTTAACGATCCAGTAATCTCCTTCACCTTCATTCTCTGTTTTTTTGGAATAGGTATTCAGTTTTGTCTGGGAATTCTTAGGCGATGCATCTCTAACTTCCTTTCCTTTGGAAGAGTTGGGGGAGGATGCACTCCTTGAATATATGCCCAACAGAACACCGCCGTCAGCGGTCGGGATCATTTTTTCCACTTCATCATTTCCTCTCCCGCCGAGGATCAGCTGGGAAACTTCTTTTCCGTTCTTATCGAGCCTGATGATCATAACATCTTTAGAACCGAAACCATCGGGTGAGTTCTGTACATTGCCCGCAACAACAAATCCTAAGTCAGTGGTCTGGATGACCGCTCTGGCTTCATCGTCCTGGGCTGTGCCCAATGTTTTCTGCCAAATTTCATTTCCCTCTGGATTTGTTCTTATCAACCATAAATCTGAGCCTCCTTTGGAATCCTCCTTTTTATCCAGCCCTTTTCCGGAGTACGAAGTTCCTATTATGGCAAATCCGCCCTCCTGTGTAGCAACGGTTGCAGCCAGGAAATCATGGTTCTTTCCTGAGAAATATTTTTCAAATACGGTATCCCCGTTTTGGTTGAGTTTGATGATCTTAAAGTCGTATCCATTGTTCTGAGATCCTTTAGCCTGTTGAAGGTTGGAGCTTTGAATGGCACTTCCGCTGATGAGATACTGCTGGTCAATGGTTGTAGTGACCTGGGAAAGGAAGTCTTGAGTTGATGATCTGATATCATGTTGCCAGATTAAATCCTGTCCGAATGACAGACCTGTGAAGCAAAGAAGGCAGGCACTCACATAGATTTTTTTCATACTTGAGTTTTTAATTATTATATTTTGGCGAATTTAACTTTTTTTTAACGAATATTAAAGTACTTGTGGGGATATTTCATCCAAACTTAATATTACGGCAAACATACAGAGGCGAGGCGACAGAACCTGACGTGTTTAAAAATCTTTTTTAATTATAGGAAAGTGCAGTATTGAGTTTTTCTTAACGCAAAGTTTATCATACAATCTGCTAATTTTTAAGGAGCAAAGAGTGGCGGCAAAGCCGCTGATGAAGCTCACTTTATAAGAATCAATTTTATTGATTCCATTTCTCTGCTTCTTTAATGATGCGTTATTTAAATAAAACTTTGCGTTTGAAAATAACAAATCAATTTAAATAGTAAACAGAATTAACTCTCAGCGCACAGTCTGTCATTCCGGAGGAATCTAAACCCAGTAAATTTTTGCTTATTTGTAAGGAAGTTGCAGAGTTAATTTTTTTAAACGCAAAGTTTTATCATGCAACCTGCTAATTTTTAAGGAGCAAAGAGTGGCGGCATAGCCGCTGATGAAGCTCGCTTTATAAAAATCAATTTCATTGATTTCCTCTCTCTGCTCCTTTAATAATGCGTCATTTAAATAAAACTTTGCGTTAGAAAAATAGCAGAATCAATTTATAGAATAAGATTTTTTACGCACCACTTATCATCGATTTCCAAAGAGTCTGAATTTCTTCATAAAATTTGCTATTGAGATTCCTCCCGAAATAAAAAATTAGATTAAATCAATGACAGGTAGGCGATTGAAATGATTCAATGAATACTTTTTTTATCATTCATAAAAAACTAAACTCTCAGCGCACAGTTTGTCTTTCCGGAGGAATCTAAACCCAAATATTCTAGCTTATCGTAAAATTGCAGAACTTAATTTTCTTAACGCAAAGTTTTATATGCAAGCTGCTAATTTTTAAGAAGCAAAGAAGGGCGGCCAAGCCGCTGATGAAGCTAGCTTTATAAGACTCAATTCATTGATTCCATTTTCTTTGCTCCTTTAATGATGCGGTACTTAAATAAACTTTGCGTTTGAAAATAGCGAATCAATTTAAATGGTGAAGTTTTTTAAGCACCGTTTATCACTTATTATTTACTGACCAATCTAACTTTATCAAAAATTTGCTATTGAGATTCCTCCCGAAATAAAAGATTAGATTAAATCAATGACAGGTAGGCGATTGAAATGATTCAATGAATACTTTTTTATCATTCATAAAAAACTCAATTCTCAGCACACAGTTTGTCATTCCAGAGGAATCTAAACCCAGAAAATATTTGCTGTTTACAAGAGAATCACAGAATTGATTTTCTTAACGCAAAGTTTTGTCCTTCACCTGCCAAATTAAAGGAGTCATGAAAGGAGAAATAGACCAATCCTACACAAACCCCATCCGAATGATTTTATCACCTTTTTTTAAAGCAACAAAATAAAATTTCATCTCATTTTCCTCAAAATGTTTTTGAAAGACATATTCATTAAGCGATTTTTCTACAGCGATTACTTCTCTGCGATGGTCAGATTGATATGCATCAAAATCAATTTTTAAAGTCTCAAGGACCACTTCACTGATCGCGGGATTTTTATCAATCACTAGACTGTGATCCCATAGTCCGGAAGTGATACTTACAGAATTTTGCAGGGGCTGAATAGTTCCAAATTGAAAATCCTTCAGCATCTGAGATCCGGATTCTGTTGCCAGACCATTTATTACGGTTCTTTTTCCTTTTTCTGAAATCAGATCCAGATCTTTTATTTCAGTCATCAGCTTAGCGAATCTCTGGTATAGTAGGGGATCCTCTGCTTCTTTTATGTAGATTTCCAGGCACTGTCGGATCAGTTTCCCAATCTTTGAGCAGTGTCCGAATTCTGAACTGTTCTGACGGACTTTTTCATAAGATGGACTTTTCTTAAAGGCATTTTTATTGAATCCGCTCTTTTTGCGGACGATATTCTTACCATTCAGATTATAAAAAACCAGATCACCTAAAGTGCCGTTCAGTTTTATTAAGCTTTCATATGTTGCCATTTCAGTATTTGAACTTCAAATATAAGAATAAATATCAAAATCTATCGTTTTAAAATATAATTCTGGTATAGTTGTAGTATAGTTATAATATAATTAATAATTTTGTTTATATTTGTAAGTGTAATGATACAGAACTAAAGATCAACAGATTATGGACTTCGGAATATTCAAATACAAATCAGCAGTAAAGATCCTTTCTGTTTTGGCAGTTTGCTCTTCTGTGGCAATTTCCTGTGGAAGCACAAAAAATGTTTCAAAATCGAAGAAATATACTTCAAAGGCTGTTTCAAAGTCAGAAAATCTACGAAAACTTGATTCTGCATTTGACGGTAAACTATCCGGAACGGTAAAGAGTATATTAAAGGATGCAGAAAATTATCTGGGTTCCCCCTATAAATTCGGCGGAAACACTTCATCCGGGTTTGACTGTTCAGGATTAACGACCAAAGTATTTGATGAAAACGGTTTTAAGTTACCCAGGAGGTCAGCTGATCAGGCAACTGCGGGGAAAAATATTGATGTAAAAGAAGTGAAGCCGGGTGATCTGCTTTTTTTCGCAACCGCTGGTGGAACTAAAGTTTCTCATGTAGGAATTGTTCACACCATAGAAAATGACGGTGAAGTCAAATTTATCCATGCGTCAACCTCAAAAGGGGTCATCATTTCCTCACTCAATGAGAAATATTGGAATAAAGCTTATCTCAGTGCACAAAGAATTTTATAATACGTGATATTTTAGGAAATCAGAAGAACTCATCATTATCAATTTGATAGAGTGTGAAAATTTTGTCACAGAGTAACCAAATTTATTATCCATACATCCATCAGAAATTGGATGATTTTGTTTTTCATAAGATAAAATAAACTTATCAGAAATAGAATGGCAGGCATTGCTTGATACAAAGTATTAATTACGAATCCAGCTGTATTCTTTGATCTCTGCTAATGAAAGGTTTAGTTAAAAAAATCAATAGCACCTCTAATGGATCTGTTAAATTTGATTCTGAACTGAATCCATATACATAAGGACATCGATTTAAATATGAATTACTTACCGCCAGAATAATAAGTTTCAGGGGCTTTACACAAGTTTTTGTATATTTGAACTCAAATTTATTAAACTGATTTAAAATAAACACATGTCGTTACAACAAACTATTGAAACTATCTGGGATCAAAGAGATTTATTACAAAACGAAGACAGCAAGGCAGCCATCAGAGAAGTTGTTTCTCTTTTAGATACCGGAAAACTTCGTGTTGCTGAACCAACCGAAAACGGATGGCAGGTAAATGAATGGGTGAAGAAAGCGGTGGTCATGTATTTTCCGATCCAGAAAATGGAGACTATTGAAGTAGGTCCGTTTGAATTTCACGATAAAATCCCATTGAAAAGAAATTATGCTGAAAAAGGTGTAAGAGTAGTGCCTCACGCTGTAGCAAGAGAAGGTGCATTTATTGCTTCAGGGGTTATCTTAATGCCTTCTTATGTAAATATCGGGGCTTATGTAGATTCCGGAACCATGGTAGATACCTGGGCAACTGTAGGAAGCTGTGCACAGATCGGTAAGAATGTTCACCTGAGCGGTGGAGTTGGTATTGGTGGTGTTCTGGAGCCGCTTCAGGCTGCACCGGTAATCATCGAAGATGACTGCTTTATCGGATCAAGATGTATCGTTGTTGAAGGCGTGCATGTAGAAAAAGAAGCTGTTTTAGGAGCAAATGTTGTTTTGACCGCTTCTACTAAAATTATTGATGTTACGGGTGCTGAACCGATCGAAATTAAAGGAAGGGTTCCTGCACGTTCAGTAGTTATCCCTGGAAGTTATACCAAGCAGTATCCTGCCGGAGAGTTTCAGGTTCCGTGTGCTTTGATTATCGGTCAGAGAAAAGAGTCTACCGATAAAAAGACCTCACTGAATGATGCTTTGAGAGAGAATAATGTTGCGGTTTAAATACAACTAACCAAAAACTCATTACCTTGAAACAAAAAATTTTAAAGTTTATTTTAAACCCCAGATATATATTTGGGGTTTATCTTATGATTGCAATGATTACTGCGATCTCAAAGTACGCAAGAGGATATCAGGCGATTAATAACTACCTGATTTTTAAGTATACCTACATCAATACGCTGCTTGAGAAAAATCTGTATCTGCAGTATCCGGAGCATTTTCAGGATTCCAATCATTACGGGATCTTTTTCAGTGTGCTCATTGCCCCGTTTGCTTTGATGCCGGATTGGCTCGGGATTTCTTTGTGGAATGTAGCCAATACATTTATATTTATTTATGCGATCTATAAGCTTCCCTTTTCAGATAGCAAAAAAGCACTGTTTGCATTACTTTGCCTGCAGGAATTTATTACCGCTGCTTTGAGTTTACAGTTTAATATTGCTCTCACCGGGTTATTGATGTTATCTGCAGTGTATATTTATGAGAAAAAAGAAGTGAAATCTGCTGTTTCCTTAATGATAGGAGTATTTGTCAAGATTTACGGAGTGGTCGGACTTTCCCAGTTTTTCTTCATTAAAAATAAAACGAAATTTATCATTGCTGGAATTATTATAGCATTGCTGTTTTTTGTATTTCCGATGATCTTTTCAAGCCCTGAATTTGTCATTCAGAGTTATAAGGACTGGTCCATTTCACTGGCAGAAAAAAACGGACAGAATCAAGGATTAAACAGTTATCAGGATATATCGCTGATGGGTTTTGTAAGAAGAATTTTAGGGGATTCTTCCATATCAAATCTTTCATTTTTAGCGTTTGGGCTTCCTTTGTTTGCGCTGCCTTACATCCGGATCAAACAGTATAAAAATTATACTTTTCAGCTGATGATACTGGCTTCGACTTTACTTTTCCTGGTATTGTTCAGTTCAGGATCAGAATCTCCGACTTATATCATTGCCGTTGCAGGCGTAATGATCTGGTTTTTTATGCAGAAAAAAAGAACACCACTGATCTGGGGGTTGCTTATTTTTGTAATCATTCTCACCTGTTTTTCACCTTCAGATCTGTTTCCAAAATCAGTTAAGGTGAATTACATCGTCAAATATTCTTTAAAAGCTGTACCTTGCATCCTCGTTTGGTTCAGGATTATTTATGAATTAATGACCAAAGATTTTGAAAAAGATTACAGTCTGCAATAATATCTACAGATGAAAAAAATATCCATTGTAATACCTGCTTATAATGAAGAAGGCAATGTTGCATCTATTCATCAGAAAATCAAAAAAGTTTTTTCAGAATTACCTCATTATGATTTTGAAATTATTTTCGTCAATGACGGAAGCAGAGATGCCACCCAGCAGCAGTTGAATCTGTTAGCCGAACAATATAAAGAAGTGAAATTTATTGAATTTTCACGAAATTTCGGACATCAGCCTGCCGTAAAAGCAGGTATGGACAGCGCATTCGGAAATGCCGTAATTTCAATGGACGGAGACCTTCAGCATCCTCCTGAACTTATCCCTCAGATGATTGAAAAATGGGAAGAAGGATATGATGTGGTTTTAACAGTAAGAAAATATCCTAAGGAAATTTCTTTCTTTAAAAGAAAAACATCTGATTTTTTCTATAAGATCCTGTCAGGTTTATCCGATGTCAACCTTACAAAAGGAGGCGGTTCAGATTTCAGGCTGATGGATGCAGGTGTCGTAGAAGTAATGAGGAAATTCAATGAAGATGACCTGTTTTTGCGCGGACTGACAAGCTGGATGGGATTTAAACAGACCGGTATCGATTTTACAGCCTGCGAAAGGCTTTCAGGACAGAGCAGCTACAATCTGAAAAAAATGATGACCTTTGCTTTTACAGGAATTACCGCATTCAGTATAAAGCCTTTATACATTGCTGCTTACTTAGGATTTTTGTTTTCAGGTTTATCCGTGATCGGTTATGGCATCTATGTGATTTATTCTTTTATTGAAAAAACTGAAATTTCCGGTTGGGCATCATTGATTATGACCATCGTTTTCTTTGGAGGCCTTCAGCTTATCATGCTGGGGATTCTGGGAATCTACCTGGGAAAAATCTTTAAACAGGTAAAAGCAAGACCCAACTACATCATCAAAAATAAAAATTTTTAAAAAATGGTCTTATTAAGTTTTGACATCGAAGAATTTGATATGCCATTCGAGTATCATGGGCAGATTTCTTTCGAAGAGCAAATTTCGGTTTCCCAGACCGGCTTAGAGAGAATTCTTGATCTTCTTAAAAAGCATGAGGCTAAAGCAACTTTTTTTTCGACCGTTGTTTTTGCCGAAAACAGCAGATCTTTAATAGAGAGATTACTGAGTGAAGGTCATGAACTGGCTTCACATACCTGGTTTCATTCAGAATTTGAAGAAAAACATTTAAAAGAATCCAGAGAAAAACTTGAAGAGTTATTTTCCACCCCTGTTACAGGCCTGAGAATGCCCAGAATGATGCCGGTAGATAAAAAAGCAGTTGAAAATGCAGGGTATCTTTATAACTCCTCCGTCAATCCTACTTTTCTTCCCGGACGATACAACAACCTCAAAGTTTCAAGAACCTATTTCAAAGAAGGAAAGGTGACCCAGATTCCGGCATCTGTTTCACCAAATTTCAGAATACCTTTATTTTGGCTGAGTTTTCATAATTTTCCTTTAGGGATATATAAAAAAATAGCGGCAGATACTTTAAAAAAAGACCGTTATCTCAATATCTATTTTCATCCCTGGGAGTTTGCTGAAATTAAAAAAACTGAGTTTAAGCTGCCAGGATTTACCGTTAAGAATTCAGGAGATGAAATGGTACAGCGATTTGATGAGTTTGTAGGCTGGCTGAAAAATAAAAATCACAGATTCGGGACCTTTCAGGAATTTTATAAAAGCATACCGTCATGAAGATAGCATTTGATGCAAAAAGATTTTTTCACAATACTTCCGGTCTTGGCAATTATTCAAGAGATCTGGTAAGGATTTTATCGCAGTATTTTCCCGAAAACGAATATCTTCTGATCAACAAAAATACTTCTGAAAGAGGGAAGGATATCTTGGAAAAAGAGAATGTAAAATTCATCGAATCTTCCAAAGGAAAATTTTCACGCCAGTTTAAAATGGGAAAAGATGCCCAAAAACATCACGCAGATATTTTTCACGGATTATCCGGAGAACTTCCTTTAAAATGGGATCAGACACCTGTCAAAAAAGTAGTGACAATCCATGATTTGATTTTCATGCGTTATCCTCAGTATTATTCTTTTTTTGACCGGAAAATTCATTTATGGAAGTTTAAAAAGGCAGCAGCTGCTGCCGATAAAATTATTGCCATTTCAGAACAGACGAAACAGGATATTATCAGGTTTTTAAACGTACCAGAAAGCAAAATTAATGTTATTTATCAGGGATGCCATCATGCGTTCAAAGAAAATCAATCTGAAGAGATGATTCTGAAAACCAGAGAAAAATTTAATCTTCCCAAAAGGTTTATCCTCAACGTAGGAACCATCGAAGAACGCAAAAATCTTCTCAATATTGTAAAAGCAATTTCTACAACAGAAATTCCGCTTATTGTTGTCGGAAGAAAAACAAAATATTATAAGAAGGTAAAGGACTTTATTCTGAAAAATAAAATGGAACAGCAAGTTCATTTTCTGGAAGGTGTTTCTGTGGATGAGTTAGCTGTATTATATAAACTTGCCGATATCTTCGTCTACCCCAGCTTTTTTGAAGGTTTTGGAATTCCTGTAATTGAAGCCCTGTTTTCAAAAACCGTTACGGTAACGAGCAATACAAGCTGCCTTCCTGAAGCAGGTGGTAATGATTCAGTTTATATCGATCCTGCCAATTATCTGGATTTAAAGTCTAAAATAGAATTTCTCTGGGACAGCGAATCTGAAAGAAAACGCCGTGTTGATAAAGGTTTTGAATTTGTTCAGAAGTTCACGGATGAAACTATTGCCAATCAGCTGATGAATTTTTATCATAGATTATTCTGAAAAATATTTGGAAGTTTAAAATTTTATCTTACATTTGTACCACAATATTCAAAAAATGACAACTACTTTTTTAACACTTCATCATTATCATCATTTCTCCTAAGACGGAATTGATTGATATTTGTGTTAAAATAATATAATAAAAATTAAACCGTCTGAGTCTACAGGCGGTTTTTTTGTTTCCTTATCTCTTCACAGAAAAAGTTCACATCCTATCGTTTTTACAGACTCAGACACAAGAAAAAGTGAAATGAGTACATTAAAAATTGCAATTCAAAAAAGCGGACGACTGTATGATGAATCTCTGCAGCTTCTCAAAGATTGCGGAATCTCTGTTAACAACGGAAAAGATCAGCTTAAAATTTCCGTCGAAAACTTTCCGATGGAAATTATGTTCCTCAGAAATTCTGATATTCCACAATACCTGGAAGACGGGGTTGTGGATATCGCTATCGTAGGAGAAAATCTTCTGGCAGAAAAAGAAAAAGATATTACGGTTGTTCATCAGCTTGGTTTCTCTAAATGCAGGGTGTCATTAGCGGTTCCGAAAGAAGTCGCTACCGATAGCCTGAACTATTTTCAGGGAAAAAAAATAGCAACTTCCTATCCGGCTACCTTACGCCGCTTTTTAGATGAAAATAAAATATCAGCAGAAATTCATGTCATTTCAGGTTCCGTGGAGATAGCTCCCAATATAGGTTTGGCAGATGGCATCTGTGATATTGTCAGTTCAGGAAGCACACTTTTTAAAAACGGTCTGAGAGAAACACTGACGATTATGAAATCTGAAGCTGTTTTGGCAAAAAATCCAAAGCTTAATTCTGAAAAAGAAATCATTCTTGACAAGTTTTTATTCAGAATTAAAGCAGTTTTAAAGGCTGAAAATTCCAAATACATTCTAATGAATGTTCCCAATGATAAGATTACAGATGTAGCAAATGTTCTTCCTGTTTTAAAAAGTCCTACCGTTATTCCTTTGGCTGAAGAGGGTTGGAGCAGTATTCATTCTGTGATTGATCAGGACAGATTCTGGGATGTTATTGATGAATTAAGAGAAAAAGGAGCACAGGATATTTTAATTATTCCTATTGATAAAATGGTTATTTAAGATGAATACATATATAAATCCAGACAGAGAAACATGGTTTGAACTTACCAAAAGACCGGTCTTTAAAAAGCAGGAAACTTCTGAAACCATCAGGGAGATATTCTCTGAAGTCGGACAGGATGGAGATCAGGCACTGATCAGATTTTCTGAAAAGTTTGATGCAGTAAAAATTGATGAACTCTCCTTAACGCAGGAAGAAATTAATCTATCGGTAGATTTGATTGCTGAAGATCTTAAGGTAGCCATTCAGGCAGCTAAAGAAAACATAACCAAATTTCATGCTTCCCAGGAAAGCGAAATTCAGAAAATAGAAACCAGCCGTGGGGTGATCTGCTGGAGAGAAAACAGGGCTATTGAAAAAGTGGGAATTTATATTCCGGGAGGAACGGCTCCTCTATTTTCGACTGTCCTTATGCTTGCTATTCCTGCTAAACTGGCAGGATGTACAGAGATTGTCCTTTGTACGCCCCCGGACAAAAACGGGAATGTCAATCCTGCTATTCTTTATACAGCAAAGCTTTGCGGTATTGACAAAGTATTTAAAGTTGGAGGTGCACAGGCCATTGCAGCAATGACCTTAGGCACACCGTCTGTTCCTAACGTCTATAAGATCTTCGGGCCTGGAAATCAATATGTTGTTGCCGCCAAGGATTATGCTCAGGATTTTGGTGTTGCCATTGATATGCCGGCGGGGCCAAGCGAAGTGTTGGTCATTGCAGATGAAACCGCGGTTCCTGCGTTTTGCGCAGCGGATCTGCTCTCGCAGGCAGAGCATGGAAGTGACAGTCAGGTCATTTTTATCTCCACAGACGAAGGTGTTTTTAACAAAACACTTGATGAAATAAAAAAACAGGTTCAGGAGCTTCCCAGAAATGAATTTGCCCGACAGTCTTTAAACAACAGTCATTTTATTCTGATGAATTCTCTGAATAATGCTCTTGAATTCAGTAATCTATATGCTCCTGAACACCTGATCATTGCAGTTAAAGACTACGAAAACACTATAACCAAAATCAGGAATGCGGGATCCGTTTTTCTGGGGAACTATTCCTGTGAAAGCGCCGGAGATTATGCCAGCGGAACCAATCATACACTGCCTACCTATGGTTTTGCCAAAAACTACAGTGGAGTCTCTTTAGACAGCTTTGTGAAAAAGATTACGTTTCAGAATATCTCACAGGAAGGTCTGCAGAATTTAGGAAACACAATAGAACTTATGGCAGAAGCGGAGGGTCTTTTCGCTCACAAAAATGCAGTATCAATCAGATTAAAATAAAAAATATGACCACTATCAACATACAGAACTTCGTCAGGAAAAATATACTTGAACTCAAACCATACATCAGCTTCAGAGACAATAATCTGTTTGAAAATCCTTTGCTCATGGATGCCAATGAAAGTCCGTACGGAAATTTTAACCGATATCCGGATTCCACTCACAGAGCAATCAGGGAAAAAATAGCAGGTCTGAAAAACATTCCATCTACTCAGATTGCAATCGGGAACGGAAGTGATGAATTAATCGATTTGATCATTAAAATTTTCTGTGAACCAAAAAAAGATTCGGTTTTAGTCATGAATCCATCCTTTGCGATGTACGGGTTTTACGCAACCATCAACGAGAATACAGTAGTACAGCTTGATCTGAACGAAAATTTTGAAATTGTAAAAGATGATTTTTTAAAAATTACAGGAGAAAGTCAGCCCAAAATCTTATTTCTTTGCTCTCCTAACAATCCTACCGGAAATGCAGTCCGTGATATCGAATTTTACATTCAGAATTTTAATGGAATTGTTGTTGTGGATGAAGCATACATTGAGTTTTCGGATCAGAAATCGTGTATTGAACTTATCAGACAGTATCCTAATCTGATCGTTCTGCAGACTTTTTCAAAAGCCTGGGGACTTGCGGGTGCCAGGGTAGGAATTGCTTATTCATCACAGGAAATAACAAATCTCTTTTATACAGTAAAATCACCTTATAACGTGAATGTTTTAAGTCAGGATCTCATTCTTGAAAGATTAGATCTGATCGAAGATTTTCAGACTAATCTTAATGATATTTTAAAAGAACGGGATTGGCTGAAAGAGCAGCTTACCGGATTAAATTGTATCACAAAGGTGTTTCCAACGGATGCCAATTTCTTTCTTGTTCAATTCAGAGAAGCTGAAGCAGTTTATGCAAAGCTGCTGGAAAATGAAATCCTCACCAGTAAAAGATTTCCTCAAATCCCTGATTGTATCAGGATCAATGTAGGAAACAGAGAAGAGAATCTCCGGTTGATTCAAATTTTAGAACAGTAATTTTCGGAATTCAGTTACAATAAGTTTATTTTATAAAAAATGAAAAAAGTATTATTTATAGATCGCGACGGAACACTGATCATTGAGCCTCCAAAAGATTTTCAGGTAGATACTCTGGAAAAACTTGAGTTTTATCCCGGGGTATTTCAAAACCTGTCAAAAATCGTCAGAGAATTAGATTACGAACTGGTCATGATCACCAATCAGGATGGATTGGGAACTGAAAGTTTTCCCTATGAAGACTTTATCAAACCTCATGAAAAGATGATGAAAGCTTTTGAAAATGAAGGAATTCATTTCAGCGAAATATTGATTGACCGGAGTTTTGAATACGAAAATTCACCCAACAGAAAACCTGAAACCGGTATGCTCGGGAAATATAGGTATGGAAATTACGATTTGGAAAATTCTTTTGTCATCGGAGACAGGATCACAGATATTAAACTGGCAAAAAATCTCAATTCAAAATCCATTTTCATCAGTGGACTTCCAGATGAGAATGCTGAACTTACAACTTTGAGCTGGGCCGAAATCTATCAGTATCTGAAGCAGATTCCTCGAAAAGGCAGGGTGTCGAGAAAAACAAATGAAACTGAAATAGAAATTGAAGTCAATCTTGATGGCAGCGGAACCTCCGAGATCAATACAGGACTTCATTTTTTTGACCATATGCTGGAGCAGATTTCAAAACACGGTAATTTAGACTTGAAAATTAAGGTGAATGGAGACTTACAGGTTGATGAACACCACACGGTTGAAGATACGGGTATTGTCCTCGGAGAAGCCTTACTGAAGGCTTTAGGTAAGAAGAAAGGGATTGAAAGATACGGTTTTTTACTTCCGATGGATGACTGTTTATCTCAGGTTGCTGTAGATTTCGGCGGCCGTCCATGGCTTGTCTGGGAGGCAGATTTTAAAAGGGAAAAGATTGGTGATGTACCTACAGAAATGTTTTATCACTTTTTTAAGTCATTTACCGATTCATCAAAGTGCAATCTGAATATAAAATCGGAAGGTGACAATGAGCACCATAAAATAGAATCTATTTTCAAGGCATTTGCCAAAGCACTGAAAATGGCAGTCTGCCAGACAGATCAAAACTTTAATTTACCTTCTACAAAAGGAAGCCTTTAAGATGATAGCAATTATAAAATACAACGGGGGTAACGTAAATTCCGTTCAGAATGCGTTAGAGAGACTAGGCGCTGATTCTGTCATTACAGATGATTTTGATTTCATACAAAATGCTGATAAAGTAATTTTTCCGGGTGTAGGAGAAGCTTCATCTACGATGAAAGTTCTGAAGGAAAAAGGATTGGATCTGTTTATTCCTGAGCTACAGCAACCTGTGTTGGGAATCTGCCTGGGAATGCAGCTGATGTGCAAAAGCAATGAAGAAGGCCATACCAGAGGAATGGGAATTTTTGACTGTAATGTAAGAAAGTTTCCTCCGCTTGATCTGGTTCCGCATATGGGCTGGAATACGGTATCCGGACTGAAATCACCTCTGTTTGCGGAAATAAATGAAGAAAATGATCTGTACTTTGTCCATAGTTTTTACTGTGAGCTGTCATCGGATACCACTTCAGTCTGTGATTACATTATTCCGTTCAGTGCCTCATTGCAGAGAGATAATTTCTTTGCCACGCAGTTTCACCCGGAGAAATCAGGGAAAACAGGAAGTACAATTCTGGAAAATTTCCTAAAGATGTAATTAAACAGTTTTTAAAACATTAATTATTGTCTCGGTGAATTAAAAACGTTAAAACTTTACTGACAATTAAAACAAAAAAGACACATAATGAATAATCGAATGCAAGGTCAGTTCATTTTCAATGACAAATAAATGACAAGTATATTACCTTATTGACCATACCTAATTAAACAAATAGAAATGAAGATAATTCCTGCCATAGATATTATAGACGGTAAATGCGTAAGACTTTCAAAAGGGGATTACGCAACCAAGAAAATTTATAATGAAAATCCTCTCGAAGTAGCCAGGGAATTTGAGGATTCCGGGATTCAGTTCCTGCATCTTGTAGATCTTGACGGTGCAAAATCAAAACATATCGTCAATCAGAAGATTTTGGAAACTCTTGCTGCAAAAACCTCCCTGCATATTGATTTCGGGGGCGGGCTGAAGACGGTAGACGATATAGAAACAGCCTTTAATGCAGGGGCAAAAAAGATTACCATTGGCAGTATTGCGGTTCAAAATCCTGAATTCTGTTATACCTTAATAGAAAAATACGGAACAGAAAGAATCATACTAGGAGCCGACTGTGAAAACAGAAATATAAAAACTTCAGGATGGCTGGAAACCAGTGATAAAAATGTCATTGATTTTATTCTTGACTATCAGCAAAAAGGAATTCAGAATGTGATCTGTACAGATATTTCAAAAGACGGGATGCTGCAGGGTGCCTCTACAGAATTGTACCTGGAAATTTTAGAACGTACCTCCGCTCAATTGGTAGCAAGCGGTGGAATTTCCTGTATCGAAGATGTATACCTGATGCAGGAAATCGGATGCAGTGGAACAATTATAGGAAAAGCAATTTATGAAGGTAAAATTCAGATGATTGACTTACAGAAATTCATTGAAAACTCTCCGCAAATCAGAAATCAGAAGTAAAAAATAAAGACATGCTCAAAAAAAGAATAATCCCCTGTCTGGATATTAAAGACGGAACAACGGTAAAAGGGGTCAACTTCGAAGGTCTGATCAATGCCGGAGACCCGATACAGCTGGCGAAAAAATATGAAAACGAAGGTGCCGATGAATTGGTTTTTTTGGATATAACAGCCACTGTAGAAGAAAGGAAGACTTTTGCCGAACTGGTAAAAGACATTGCAAAAGAAATGAGCATCCCATTTACCGTTGGTGGTGGTATTTCATCTGTTGACGATGTAAGGAAATTACTCGAAGCAGGAGCTGATAAAATAAGCATCAATTCTTCTGCAGTGAAAAACCCTGATCTGATCTGTGATCTGGCAAAAGAATTCGGCAGTCAGTGTGTGGTCGTTGCAGTCGATACAAAATTCGTCAATGATGATGACTGGGTTTTTGTAAAAGGCGGAAGAGAAAGAACCCCCTTCAAGACTCTGGATTGGGCTAAAAAAGCAGAAGACCTGGGAGCAGGTGAAATTCTTCTGACCTCAATGAATGGTGACGGTACAAAAAGCGGCTTTGATCTGAGAATTACCCGACTGATCTCAGAAAACATTACTATTCCTCTTATTGCTTCAGGTGGTGCAGGAAAAACAGAGGATTTTGAATATGTCTTTAATCAGACAAAAGCAACGGGAGCACTGGCTGCAAGTGTTTTCCATTTTGGAGAAATAAAAATCAGCGATTTAAAAAAGGAATTAAAAGAAAGAAATATTAACGTACGATGAAAATAGATTTTAACAAAACAGACGGACTGGTACCTGTCATTATTCAGGATGACCGAACCGGACAGGTTCTGATGCTGGGATACATGAACGAAGAGGCTTTTATAAAAACAGAAAAAGAAGGAACCGTTACTTTTTTCAGCCGTTCAAAGAACAGGTTATGGACAAAAGGTGAGGAGTCGGGAAACTTTCTGAGGGTGAAAAATATAGCGATTGACTGTGATCAGGATACATTACTGATCAAGGTAGTTCCGGAAAATGTCGTATGTCATACGGGAAGTTTCAGTTGCTTCGGTGAAAAAGAATCCAAAGGGTTTTTGTATGAACTGGAAGATAAAATAAACCGGAGAATTGATGAGCAAGTTGAAGATTCTTACACCTATTCTCTGTATAAGAGAGGGATTAATAAAGTGGCTCAGAAAGTAGGAGAGGAAGCGGTGGAAGTCGTGATCGAAGCGAAAGATGATAATGATGACCTTTTTAAAAATGAGTCAGCAGATTTATTGTATCATTTTCTTATTTTACTTAAAATAAAAAAAATGAGCCTGCAGGATATTGAAAAAGTACTGCTTACCAGAACTTCATGATCAGAGAATTTTGATATTCAATTTCATTCAAAAGTTAAAAATAAATTCCGGAAAAAAACCGGAATTTATTTTAATAAAGCAAAATTAAATTTTATTTTGCGATCACTATCTTTCTTACCGCACTCTCATGATCAGATTTTATCACACACAGATACGCTCCATTTTCCAAACCGGATACATTGACCGCTTTCTGATTTTCAGATTTTAAAACTGATTTTCCACTCATGTCATTAATTTCCACGGAGAAATTCCTGATCTGATCCGGCAGTTCAATATTTAACATATTTTTTACCGGGTTCGGATAAACTTTTAATGTTTCCAGAGAGTTGATTTTAGATTCACTGACTGATAATGTTGTGTTTGCCACTGCAAAATGTTGAAGTGCGCCGACAGCCGCTTTTCCTGCATTGAATACGTAGGTAGGATCGACATTGGCAAAGGTATCATTAGCAGAATGCTCATTGAAACTTCTCACGGTTTCATAAAAACCTGTTATAATATCTCCTTTATTTTCAAAAGGAATATAGTCTGAAGAATAAGCATTTGACATGGTTGTCTGAAGAGGTGAGTAGAGTGCAGTGCAGGTAGCCAGCTGCTGGGTAAATGCCAGGGATGCTGCATTGTTAGCGGTCAGCCCGCTTTGATCACTTTCACATTTAATATTGTTATTAAGATTTCCCAACTGTCCGCCTACCTGATCAATATTAAAAACAACTCTAAGATTCAGCTGACGTATATTATTCTGAAAAACTACATTATTCACATAATGTGTACTTCCTACAAGACCCTGTTCTTCGCCTGAAAAATGAATGAATTTTACTGAATATTCTGTGGGAATATCCTTAAGAATTCGCGCTGCTTCCAGCAGAATGGAAGTTCCGCTTCCGTTGTCACTGACTCCCGGCCCGTTTATCGTATCGTAATGCCCACAGATTATGACATATATATTGGGATAAACGGTTCCGGTCTTCGTAATAATAAGGTTCTTTGAAGTATTTCCTCCAACGGTAAAGCTGTCTTCTGTGATCTGATTTGCAGTGTACCCGTATGCCTGGTATTTTGCCTTAAGCCAGTTTAAGGCATTGTTGTTGGCAGTTGAACCCGTCGTTTTTACACCGAATGCAGCAAATTCCTGCAGCAGTGTAGTAATATTGGTTTCAGTAACCAGGTTTGCCCTGTTTTGGTAAGTCTGAATAAAGCTTTGAGCGTTCGCCTGATAAGTTGCTAAAGAAAGAAGCAGAAGAGTAGTTAATTTTTTCACTTTAGATAAAATACTTTAATATTCAGCAAATGTAGATAATAAAAAAATCCCGAGCAAAAAACTCGGGATTTAATATTGATAACAAAAAATTTTACATTATTTTACTTGATCTACAACTGCTTTGAATGCTTCAGGATAGTTCATTGCTAAATCAGCTAAAACTTTTCTGTTTAATTCAATGTTGTTCTTTTTAAGAGCTCCCATAAACTGAGAGTAAGACATTCCGTGCTCTCTTGCACCTGCGTTGATACGCATGATCCAAAGTGATCTGAAGTTTCTCTTTTTCTCTTTTCTTCCACGGTAAGCATATTGCATTGCTTTTTGTACCGCGTTTTTAGCAACAGTCCAAACGTTCTTTCTTCTACCGAAAAAACCTTTAGCTTGTTTCATTAATTTTTTTCTGCGAGCTCTTGAAGCTACGGCATTTACTGATCTTGGCATAATTTAAATTGTTTTTTTGAAAAGGGCGGAAGATTTGTAATTGATAATAAATTATGAATCACTTATCATTCTCTTAGCTGCACCGTTTCAGGGTTAAAATGTTGAATTGTTATTCTTATAAACCGAATAAAGGATTTATAAAAACTACTTAATTGCTAATTGACGTTTAACGCTTTTCTCGTCCACTTTTGCAACATAAGAAGTCTGCGTAAGATTTCTCTTCTGCTTAGTTTCCTTTTTTGTCAAGATGTGGCTTTTGAAAGCACCTTTTCTTTTAATCTTACCCGTTCCGGTAAGTTTAAAACGCTTCTTAGCACCTGATTTCGTTTTTAATTTTGGCATTGTTTGCTTTTTTATGTTTTTGTTATCAATACTATTCTAAGGTAACATCTGAATTTTTATCAATAGGAGCAATCAAAAAATCAATTGTTAATTGGGCAAATTACCAGAATGTTACATTTAATATATGGATGCAGTAAATGGTTTCATACACTTTATGTAGGCTTACCACTTTATATTGCACGCAAATATTTGGTTTGCAAAATTACGAAAAATAATCATACAAAAAGAGACTTTCAATAGAAAATCTCTTTTTGTATATTTCCGATGATAATAAGCATCACACTTATTATCTGAATGTCAAATTATTTAGCTGGTTTTTTAGGACTCATCATCATAATCATCCTTTTACCTTCCAGTTTAGGAAGCTGATCTACTTTTCCTACATGCTCCAGTTCCTGAGCAAGTTTAAGAAGTAAAATTTCCCCCTGATCCTTAAAGATAATAGAACGTCCTTTGAAAAATACGTAGGTTTTCAATTTTGAACCTTCTTCCAAAAACTTTTCAGCATGTTTTTTCTTAAAATCATAGTCATGTTCATCAGTCTGAGGTCCGAAACGAATCTCCTTAACAACTACTTTGATCTGTTTTGCTTTAAGTTCTTTTGTTTTTTTCTTTTGCTCGTATAAAAACTTTTTATAGTCTAATATTCTCGCAATAAAAGGTTCAGCTTTGTCTGAAATCACGACCAAATCTAATTCCTGTTCTTTGGCAATTTGTCTCGCTTTGTCAATTGGGAAAATTCCCGCTTCTACGTTGTCGCCCACTAAACGAAGTTCTCTTACGCGAATCTTATCGTTTATCATGTGTAAGTCCTCCTGAGGTGGACGTCTTTGTGGGCCTCTGTTGTTAAATCTTTGTGCTATCGCTTTATAATTTTATTGGTTAATAACTTATTTTGAATTGAGAGATTAAATGATTAAAAAATTTAAAAATTACTTTTTGCAAATTAATCTTTAAATAAGTTCAATATTAAATCATTAAATCTTCAATTATATTTTCGCTTCTTTTTTGAAGTAGGCTGTAAACTCATCCATGCTCATGACTCCAAGATCGCCTTCTCCACGTCTACGTACAGAAATTGTGCCATCTCTTTCTTCATTTTCTCCCACTACAAGCATGAAAGGAATCTTTTTCAACTCTGCATCACGGATTTTTTTACCTGTTTTTTCATTCCGCTCGTCAATCAATCCGCTAATATCGTGATTTTCTAAAAATTCTGAAACTTTTTTAGCATAATCTACATATTTTTCACTGATTGGCAATATCGTAAACTGATCCGGGCTTAACCACAGTGGAAAATCTCCTGCAGTATTTTCTAACAGAATAGCGATAAAACGCTCCATAGAACCAAAAGGTGCTCTGTGGATCATAATCGGTCTGTGCTTCTCATTGTCACTTCCAATGTAAGTAAGGTCAAATCTCTCCGGTAGATTATAATCCACCTGAATGGTTCCCAACTGCCATTTTCTTCCTAAAGCATCTTTCACCATGAAATCTAATTTAGGTCCGTAGAAGGCAGCTTCGCCATATTCAATAACAGTTTTCAAACCTTTCTTTTCTGCAGCCTGAATAATCGCACTTTCAGCTTTTTCCCAGTTCTCATCCGAACCGATATATTTCTGCTTATTCTCAGGATCTCTTAATGAAACCTGGGTTACAAAATCTTCAAATCCTAAAGACTGGAATACGTAAAGTGTTAAATCAATAACTTTTTCAAATTCTTCAAGCAACTGGTCCGGAGTACAGAACAGGTGAGCGTCATCCTGGGTAAACCCACGTACTCTTGTCAGACCGTGAAGCTCACCGCTTTGTTCATACCGGTAAACTGTTCCGAACTCTGCATATCTTTTCGGTAAGTCTCTGTAACTCCACTGTGAAGTTTTGTAAATCTCACAGTGATGCGGGCAGTTCATCGGCTTTAATAAAAATTCTTCTCCTTCGTTGGGAGTTTTGATCGGCTGGAAACTGTCTTCTCCATATTTATCCCAGTGCCCGGAAGTCACATACAGTTCTTTTGATCCGATATGTGGAGACATGACAAACTCATATCCTCCTTTTTTCTGAGCTACAGAAAGGAAGTTTTCCAGTTTTTTTCTCAAAGCAGTTCCTTTCGGTAACCAAAGTGGTAAACCGGCACCAACTTTTTCAGAAAAAGCAAAAATTCCTAATTCCTTACCTAATTTTCTGTGATCTCTTCTTTTTGCCTCTTCCAATAATTCAAGATACTCAGTCAGCTCTTTCTGTTTGGGAAAAGAAATTCCATATACTCTTGTCAGTTGAGGATTTTTCTCATTTCCTCTCCAGTAAGCTCCTGCAGCATTAAGAATCTTTACCGCCTTTACAATCCCTGTATTTGGGATATGTCCTCCACGACAGAGATCTGTGAAATTATCATGCGTAACGAAAGTGATCTCTCCATCATTAAGATTGGAAATCAATTCCACTTTATACGGATTGTCAGCATACGTTTTTAATGCTTCTTCCTTTGAAACAGGATATAATGAGAATGTGGATGCTTTTTTTGCATTTTCTAAAACTTTCTTTTCAATCTTCTCAAAATCCTTTTCAGATAAAACTTCGTCTCCGAAATCCACATCGTAATAGAACCCGCTTTCAATGGCAGGACCGATCGTTAATTGAGCGTCAGGATAAAATTCAAGGATAGCCTGCGCCAGAAGGTGGGCAGAAGAATGCCAGAAGGCTTTCTTACCGAGATCATCATTCCATGTCAAAAGCTGTACCGTAGAATCTGTGGTGATCGGCGTGGTGATTTCGACTTGTGTGCCGTTTACAACTGCGGAAATGGTATTTCTTGCCAATCCCTCGCTTATCGATTTTGCCACATCCAAAGGAGTGATTTCTCCTTCAAATTCTTTGACACTATTGTCTGGAAGTGTAATTTTTATCATTGTTTACTAAGAAATTTTTAAGTTGCAAAAGTACGCATTTTTTATTTAAAATGAGTATTTACGTAAAGTTGAGTTGAAGAATTTGTATGAAATTATGAAAAGGAATCCGGTAATTTTCAGAATTATTAATTTGAGTGCTGTCTGCTGTCAGTAAAATAAAAGATTTTTAAATGATTAAGTTTCCAAAGCCCTTTTGTAAGACAATAATAATGATATAGTTTATAAACCTGATTTTTCAGAGGAGGAGATAATACAAATGCAGAATGTCAATTTCTCTTTTTAGATTTTACTTTTCTCTTTATAATCTCTATAACATCAACATTTTGTACTTTAGACTGTACCCATCCGTGAATATCAATGTAGAGCAGTGATCTTCTGTAATACTCATTTTCAGAAAACAGAACCAGTTTTTTTTCAAATAATTCGAAAGATTTCTGTATTTGATCAGCAACCAAATTATTAATGTTTTTGAAAAACTCAATACTTTCGTAATGGAAAGCTTCCGGTTTTTTCATTCGTTGAGTAAATTTCAGGGTTGCTTTGATAAAGTCGTCATAATCCTCATCATTTCCTGATTCATATTTGGACATCAGAATAAGGATTCGTGTATGAAAGAGTAAATCTTCCTGTACATTGCCTTTGGATTCGATAATTTTAGTAGAATAGACAATAGAGTCACTGTATTTTTTACTTCCAAAGAGCATAGCTGCCATTTTGATGTAGAAAATCATAAAATGATGTTCATCTATTCTATCCCGGAGTTTTTCCATTTTGAGTTCGATCTCCGGAATCAGTTTCGTTCCCGTAAAAAAATCACCTTTGATAAAGTGAATATTCATCAATGTGTTATATTGAGTCAGAAAAATGAGCGACTGCAGATTTTCATTATTTCCAAAACTGTCAGATCCGACTATTCTGTTAAAATGATTAAACTCTTTTTCCAGCATTTCACTGTGACCATACAGAAAAAGAATTTTCAGCAGATAGGTGTACCCCTTAATATACCATACCGGATGGCTGGAGATCATTTCAGGATTCAGGTGAAATAATTCTACCCACTGGAAAGCATATTTCAGGGTGTATTTATAATCCTGTAATAGCTGATTTTTCCATACATGCGCTTTGTAAAACCATAATTTTTCCGTGAAATTAAGTTGCGACGGTTTGATATTTTTAATTTCAGCATTAAAAATTTCCAGTATTTCTGTACGGCCCTCATCATTTTTCACATAGCCATGGGTAAGCATTTCGCTGTATAATTTCAGCGAAAGATTTGAAAGCTGTGTACCATATTGATTTTGCCTGCTTAATGCTTTAGACTGCCTGATAAGTTCATCTGCTCTTCCTGCTATACTTCGTGTAATATATTGTGATTCAATAACTTTTTCGAGATCTATGATTTCAGAAGCTATGCTTTTTTCATCCAGTTCCAGGGCTGAATGTTTGGCCCTGTCTAAAATTTTCAGCGCCTGTTTATAGAGTCCTTTCTGATAAAGAATGTTTGCAAAGTCCAGCTGTTCACGAAGCTGAATCCGATAATTCTGATGACTCGGATTCATCCTGAGACTGACTAAAAGCTGTTTGTAGAGATGTGCTTTGAGATTGGAAAGCTGCTGTTTTGTAGATATTTTTTTTTCAAGAATTATTCTTTCATCGTATTCGTTCATTTTATCAAGTTCCGAAAAAAGCAGTAAAAATTTCGCATCGATATTGATCCCCAAACGGTTTACGTAGAGTTTAAACTGTCGTTTTTCTGAAGTGTTTAATGATTTTATGAGTATAAATAAAAAATCTTTCTGTAATTCTGCCATTGTAAATTTTACGAACCTAAGTCTTTAATTATCATTTGTTTGATCTCATTTCTTTACCCATTGAATACTGTATTTTTCCGGGAAACCGAATAAATAAAAAAGATTTCAATTTTTAGTTTTGAATCAAAATTAAGTAAAAAGATGAATATGAATTCTGAAAAAATTGAAATTTTTGACACGACATTGAGAGATGGAGAACAGGTTCCGGGGTGCAGGCTTAATACAGCGCAGAAATTAATTATTGCAGAACAGCTTGATGCATTGGGAATTGATGTGATTGAAGCAGGCTTTCCGGTTTCTAGCCCCGGAGATTTTCATTCTGTATCTGAAATTTCAAAATTAGTGAAGAATGCCAGGGTCTGTGGCTTAACGAGAGCCAACAAAAAAGATATCGAAGTAGCTGCGGAAGCTCTCAGGTATGCAAAGAGACCAAGAATTCATACCGGAATAGGAACATCGGATTCTCATATCAGATATAAATTCAATTCCACAAGAGAAGATATAATCGGGAGGGCTGTTGATGCCGTAAAATATGCAAAAAGCTTTGTAGAAGATGTAGAATTCTATGCAGAAGATGCAGGAAGGACAGATAATGATTTTCTTGCACAGATATGCGAAGAAGTCATCAAAGCAGGAGCCACGGTTCTGAATATTCCCGATACCACCGGATACTGTCTCCCTGAAGAGTATGGAGCGAAAATCAGATACCTGAAAGAGAATGTGAAGAGAATTGATAAGGCA
This sequence comes from Chryseobacterium sp. HNCC26DJ238, assembly GCF_057180465.1. NCBI lineage: Bacteria > Pseudomonadati > Bacteroidota > Flavobacteriia > Flavobacteriales > Weeksellaceae > Chryseobacterium > Chryseobacterium sp. HNCC26DJ238. The sequence continues at coordinate 267,159 of NZ_JBXUGI010000002.1, forward strand.
GTACTATCCTGCCATTGCCATAATGATCTTGGGCTGGCAACTGCGAATTCCATTGCCGGTGTGATCAACGGTGCAAGACAGATTGAGTGCACGATTAACGGACTCGGGGAAAGAGCCGGTAATACAGCACTGGAAGAAGTGGTGATGATTTTGAAACAGCACAGGGATTTACATTTATATACAGACATCAATTCAAAGATGCTGAATAAAATGAGTTCTCTGGTGTCTGAATTAATGGGGATGTCTGTACAGCCTAACAAGGCCATCGTAGGGGCTAATGCATTCGCCCACAGCTCGGGAATTCATCAGGATGGTGTCATTAAAAACAGGGAAACGTATGAAATCATAAATCCTGAAGATGTAGGGGTAAATGAATCATCCATTATCCTTACCGCAAGAAGCGGACGTTCGGCCCTGGCCTACCGATTTAAGCATATTGGTTTTGATGTTACTAAAAATGAACTGGATTTTCTGTACCATGAATTTTTGAAAACGGCTGATATCAAAAAAGAAATAGATAACGAAGATCTTCACAGGATCATGGAAGTCTGCAATAGAAAAATCGGATAGGAAATTTCATACAAATACATTAAAAATGAACAACTACAGAAATACACTTTTTGATAAAATATGGGATGCCCATGTAGTGGAAACAATACCGGACGGTCCGCAGATCATCTATATTGACCGGCATTTAATTCATGAAGTAACAAGCCCGCAGGCATTTGCAGAACTTGAGGCAAGAAATGTCGAAGTATTCAGACCTAAACAGATTACGGCGACTGCTGATCATAATGTTCCGACACAGCATCAGGAGCTCCCGATACAGGATGAACTGTCAAAAAACCAGGTAGAACACCTTACTGAAAACTGCAGGAAAAATAATATCGAACTTTATGGATTAGGACATCCTTACCAGGGGATTGTACATATTATTGCCCCGGAACTGGGAATTACACAACCGGGAATGAGTATTGTATGCGGTGACAGTCATACTTCAACTCACGGTGCTTTCGGAACTATTTCTTTTGGGATCGGTACCAGCCAGGTTGCTCAGGTCTTTGCGAGCCAATGCCTTTTGCTTAATAAGCCAAAATCCATGAGAATTACGGTCAATGGGAAACTGAACAGTAATGTCCAGCCAAAAGATGTCATACTTTATATTATCTCGAAGGTGGGAACCGATGGAGGGACAGGATATTTTTGTGAATATGCCGGACAGGTTTTTGAAGAAATGTCAATGGAAGGAAGGATGACGGTTTGCAATATGAGTATCGAAATGGGAGCAAGAGGAGGGATTATTGCTCCGGATGAAACGACTTTTTCTTATATCAAAGGAAAGGTGTTTGCTCCAAAAGGAAAAGAGTGGGACGAAAAACTGGATTACTGGAAAACTCTTACAACCGCGCCGGATGCAGTTTTTGATAAGGAGTTTACATTCGAAGCTTCCGAGATTGAACCGATGATCACTTACGGAACCAATCCCGGAATGGGAATTTCAGTTCATCAACAGATCCCTGCACCACAAAATGAATCCGAAGAAAAAGCACTGCATTATATGGGATTAAAAGCAGGGCAGTCTCTTTCCGATATTAATGTAAATCATGTGTTCATAGGAAGCTGTACCAATGCCAGAATAGAAGATTTCCGGTCGGTAGCACAATACATACGCGGGAAAAATAAATCAGATGATGTGAGGGCTTTAATTGTTCCCGGATCTCAGCTTGTGGTAAAGCAAATATATGAAGAAGGTCTTGATAAGATTTTCAGTGAGGCAGGATTTCAGATCAGACAACCCGGATGCTCAGCCTGTTTAGCGATGAATGACGATAAAATACCGGAAGGTGAGTACTGTGTCTCTACCTCAAACCGAAATTTTGAAGGAAGACAGGGACAGGGAGCCAGAACGATTCTTGCAAGTCCGCTGACGGCTGCTAAAGTTGCCATAGAAGGTAGAATTTCAGCATCACAAAATTTAAATTAAAAAAAATATTGAAGACAGATACGTATCAGGATTCATTAATTCATAATAATTAATTCATGCAAAAACTAATTAAAGTACAGTCGACTGCCGTACCTATGCCGGGAGAAAACATTGATACGGATCAGATCATTCCTGCCAGATTCTTAAAAAGTATAGACAAAAAAGGGTTTGGGAATAATCTTTTCAGAGATTGGCGGTTTGATGTGCACACTGATGAACCAAATCCCCAATTTGTATTAAACAATTCAGGATACAAGGGTGAAATTCTCGTTGCCGGCAATAACTTCGGATGTGGAAGCAGTCGTGAACATGCGGCGTGGGCCTTGACAGATTATGGGTTTAAAGTAATTGTGTCAAGTTATTTTGCCGATATTTTTAAAGGCAATGCTTTGAATAACGGATTACTTCCCGTACAGGTTTCTGAACTGTTTTTAAAAAAACTTTTAGCAGGGATCACTGAAAATCCGGAAAGTGAGATTACGGTTGACATAGTGAGTCAAACCATTCATTTCAATGACCTCACTGAGAAATTCGAACTTGATTCTTACAAAAAGATATGCCTTATTAACGGTTATGATGATATTGATTTCTTAATAAGTAAAAAAGAGATCATCGAAAAATTTGAACAGAAAAAACATAAAATATATGAAAAGCAATTTTAAAATAGCGGTTTTATCTGGGGATGGAATAGGACCTGAAGTAACCGGTGAAAGTGTGAAAATCTTAAATACGATTGCGCAGGTATTCGATTACAATTTTGAGTTCCGGTATGGTCTCATTGGTGCAGAAGCTATTTTTAAAACCGGAAATCCTTTACCGGAAGACACCCTGCAGCTCTGCAAAAATTCTGATGCTGTACTCTTTGGAGCTATTGGGGATCCTTCATTCGATCATAATCCCGATGCCAAAGTTAGACCTGAACAGGGACTTCTGAAACTGCGTAAAGAGTTAGGGCTTTTCGCCAATATCAGACCTCTGAAGACCTATTCATCACTTATCTCAAAAAGCCCGTTGAAAAAGGAAATTATCGAGGGGACAGACATTCAGATCTATAGGGAACTGATCAGCGGAATTTATTTTGGAGAAAAACATACAGAAGAGGACGGATCTTTTGCTTACGATGTATGCAGGTACAGCAGGGAAGATATCACCCAGATTGCTCACCTCGCTTTTCAGGATGCACAGAAACGGCGAAAGAAAGTAACGCTTATTGATAAGGCTAATGTACTGGATACTTCCAGATTATGGAGAAAGATATGCAAAGAAATTGCGGCAGAGTATCCTGATGTCACGTTGGATTTTATGTTCGTAGACAATGCTGCCATGCAGCTGATCCTTAATCCGAAGCAATTTGATGTGATTCTGACAGAAAATATGTTTGGAGATATTATTTCTGATGAAGCCAGCGTTATCGGTGGCTCAATTGGAATGTTACCATCAGCTTCCATCGGAAATTCCAATGCTTTATTTGAGCCGATTCACGGTTCTTATCCTCAGGCAAAAGGGAAGGGAATTGCAAATCCTGTAGCATCTGTTCTCAGTGCAGCAATGATGCTGGATCATTTAAAATTGGAAAATGCAGCACGTAAGCTGAGAGAATCAGTGGAGCATGCCATTGACAATAAATATGTTACTGCTGATCTGAACTCAAAACAATTTTATACCACCAGTGAGGTAGGAGATTTTATTGCAGATTACATTAAATATTCTGAAAAATCATATTACAATTTTGAAAATATCAAAATAGGAAAATCTACGATTGTCTAAGCATATAAAGCCTTCGGTTCATTCAAAAAAAGTCTGCCTCTTTCGAAGCAGACTTTTTAGGATCTATTCATCAGTATTATCCGTCTTTCCTGATTTATTTTCAGAAGCTTTTTCAATATCTTCTTTATCAATTTCAGGCGGATTGGCCTTTTTAGATGATTCGGGAATATTCTGAAAATCTTCGTTTTGCTTTTTTGTTTCTGCGGAATTTGCAGAACCCTTCTTTTTGTCGTCTTCTTTTGAATCCATAGCTTTGTAATTTAGAGTCCGAGAACACCGAGTTGTCCGGTTTTATCCTCTATTGTATAATTCAAAGCCTTTGCCAAAACGAAAATATTATTAAGATTTTCCATCAATTGCTGACGTCCTTCACTTCGTAGTTTATTCTGATCTACAGAATTAACAGCTGTAGTTTTTGCTTTCGCCTGTACATTTTTAATATCCTTTTCTGAAATCCTGTTCAGAAATGAATCATCTAATGACTGAATTTCAACACTTGGTGTAATTCTGATATCTGCATTGGGAAGATCGGTAATGATTAATTTTCTGTTCACAGAATCAACTTCCATTTTCATTTTATTCAGATCATAAGAAACCTGTGCATTCGTTTTTGTATAAGTAATGATACTGTTACTTGTCACTTCTTTTCCAAAAAATTCATATCCCATTTTTGTTTTCTGCATGGCAGAAAAATCCTGTTCAAGAACAACCATCTTATTCATTTTTGAAATTTGATTGGTTAGAATATAATAATCAGATTTTTCGGTTTTCTCAGCTATATTGAGACATGATCTGAAACTGAAGAACAGAATCAGCATCAACAGAATACCTGCAACGAACGGAAAGACAATTTTTAAATTTCTCAATTTGATTTTTTAAATATTTCTTTTATGACCGACTGATCATCTTTCTTTAAGATTTCAACAAGATCTCTTTCAATATATCCTGTGGTCGGCATTTCAATAATTCTTCCAATTTCCTTGCCATATTTTTCAACGATAATGGTGGGAACTTTCTGAACATTATATTTAGATTCATCGCCTGTAGGAGATTCTTTTTTACGGTTGACGGCAATGATTGTCAGTTTTCCGTCAGGATATTTTACCTCTTCAAGAATTTTCATTAACCTCGGGAAATCACGGTGACTGTCTTCACACCACGTTCCCATAAAAACAATCAGATTGTAAGAATTTATTTTATTTTTCTTTAATTCTGCAACAGCTTTCTGATCAAGAGCATACTCATTGAATTCTTTGGTATACCATTCTGAATAAGGCTCTTTTACAAACTGATCTTTCAGCTGATGTCCCAACAGCATTTTACCGTCAGCAGTAGTTTCGACCTCACGGTTAACCACAACCTTCTGAGCATTAAAATTTTGAACTGACAAAGCTAATGTCGAGACCCAAAGTGTTTTAATTATTATTTTTTTCATCTTTTTCAATAATTGTTTTTAAGTCAGCAGGAGAGTAGTACTTATTTTTCAGTACTTTATGATCTGCTTTTCTGTATACGTTAAATTTTTCCCCGGATTTTTCGTAAAATGATTCAACGTCTTTTTCTCTGTAAAACTGTACGGTTTCGTTGGCCTGTTCTTCATTTTCGCAAGCTTTTGACATATTCGAACGCTGAACTTCATTGAACAGTTCTACAAATTTATCTCCCAATCCAAATTCAAGAACTGCCCCACTCAAAACATATTGCAAGTCGCAGAGTGCATCAGCAATTTCGACAAGATTATTATCTTCAATTGCCTGTTTCAGTTCATTAAGTTCTTCCTGTAAAAGCTCAACTCTCAGGCTGCATCTTTCCTGAGACGGAATTTGAGGGGCATCCAGAATAGGAGCTTTAAAAGTGGTGTGGAATTCTGCTACCTGGTTCAGACTGTCAATTTTATCCATGAAATTTAAATTTAAAAGCAAAGATAGTGATTTTGATAAACTGTGTTAAAGTTTGATGTCAGAAATGCCAAAAGCCGGAAGTCAGGAGCCATACCTGATTATTACCCATAAAAAAAGACCACCATTTCTGGCAGTCTCTCTGATTTACTTTTTTAATGTTTAATTTTTGATAAATCTTTTGGAGATTTCTCCGATCTGGATCATGTAAGCTCCGGTAATAAGATGACTTACATTCACTGTTCCTCTATCCAGTTTTCCTGAGTGGATTACTTTACCACCCATATCCAGTATTTTATATTCTTCAGAAGTTGTATTTGAAATATGCAGAATATCTCTTACAGGATTCGGATATAATTTAACATCAGTTAATAAATCTTTGATTCCTGAATTTTCTCCTCTTACGGACGATACAATATTGAGTGTGTAATCCTCAACCTGTCCGTAAGTATATGATCCGCATGATGATGAAGGGACTGCATTATACTGCATCATTACTCTCATTCTTGTACTGCCTAAAGTAGCAGATGAAGGAATTGTAATCGAACCGGTTGCCGAAGTTGTTTGTGAAGCTGTTTTGCTCCAGGCCAGTTCTCCGCTGTCTGTGAAATCTCCATCTCCGTTATAATCGATATAAACTGCATATGCTTCATTATATCTGGTCGATGTCCAGACAGGAGTGATCGAAATCGTATTTGCTGTTCCTCTGGTAACATTGGTTGAAACAGAGGTGAAGTTTTCATAACCTGATGTTCCTGTTGAAGTATTATTGATACTGCCGAATGTTACATTTCCGATTCTTTCATCTGCTGTATTGGTTGCTGCAGCTGAGCAGTAAGTAACTGTACCGCCTCCTGAAAGAGTGGTTACATTCACTGTATTACTCGATACAGAAGCATTTCCTGCTGCATCTTTTGCCTTTACAGAAAAACTATAGCTTGTTGCTGAGCTTAAACCTGTAACGGTGTATGTGGCAGAAGCTGTATTTCCGATTAATGAAGAACCCTGATATACATCATAACCTGTAACCCCTACGGCATCTGTTGCACCGGACCATGAAAGATTGGTACTTGTCGAAGTCGTGCCTGAAGCTGCCAGGGCAGGAGCTGTCGGAGCCGTAGTGTCTGAAACTGCTGAGCCTGCATTCACACTGATGTTTGCATTGTTGACATCAAAGAAAATATGATTCGATCCTTTCACCATTATTCTTCCTGTCGTTGTAGTAGCGTTAGGAATCGTTACGCTCTGGGTTCCGTCATTTGGAGTTCCTGCAAGCAGGGTAGTCCATGTTGTTCCGGAATTGGACGACCACAGAATATCTACATTAGCAGCATTCACACCATTGGCCGTTGTACCTGCAACATTCCAGGTTACGGTTTGGGAACTTCCTCCTGTATATGTTGTTGCTGAATTCTGAGAACTTACCGTAAAAGGTCCTGCCGTGCCGTTTACGGTGATCACCGCATCATCAGAATTATTTCCTGAACCACCTGCTCTGTTATCCCGAACGGTAAATCTGAAATTTAAAGTTCTGGCAACAGAAGGCAGAGCTTCAACCGTAATTTCTGCACCGGCCGTTGTTGTTGCGCCGGCAAGGACTGAGGCCATTCTCGGGAAATATCTTACCGGTGAAGCAGTCGGCACCCATGATCTGAATGTAGGGCCAGAAGTTTTTGTTGCACTTGCTGCAGAACTCGCTCCTGTCTGGGAAGATGAAGCATTGTCTACCTGTTCCCAGATATAGGTCAGAGAATCACCATTGGCATCAGTTCCTGTTCCTGTCAGCATAAACGGGGTGCTTTTTGGAATGGTGAAATCTGATCCCGCATTGGCTGTAGGAATAGAATTTCCTGTTGAAGTACTTACAGGACATGTTTTAGCTTTGATATTATTAGTAATCTGCTGAATGCTTATCGCATGAAAAAAAGAATCTGAATGAGCCTGAATATCCTGAGCGGTAATTCCTGCATATCCCATAATGGTTGACCCTGATCCCGGTTCCATATTAACGCCTGATCCTTCATTTGTATGAGAAAAAGTGTGGTTTCCACCGAATTGGTGACCCAGTTCGTGAGCAACATAGTCGATATCGAAGTTATCACCTGATGGTATTCCGTCTGAAGGAGATGTATATCCGCTGCCTTTCGAACCATTGACGCAGACGCATCCTATACATCCTGCATTTCCGCCGCCGCCTGAAGCACCAAACAGATGCCCGACATCATAATTGGCTTCTCCTATGACAGAAGTTAAGGTAGACTGGAGCTGAGAATTCCAATTGTTCAGCTGTGATGCAGGAGAATAGGGATCTGTAGATGCATTGGTATAAATGACTGCATCATTATTGGAGATCAATACCATTCGTGCTGCAAAATCTTTTTCAAAAACGCCGTTGACACGGGTCATTGTATTATTCATTGCCGCTAAAGCCAGTGCCTTTGTTCCTCCGAAATAGGTAGTATACTCCCCGGTAGAAGAAAGGGCCAGACGGAATGTTCTTAATCTGGCATCGTCAGCATTGGGCCTCGCTGCAAGGGTACTTGTACTTATTCCTTTTTGGGCAACATCAATAACTGTACATTCGAAAGTGCTCAGATCATCTTTTTTATCAGACTTTTTATAGACCACATACGTGGAAAGATCTTTGGTGTAAGGTTCAATAAAAACGGCAGATTTATCTCCGTAAATTTCCATGGATGACAGACCTAAAGGTGAAATACTGAAATAAACAGTAGCACTGGGATCATCAAGACCTTCACCTACGTAAGACCTGATATCAGGATATTTCGCCGCAAGCTGAGGATCAAAATTCGAATTTTCTCTTACCTTAAAGTTTTCCAGTTTTCCTTCAGAATTGGGAAATGAGATAATAATCTCAGACTTTTCACCAGCAGCTAATCTCTTGGGAGCTTTTGCGACGGCATTTTTCAATCCATTGATATCAAGCTGATAAATTTTGGGATTTAGAATGTTTGTTTTGTTTTCTAAAATTTCTGAATTTGTTTTTGCAGAACCTGCAGACCATAGCCGATCAGTCTGAGCGAATGAAATGCCGGATAAGAAAAGCATTCCAATCACCAATAGTTGTTTTTTCATATAAATAACATTTTGATTGTGGAATACCAAAGCTAATAAAAATTTAATTATAAAAAAGAAATTTTTTTAAGAAAATTTTTGATAATTGATTTAAAAAATTATGCATTACATTAGATATACGGCAAAAATATCAATCAATATATAAAAAAACAGCTCATGCATTAGACATGAGCTGTTTTTTATATATTTTAAAGAAAACTATTGAGTAATATCTCTTCCTATCACCAATCTCTGTATCTCTGAAGTTCCTTCTCCTATGGTGCACAATTTTGAATCTCTGTAATATTTTTCTGCAGGGAAATCTTTTGTATATCCATAACCACCGAAAATCTGCACTGCATTGTTTGCAATTCTCACACAAGCCTCAGAAGCATATAGTTTTGCCATAGCTCCTTCTTTAGTCATTTTCTGCTTGGCATTCTTCAGAGTTGAAGCTCTCTGAATTAAAAGTTCTGCTGCATCAATTTCTGTTGCCATATCTGCAAGCATAAAATTGATAGCCTGAAACGTAGCAATTGATTTTCCGAACTGATGTCTTTCTTTAGCATATTTTAAAGCAGCTTTGTAAGCTCCTCTTGCTGTTCCTAAACTTAATGCAGCGATAGAAATTCTGCCACCATCTAAAATCTTCATGGCCTGTTTGAAACCTTCTCCCACTTCTCCTAAACGGTGAGAATCAGGTACCCGTACATTGTCAAAAATAAGCTCAGCAGTTTCTGACGCACGCATTCCCAATTTATTTTCTTTTTTACCTGAAGTAAATCCTGTCATTCCTTTTTCAAGAACAAAAGCGGTTGAGTTATTTTTAGCACCGATTTCACCGGTTCTGGTCATTACTACAGCAATATCTCCTGAAATTGCATGGGTAATAAAGTTTTTAGCACCATTGATGACCCATTCATCACCATCTTTTACAGCAGTCGTAGACATACCCCCGGAATCAGATCCTGTATTATGTTCTGTCAGTCCCCAGGCTCCGATTACTTTTCCGGTTGCCAGCTGCGGGAGCCACTTATTTCTTTGTTCTTCATTTCCAAACTCATAAATATGGTTGGTACATAATGAGTTGTGAGCCGCTACAGAAAGTCCGATTGAAGGATCTACCTGAGAAATCTCATCAAGGATGGTCACATATTCATGATAACCCAGACCGGAACCGCCATACTGCTCAGGAATCACGATCCCCATAAACCCCATGTCACCCAGTTGATGAAATAATTCTTTTGGGAAAGTCTGACTTTCGTCCCACTCCATAATATTCGGTCTGATATTTTTCTCAGCAAATTCTTTTGCTGTTTCAGCTATCATTTTAATGTTGTTGATAGTTTCTGTATTCATATTAGATAATAGTTAGTGCTCAAAGATACTTAAATTGCGGAAATACAAAAAAAAATAATTATAGCCGGGAAAATCTTTTCTCAGTCTTTTAATAATCAGTTTTTTACCATAAAAATTAATATAACATTAATAGAGTATGACCGATTAGATTATTATAATTTATTACTTTAGTCGGACAATTTTTAAAGAATGAAAAAATTTCTACTTTCTGCTTTTTTAATTTCATCGTATACATTTGCACAAATTCCGGCAGGATACTATGACGGTACTGCAGGATTATCAGGATACGCCCTGAAATCTAAAATACAGGAGATCATCTCGACAAAAAACGTCAGTTGGAGTTACGGAGATCTTCCCGCTTACTACAATCAGACGGATCTTGATAAATATTATGATCATGGTGCCGCCAATACGACCATTTTATTAGATATCTATTCTGAAATTCCATCAGGTCCTGATGCTTACGAATATACATCTGCCAACTTAATCAGCACTTCCGGAGCAGAAGGTCTGGGCTACAACAGAGAACATGTAATTCCTCAAAGTACATTTAACAGTAATTATCCGATGTATTCTGATCTGCATTTTGTTATTCCTACGGATGCAAGAATTAATCAGTTACGCAGCAATTATCCTTACGGTATTGGTAATTCTACTGTCCACTACACTTTTACCAATAATTCAAAAATTGCAAACAGTGCAATCCCGAATTATGTTTACAACAGCAGGGTGTATGAACCGATTGATGAATTTAAAGGAGATGTTGCCAGAATGCTGCTTTATTTTGCAGTGCGGTATGAAAATAAATTACCTTCTTTTAATCATGTTACCCAAATAAATCCTGCCCTTGACCGATCTGCCTTTGACGGAACAGCAGAGCGGGCATTTGATCCCGCATATATTGCCATGCTTCTCCAATGGAATCAGCAGGATCCGGTTTCTCAAAGGGAAATTGACAGGAACAATGCTGTCTATACAATTCAGAAGAACAGAAATCCTTTTGTTGACAATCCGCAATGGGTCAGCTTAATATGGGTACAGAGCCCGGATACAACAGTTCCGCAGCCACCTCTGAATTTAAATTCTGCACAGTCCGGTCCCTACTATGCCACTATTTCCTGGTCTCCCAGTACCAGCTCTGATGTTTTAGGGTATCATATTTATCAGAACGGTGTTTTTCTGACTTCGATAAAATCTACATCCATAACCATAGATCACCTGAATCCTTCCACGTCTTATTCCTATACGGTAAAAGCATACGATGAAGGATACCTGCAATCTGCAGACAGTAACAGCATTACAGTGATCACTCCTGCTGCAGATAACAGTGTGAAGGATCTCTTTATCATGAAGTATATTGAAGGAACCGGCAACAACAAAGCTCTTGAAATCGTCAATAAAACCGGACATGAAGTAAACCTGAACAGATACAGCATCAGAGCTCAGTATTATAACAGTATTTCAGGCACCTATTATTACGCAAACAGTTTCGAACTTGAAGGTAAGATCGGCAATAACCAAAGTTTTGTGATTCTTAATCCTAAGTCTTTGCTGTCCTGTTATACGAATACTGATGCACAGTTTCTCACAGCTGCAGAAGCATTGGCTTTCTCAGGTACTCAGTATGTAGAATTATTATACAGCTCAACAACGGTAGATGCCATCGGAAGCAAATTTATGAGTAATACCAATTCAAATGTTTCATTATACAGAAAATCCACAGTTAATCAGCCAAATCCGGTATTCAGTATCAGTGAGTGGGATTCTTACGCAGCAAACTACTGCCAAAATTTAGGAATCCTTTCTACATCAGAAAATTTACATGAAGAAAGGGAAAATTTTGAAATCTATCCAAACCCTGCCCATGATTTTATCTACATAAAAGGAGATCTGCAAAATGATGATAACATACAGATTCTGGATTTTTCAGGAAAACTGATCAGCACAGAGAATAAAATGTCTGATAATCATAACAAGATTTCTGTACAGCATTTACAAAAGGGAAATTATCTTTTGAGAATAAACAGAAAAACATATCATTTTATAAAATACTGAGTAAAATAATCAAACAGTATTGATATAAGCAGATTCACTAATAATTAATATCTATAAGTGCATCTGCTTATATTTTTTATATATAAGTATTTATGCTTATATTTGCAAAATGATAGCGGTCATCACTGGTGATATTATTAATTCGCAGCATGCAGACACTGAAGTTTGGATTACCAAACTAAAAAATCTTCTTGGAAAGTGGGGAAGTGCCCCACAGGCATGGGAAATTTACAGAGGAGATGAATTTCAGTTCAAATGCGGTATAGATGACGTGTTCTGGCGTTTTCTGGCTATCAAATCCCTTATAAGAAGTCAGGAGAATTTAGATGTAAGAATTGCTATCGGCATTGGTGAAGAAAATTTTTCATCAGAAAAAATCACCGAATCCAATGGAACAGCCTATGTGAATTCAGGAAGATTATTGGACGACCTTAAAAATGACGGACATACGGTTTCAATCAAAACCTCCAATGATGCCCTAAACAGGGATCTTAATATTCTTCTCAAATGGGCATCAAAAGATTTTGACACCTGGACTATGGCAACTGCTGAAATTATTCATGAAATGATTATGAATAATGATATAACGCAGGAAGATCTTGCAAAGAAATTCACGATATCACAATCGTCCATCAGTCAGAGGCTGAAACGCGCCAACTATGATCTTATCGTAGAAACCAATCAATATTTCAGAAAGAAAATTTCAGAACTATAACATGATATTTACTCAACTCATATTGGCACATTTACTCGGAGATTTTATTCTTCAGCCAAATTCATGGGTTTCAGATAAAGAAAACAGGAAATTAAGAAGTAAATATTTATACCTTCATGTTCTCATTCATACGGTTTTAAGCCTTGTTTTTCTGTGGGATCTCAAATTGTGGCCAATAGCAGCAGTTGTCGGGATTTCACATTTGATCATTGATGCAGCAAAACTTTATTTTCAAAAACGCAGCACAAAAAAAAGGTGGTTTTTCATCGATCAGCTTTTGCACATTGCCGTGATATTGGGAGTGGCTTTTTATTATAATGAATTTGATTTCGGAATTTTAAAAGATCAGAATACAATAAAAATAATTATAGCCGCATTGTTTCTTACAAGTCCTGCCTCCATTATGATCAAAATGCTGCTGTCTTCCTGGACACCTGTCGCAGAAGAACAGAGCAGTGTACAAACCGAATCTTTATCAAGTGCCGGAAAATATATCGGAATATTAGAACGTCTTTTGGTATTCACATTTATTGTGGTCAATCATTGGGAAGGAGTAGGTTTTATGGTTGCTGCAAAATCTGTGTTCAGGTTCAGTGATCTTGCCCAGGCAAAACAGAGAAAACTCACAGAATATGTACTCATCGGCACCTTACTGAGTTTTGGGATGGCGGTATTAACAGGAATTTTAATTAAGTAAAATAATATAAATCTAATGCAGAAACGGAAGTCGTAGATTCGCGGATTCCTTTAAAAAAAAGTAAAAATTATGAGTCAAAAGAAAGAAATGTTGTATGAAGGTAAGGCAAAACAGGTATTTGCTACTGACAATCCTGATGAAGTAGTTGTTCGTTTTAAGGACGATGCTACAGCATTTAACGCTCAAAAAAGAGGGTCTGTTGATTTGAAAGGTGAAATGAACAATGCCATTACCACTCTTATTTTTGAATATTTAAATGAAAAAGGGATTAAAACTCATTTCATTAAGAAATTGGACGAAAGAGAACAGTTGGTGAAAAAAGTGTCAATTATTCCTTTGGAGATGGTGGTAAGAAACTATTCTGCAGGAAGCATGGCACAGAGATTAGGTGTTGAGGAAGGTATAAAATCTCCGGTTACCATTTTTGATATCTGCTACAAGAAAGACGATTTGGGAGATCCGCTGATTAATGATCACCATGCAGTTTTTTTAGGTGCTGCTACCTATGAAGAATTGAAAGAAATGTATGCATTGACTGCAGACATTAATGAAATCCTGATCGACCTTTTTGATAAAATGAATATCATTTTAGTTGATTTCAAAATAGAATTAGGTAAAACTTCTTCAGGTGAGATCATTCTTGCCGATGAGATTTCTCCGGATACATGCAGACTTTGGGATAAAGATACCATGAAAAAACTGGATAAAGACAGATTCAGAAGAGATCTTGGCGAGGTTACTGAAGCTTACGTTGAGATCTACAACAGACTGAAAACTCTGCTTGGTAAGTAAACTTTCAGATGTACGATATCAGAGCTAACCTTTAGCGCTGAACAAATGATTTGTTATTCAACAAAAAATAAATTTGAAGTTAGATTTTAGTCTGAAATCCAATATCTGACTTCTGCTAGCTATAATAGAAAAAATAGAAATGAAAAGTTTAGACATTCATAAAAGTGAATATTTAAAACAGTTTGAAACTCAAACTTACGGAAGGAATCTTTTCAGAACACAGGAAGAAGAAAGGCTTGATGCTCCCAATGAGGAGTGCGGTATCTTCGGAATGTATTCAGATAATGATCTCGACACGTTTTCTCTTTCGCAGTTTGGGCTTTTTGCTTTGCAGCACAGAGGTCAGGAGGCTTGTGGTATTTCTGTTCTCAAAGACGGGAAAATTACCAACATGAAAGATGAAGGTTTGGTTCTGGACGTTTATAAAGAGATACAGAATCCTGAAACTTTTATGGGAAATTCTGCAATCGGTCACACCCGTTATACCACTGCAGGAGACAAAAAGAAATATAATTTCCAGCCGTTTTTCGCCAAAAACGAATATGACCAGATTATACTTTCTATCGCTCACAACGGTAACTTAACCAATGCGAGGGAATTAAAAACAGAACTGGAGGCAGAAGGTGTTGTTTTCAGAGCCACTTCAGACTCTGAAGTAATCCTGAGACTGATCCAGAAAAATCTTGACTTAGGACTACGCGGAGCCATAAAGGCAACCATGGAAAAAATTGAAGGCGCTTACTCTGTTGTAGGAATGACAAGAAATAAATTTTTTGCGTTCAGGGATTTCAACGGAATCAGACCCCTGGTTTTGGGTGCAGTAGATGAGAAAACATACGTTGTTGCTTCAGAATCTGTTGCTTTAGACGCTGTTGGAGCTCAATATGTGAGGGATATCTTACCCGGTGAGATCATTTATACCAATGAAAATGAACCTGGAAAGCTGAATTCTTATATGGTTAATGAAGAAAGGGGAAAACAGAGAATCTGCTCTTTTGAATATATTTACTTTGCAAGGCCTGACTCAACGCTCGAAAATATAAATGTTTACGAAATAAGAGAAAAATCCGGCGAAAAAATATGGGAGCAAGCTCCTGTGGAAGCAGATATCGTGATCGGAGTGCCTGATTCAGGGGTTCCCGCAGCAATTGGCTTTTCAAAGGCTTCAGGCATCCCTTTCCGCCCGGTTCTGATCAAAAACAGATATATCGGAAGAAGTTTTATCGTTCCGACTCAGGAGATGAGAGAGAGGGTAGTCAATCTGAAACTGAATCCTATCATTTCTGAGATTAAAGGAAAAAGAGTAGTCATTATTGACGACTCAATCGTTCGGGGGACTACTTCCAAAAGATTGGTCAAAATTCTGAAAGAGGCAGGCGTAAAAGAGATTCATTTCAGAAGTGTATCTCCGCCCATTATTGCACCGTGTTACTTAGGAATAGATACTCCTTCCAAAGATGATTTAATCTCTGCAAATATGTCTACAGAACAGCTGAGAGATTATTTGGGAGTAGATTCTTTAGAATTTTTAAGTACAGATAATTTAAAGGAAATCTTAGGATCGTCAAACCACTGTTTTGGATGTTTTACAGAAGAATATCCTGTGGGAAAAGGAGAAGAAATAGAATTATTCAGCTAAAATTCTTTCAATAAAAATAAAATGTCAGACTTAAATTTTAAGTCTGACATTTTTATTAATAGAGTTATTATTTAAAATTTATAATTTAAACCTAACTGAAATCCTCTGTTGGTATTAACATTTTTCTGTGCATCAGTTGCAGCATCAGAATTATTGGCAATATGAGTAAGGCTGTTTACATATCTTGCATTGATACCAAGGTTAGGCGTGAAATAGTATCCTAAACCAAGACCAAATCCGAGATTAAACTTCTTAATATCATCTTTGTTGATCGACTCAGATGATGATTGCGACTGAGTGGTCGTGTTGCCTGCCAAAGTAGTTGTAACAGTCTGCTCACCTTTGTTTTTACCGTCAACGAAATAGCTAACTTCCGGACCTGCCTCAATGTAAAAATTATCAGCCGGCTTCATTTGCAGCATCACAGGTACTGAAATATAATTCAGTGTCGTTGAAAAATCGTTTTTCGTTCTTACCGTTGTCGTACCTGTTGTAACTTCTGTATCAGAGATCACACTTTTTGCTCCCATCTGGTTATACAATACCTCAGGCTGTAAAGCAAATTTCTGAGATAAAGGAACATTTACAAAAACTCCGGCATTGAATCCTAATTTCTGATTTTTGGCATTAAGTTGCTGTTCGCTGAATTGAGTTGCTGTGGCAGCACCTTTAATACCGAATCTTACAGGTTCCTTAGTTTTCATTGGCTGAACGGATACTGTTTCTACTTCCTGTGCAAACATCAATGATCCGGCAGCAACTGCCATTCCTAGAAATAACTTCTTCATAATCTTCTTTTTAAATTTTATTGTTTTTAATTATCTAATCATTCATTAATGGATGACTGACAATCTTTTTTTGTCTGATTGAATAATTGAATATCTATAGCACCCAGTCGAAGTGACAAATCTCATCCTGTACAAGTGCTATAAAAGTTAAATAAAAAAGAGGTTAGGTCTCATTATAAAACCTGACCCCCTTTTTATTGAATTAGAATTTGTTTAATGAATATATAAAGCTTAGAATTTATAAGCTAAACCTACCTGAAATACATTGTTTCTGATAGCATCACTGTTAGAAGGTCTGTCTTTAGCAATATCCGTAACACCTGCAACATATCTTGCCGTTAAACCAAGATTGTCTGTAAAATAATAACCAGCACCTAAACCGATACCTACATTAAATGTATTTAACTGATCTTTATAATCTCCGGTCGTATTTAAAGGGTCATTATTACTTTCGTTTTTCAATTTGTTTTTAGCGCTCACTAAAAATCCGAAGTCCGGACCAGCTTCAACATATAAATTAGGGATAAAATTATACTGGAACATCACAGGTACAGCTATATAATCCAGATGTCTTGCATAAGAGATTCTATCATTTGAAATTGGAGCTCTGTAATCATACTTATCTCCATATTGCGTATATAAAACCTCCGGTTGAATGCTAAAAGACTCTGCTATTGGAATATTAGCAAATACCCCTGCATTGAAACCGATTTTAGATCCCTGGTCTTCCAGTGAGCCATCATCTGATAAAGAAGAAACGTTCATTCCCCCTTTGATACCAAATCTAACATCTGATGAAGACATTGATCTTGTTGTTGTAGTGGTAGTCGTTTGAGCAAATGCTAATGAACCTGCTGTAACCGCCAGTCCTAAAATTAACTTTTTCATAACTTTAAATTTTTAATATTTACTATTTTTCAATTTTAATTTTTACTGTCAATTTTCAACTTTGACGAGTGGTATCTTTCAAATTGTCTGCCAAAGTTGAAAAACAGTGTTTTCAAATAAAAAAATCCATCTGAATAATCAGATGGATTCTATATATTGTATTAAATATCAGTTAATTAGATGAGCGTTATAATTATTATGCTAAAAATAACATTTATCAATATTTAATATTTTAAGATGCTTTAAAATTTAAAATGTGCTGAGTTTTCTGTAAAAATCTAAAGATTTTTGAATGTTTTCAGTACTGCATTCATGATCAAAAACACAACTGCCAATACCCGATAATAATGAAAAATTGATTTTGCTTTCAACATTCTTTTTGTCATTAAGTAATAGGCTGAAAATATCTTCATCTTTAAAATCACTCAGATCTATAAATGAATAATATTTTTGAATGTTTGTAATAATAATATCACAGTTTTCCTGAGATAATAATCCTTCCAGAAATGATAAATGGGTTTCACAGATCATTCCAAGTGCCACAGCTTCACCATGTAGAACCGGATTTTCTTTTTCTAAGCATAAACTTTCTACGGCATGACCTATGGTATGACCGAAGTTTAAAGTCTTTCTTACATTCTTTTCATGAAAATCCTTTTCCACAACCTCCCGTTTTACATCCATTGAAGTTTGAATATGAGGAAGAATCCCATCAACATCCAATTTCTGAAGCTGAATAAGATTTTCCCAATGTACAGGATCTGCAATCAGTCCATGCTTGAGCATTTCAGCAAAACCACTTCTCAGTTCCTTAAAGGGAAGAGTTTCCAAAAACTGAGGATATACAAAGATCTTTTCAGGAAAACTGAAAGTACCTACCATGTTTTTATAATGCATCAGATCAATTCCTGTTTTTCCTCCAATAGAGGCGTCACACATAGATAGTAGAGTAGTTGGAATATTGATAAACTGAATTCCTCTTTTATAGGTAGAGGCAATAAATCCACCCATATCTGTTATAACTCCGCCACCTAAATTGATAATCAGCGCCTTACGATCGGCCTTCATTTCTGTTAAAATTTCCCACAGCTGGGTAACGGTCTGGATGTTTTTCATTTCTTCACCCGGCTCAACTTCTAAAATTTCGAAACTGATTTCTGTTTCAAGGTGGCCCAAAAGCAAAGGAAGACAATACTCATGCGTATTTTCATCTACAAGAATAAATATTTTGCTGAAAGTCTTTTCAGTAAGAAAATCGTTTAACTGAGAAAAGTTACGGTCTAATAACGTGATCATTTTTTGATTTTTAAACAAATTAATAAGCAAACAATTGTACAAAGTTATGATTCTTAATTTCTAACTCGTAACTAAATCACTATCTTTGCAAAAATATTTAGAATGAGCAGAGACAATAATAATTCAGGAAGACCAAAAAAACCGAGATCTTCAACAAGAAATTCGGATAGTCCTCGCTCTCCTAAATCTGGAAATTCTTCAGATTCAAAATCTTTTAAAAAGCCATTCTCTAAAACGGGTGGAAGAAGTTTTGAACCAAAAGACAGAGATGAAAACGGCTCATCAAAATTTGATAAAAAGCCCTTCAGCAGAAGTGACAGAGATACAGACAGCTCTAAAACTTTCAAAAAGCCTAATTCTAGGAGATCTGATACAAGTTATGAGAGTCGAATGGAAAAAAAGTACTCAAAAATTGAAAAAGAACCATTTGTATCCAACCAAGGTGAAGAGAAAAAGTCTTTTGGCAAAACTAATTTCAAAAGAGGTGGTGAAGGAAGAAGCAGCTCAGATGCAAGAGGAAAATACGAAAGAGGCAGCTTAAAATATGGGAGAAGACCTGGCAGCACAACTGACAGAGATGACGACAGAGCAAGATCTTTTGTACAGAAAAGAAGATTCAAAAAGGTTGAAAAAGACGTTCACAAAGATACGATCCGTCTAAACAAATATATCGCTAACTCAGGAATTTGCAGCAGGAGAGAAGCTGATGACCTGATTATTCAGGGATTGGTAGAAGTAAATGGACAGGTAGTTACTGAAATGGGATACCAGGTTGAACAAACCGACAAAGTGGTTTTCGACGGACAGGGCATTACCCCGGAAAAACCGGTTTACATCCTTTTGAACAAACCTAAAGGGTATATTTCGACAACAAAAGATGACAAGGCAAGAAAAACCGTAATGGATCTTGTAGCCAATGCATCACCGTACCGCGTATTCCCGGTGGGAAGACTGGACCGTTCTACAACAGGAGTGATTCTTCTTACGAATGACGGACACATGACCAAGAAACTGACGCATCCATCTTTTGACGCGAAAAAAATCTATCACGTAACTTTGGATAAAAAGCTGACCAATGAAGACATGAAACTGATTGTAGAAGGGATTCGCCTTGAAGAAGGGATTGCTGTCGTAGACCAGATTTCATTTATTGAAGGAAAACCTAAAAACGAGATTGGAATGGAGATTCATATCGGTTGGAATCGTGTGATCAGAAGAATTTTCCAACGATTAGGGTACGAGGTCGAAGCATTAGACAGAGTAATGTTCGCCGGAATGACTAAGAAAAATATCAAAAGAGGACACTGGAGAATCCTTACAGATCTGGAAGTGAATACTTTGAAAATGCTTTAATAAAGCTTACATTACAAATCAAAAAAGACGCAGATAATTTTTCTGCGTCTTTTCTGTTTATTCTAATTATCCGTTCAGCCTGTTATTTTTTGAGGAATTTAACCCTTCAAAGTTTCTGCAACCTTATCTGGAATTCTTACAAGCCTGTCAAATAGGCTACCCCAAAACCGTCACCCCTTTCTGTATCATTTCGAAAATGGCATCTTTACCGTTGTCCGGTTTTACGTTTACGGCACGGGTTCCGTTAAAATGAAGGCAGGTAATATATCCGTTCGATACAGCATCAGTTGCAGTAAATTTCACGCAGTAGTCCAATGCCAAACCAACAATTTCGACTAACTTAATGTCATGGTACTTTAAAAAATCATCCAGTCCGGTCTTCATAAAATGATTGTTATCCTGAAACCCGCTGTAAGCGTCAATTTCAGTATTTTTACCTTTTTGTATAATATGCGTTACTTTTTCCCTGTTTAAATCTTTATGGAATTCTGCACCAAAAGTGTCTTCCACGCAATGATCAGGCCACATAAATTGCGGAACTCCGTTCAGGATGATGCTTTCACCTACCTTTCTGCCGTTATTACTGGCAAAACTCCTGTGATTGGCCGGATGCCAGTCCTGAGTCAGAACGATCTGGTCATATTCATTTTCTTCCATCAGAAGATTGATATACGGAATTATTTCATTGGCTCCCGGTACAGCGAGTGCTCCTCCCTCACAGAAATCATTTTGTACGTCTACTATAATTAATGCCTTTTTCATCTGCAAATATTTATGATGATTGAATTTTTTACTAATTGATGAATTGTAGTATTCAAAAAATTATCCAAATTTTAAATATCGGACAAAACGGCATTTCTATATTTTAAGTAAAATGTAGATGAATAAAGTTTTATCATTCCTAAACGTGTCTTGTATTTTCAAATTTTCTTATTTCAAAAAAAAGTGAAATATTTTATTGGGAACCATTCAACGGCTCTGTCAATATTGATTTCATTTTCCTTGAGAATCCATCCTTCCTGCCAGTATTTTAAGTTTTTTAGAGAAAGCAGGATAAAATCTTTTGTAATTGATAAGATATGCTGTACAATAAGATATTTTCAGTTTTGGAAATAACAATTCCCAATAGCTTATCTTTGCCGTAAATAAGTATTTATGTCATTTGAATCGTTAGGATTATCAAACAATATTATTCATTCAGTAAAAAAGCTGGGATACCTGAAGCCGTTTCCAATACAGGAACAGGCAATACCTGTTATTCTGCAGGGCAAAGACCTGATGGGAATTGCACAGACAGGTTCAGGTAAGACAGCCTGTTTTGTGATGCCTATTTTAGAAAAATTACAAAACGCGGAAGTTAAGAAAGACAGGAATATCCAGGTTTTAATATTGGTTCCCACCCGTGAATTGGCGATTCAGATTGATGAAGTCTTCAGGGCTTTTACAGAAAACCTAAAGAGGGAAGTCCGTACGATGGCAGTATATGGCGGCGTCTCGATCAACCCCCAGATGAAAGGAATGTTTGGCGTTGAAGTTCTTATCGCAACACCCGGCCGTTTACTGGATTTGATTGAGCATAATGCACTGAGCATTTCAGGGATCCGACATCTGGTGATTGATGAAGCGGACAAAATGTTTCAGTTAGGCTTTGGGGATGAGATGAACAGGCTTTTCGGAATGATGCCGGTCATCAAACAGACCACATTATTTTCTGCGACTTTAGATGACAAAGTTTCTGAAATGAAACAGCGTCTGTCTATCAATCCTGTACTTATTGAAATTAAAAAAGAAGAAGTTGAGATAGAGCATATTGAACAGCTGGCCTACCATGTTTCTCCTGAAAATAAAGGTCCGTTTCTGCGGTACCTGATTAAGGAGAAAAAAGTGGAAAAAGCATTAATCTTTGTTTCATCTACAAAAGCAGCAGATAACCTGGTTGAAAAACTGAAGAAAAATAAGATCAAAGCAGTTGGAATTCACAGTCAGAAATCTCAGGGCGCACGGAGAAATAATTTAGAGGAATTTAAAGTGAACGGTGCTCAGATTTTGGTAGCAACCGATCTGATCGGGAGAGGTATCCATATTGAATCTCTGCCGTGTGTGATCAATTACGAATTGCCGCGTTCCCCTCTGGATTACATTCACCGAATCGGAAGAACAGGCAGGGCAGGAGAAAAAGGAACTGCCATCACTATCCTGACAGATGATGAGCTGCAGCACTTCAGAGTTATTCAGAAAAAAATGGGCAGGAAAGTAACCTTACAGAGAACAGAAGGCATTGACTTACATGGCTATTAAAAGAAAAGCTTTCAATTGAGTAGACTGAAGGCTTTTTAATGAATTTTTTAATCCGAAAAATTCTACATTCCGATCTATATTTAATTTTTTTTCATTTTTAAATTCTCAAATTTTCAATACATTTACAAAAAACTTTTACTCAGAAACTGCTTGAAATAAAAGATCACGAAGCAGTATTCAAATTATTATTAAAATGAACAATTTAGAGAATAAAAAATTCCCCATCGGAAAATTTCAGGAAAAGGGTACTGATTGTGACATTGAACTGGATAAGCATATTAAAGTCATCAAAAACTTTCCCGAAAAGTTAAAAAAACTGATCGAAGATTTTTCTGATGAACAGTTGGATACTCCCTATAGGGAAGGAGGGTGGACTGTAAGGCAGCTGGTTAACCATTTGGCAGACAGCCATGCAAACAGTTTCATCCGTTTCAAACTTGCTTTGACAGAAGAAAACCCAACCATTAAACCTTATCATGAAGCTCAGTGGGCAGAACTTCAGGACAGTGCAAACATGCCTGTAAAACCTGCTATGAGAATGCTGAAAGGAATTCACCAGCGATGGTATGTATTACTGAAAACAATGACGAACAGACAGTTTGAAAGAACTTTTCATCATCCTGAACAGGAAAAAGATCACAATCTCAGGTATTTTTCAGCAATGTATGCGTGGCACTGCAATCATCATTATGCCCATATTGAAAATTTAAAGATCGAGAAAGGTTGGTAAAAAAAAGTCTTCATAACAGAAAAGATTTTGACGAAATTGTTACCAGAATAACGTTACTTTCTGAACATTCTCAAAGAAAATGGGGCAGGATGAAGGTGGCTCAGATGCTTACCCATTGTGAGTTGATTCTTCAGGTACCACTGAAAAAAATCATTCTTCCCAAAACAAATTTTGTTATAAGAGCGATCGGAATTTTAACAAAAAAAGAAATTCAGATGTTTAATAACGGAATTCCGCCCAACATGCCGAGTTTTCAAAAACTAATTGTTAATTTTGACTGTGATTTTGAAACAGCAAAAATGAATCTTCTGAAAACGCTTAACGAATATGTGAAAGCTTTCGAAAATCATCAGCTGCCGGACAGTCACGCACTTTTTGGACAAATGAATGAAAAAGATTGGGGATTTTTAGAATACAAGCACCTCAATCATCACTTGAAACAATTTTATGTATGAGTTTTTTTGATAAAATATTCGGAGGAAAACAGGAGGAAGTTCAGTCTAAATCTTTCTGGAATGTAATAGAATCTGAACAGGATCTTGAAGAAGCAATTAAAAAATCCCATTCGGGAAAAATTGCTATTTTCAAACATTCTACAAGCTGCTTCATCAGCAAAACTGTTTTAAGAAATTTTGAAAAAGAAATAGATGAAGCCGACGAACATGGTGCCACTCTATTTTTTTTAGATCTTTTGGCACACAGGAATCTTTCCAATAAAATCGCTGAGGATTTTGGCATACGCCATGAAAGCCCGCAGTTGATTGTTATCGAAAACGGTAATGAAATCAATAATGCATCTCATCAGGATATCACTTTAAGCCAGATTACCTTATGAGTAATATGACGCAATACTTATCAAAAGTATTTGAAGTTCCTGCAGAAAGGCTGAATCTCTGCAGTATTCATTATGAGATAAAAAAAATACCCAAAGGAGAATACCTTCTGCAGTATGGTGAAATCTGCCGAAATACATTTTTTGTGGAAAAAGGACTTTTAAGAATGTATTCGATTGACAAAAATGGAAAAGAACATATCATTCAGTTTGCACCGGAAAACTGGCTGATTGGAGACAGAAGCAGTCTTTATTTCAGTGAAAAATCCAACTATTATATAGAGGCTGTGGAAGATTCGGAAGTTTCTGTCTTATCTCGTGATTTTTTTAATAAACTTCTTGAAGAATTCCCAAACAGCATCGAAAAAAGTGATCTTGTTCTTCAGAAACATGTAAAAAGTCTGCAGGACAGAATCAATTCTTTACTTGGTGAAACTGCTGAAGAAAGGTATCTTAAGTTTATCAGAATGTATCCTGATCTGTTATTAAGGGTTCCACAATGGATGGTAGCATCTTATCTCGGCATTACTCCGGAAAGTTTAAGCAGGGTGAGGAAAGAACTGGCTAAGAAAAACTTTATAACGGATAAATGATCCTGTAATTCAGTCATTATTTAATATATTCATCAGTCTGGTAAGGTATTCCTGCTCCATCACTACTTTTTCAAAAGATTTTTTGGCATATACCGGGCACACCTGATAACTGTCCTGTTGATGTGCAGATATGTCATTTTCTACAAATCCTCCGAAATTAAGAGCGTATTCCCTGATAAACTGATCAATGGTATTCCGTTTACGGTCACAGAGTGTACTGCTCTGGATTTTTTGCAGAGAAGTAAGAATAAAAGACTGATCACCGGTAAAATTGATGATATTGGTGATCAGTTTTAAACTTTCATGTGGCATGCTGCTCAATTCCTGTCGAACAGCATGCGGTTGGTCTTCAAAAATCATGGCTGCATAGTTTTAGTGTTTAAGGTGACAGCCCTATATTGTAGCTTTTCCTTCAACTCCGTCAGAGTTATCGGTTTTGTGACCAGTCACTGCGGCAGTTACAAAAGTTAACATACTTACCAGTTTTCCTGCTTTTGTATCCCAGTAATAGCTTTCCTTAGGTTCTACCCTGATAATAGAGACATTAGGATCGTCCTTACCGTCAAACCATGCATTGGCCATTGCCGACCATTTTTCTTCAATGGTTGTTTTGTCTTTATAAATAGTAGCTTCACCGAAAACAGAAAGGTATTCAGAATCACTGTTATTCATAAAGAACAGCTGAACTCTGCGGTCATCCATAATTTCAAAATTTTTATTGCTGGCATCGCTGCTGATGAACCATAAATTTCCTGATTCATCTGTTTCCTGAAGTCCCATTGGTCTTGAAGTGATTGGTAATGTTTCAAGATCTGTAGCAAACATACAGAATTTTGCTTTTTCCGAAAGTTCTTTGATTTTTTTAATCGCATCAACGTGCGCTAAATTTTCTGTTGACATAATATTAATATTTTAATGTGATGATAATAAAAAAAGAGAAGTGGTTGTTTCTCTTGTTGTCAGACCTTTTTCCGACTGAATGTTCAACGTCAAAAATCTAACCAAATGTAAAGTAAACACAAAAAAAATCTAAAAATAGTGAAGTTATGTATATAAGATTGTAATTTTATGCTTAAATTATGATTCAAATCATAATCAATTTTTCGCTGATGTCATAATATTCGAATAATTTTGAAAGAGTAAATGAAGTATATCATAATGCTTATGAATTTGAATCAGTTCAAAATAATTATACAATAAAAATCCGGTATTTGATATATTGATAAAAACCGCTTTAAAACCATGATAAATGATATGAAAACCATTAGCTGTACGAAACTGGATGAAGATCTTTTAAAATCTTTCGGAGGTGAAATAAAACATTTTAAAGAGGGTGATAAAATTTTTCAGCAGGGTGAAATTCCGATGTATTATTTTCAGATTACAGAAGGAAAGGTAAAAGAAAACAATCAGGATCTTGATGGAAGAGAATTTATACACAACATTTTAGGTCCCGGTCAGAGTTTTGGAGATTCTATGCTGTTTATCGACAAAAGGTATCCGATCAATGCAGAAGCAATTACAGGGCTTACCGTGATCAGACTTTCAAAGTCAAACTTCCTGAATCTTCTTGAGAAGCATCCTGAAACGTCAGTTCAGATCAATTCCTGTATGTCTCAGAGAATGCATTACCAGTTTATTATGATGCAGAATCTTGCTTCGAATGATCCGGTAATCAGACTCACCGGTTTACTGGAATATCTTAAAAGTTTTCACAATGACGATATTCCTTTATCATTTCAGATTCAGTTAACGAGGCAGCAGATTGCCAATTTGACCGGTCTTCGGGTTGAAACGGTCATCAGAACCATTAAGAGAATGGAAAAGGACAGTGTTGTGAAAATTGAAAAAAGAAAGATTTTCTTCTGATTCACCAATACTTTGATTTTTTTGAACTTTAAAATTCCCCCGACTGAAGCTGAGTAGATGATTCAATTTCTTGACTAATATGTTTTACAGTTCAAAATAATGAAAATGTATGCAATCAGCAGAAAACCAAGCTAATAAAAAGAAAGCAATGCAATAGATCATACAGCAGAGATGAAGGGTCAGGCATTGCAACCCCAATGGAGGAATGATTTTCACAGATAATGAAATCAACAGATAAATAAAACAGGGCAGGAAATATCAGAAAAATATTTTCCTGCTTTTTATTTTAAGGATCTCATTCTTTTCCATATTTTTCGTAACTCTAATCACCGTTTCTACACTTAATCCTGTGAGATAGGCCAGCTGTTGCCTGGTATATGGGATCTGAAATGAATATTGTGACTGATCCTGATATTGCTCTTTAAGATAATTCATCAAAGTAGTCAGTTTATTTTCAGGGTTTTCAAACGACATACTCTGCATCATGATGTATGTGTAATACATATTTTCTGAAATGTCACTTACCACTGTTTCATACAGTTCAGGATTCTGCTTTAAAAGATTGAGGTAACTCTGCTTTGACATTCTGACCAGCCTGCAGTCTTCGATGGCAATTGCACTGATAGGATAGGGTCTTTGTAAAAAAAGGGCGTTTGGAACAATGCTGCCTCCTTCGGAAAGGATTCCCTGGATAAATTCTTTTCCCTGATCATTGATGTTATTGATCTTAACCTTTCCATGCTGTATCTGAAAATAATAGGCAGGCGTATCGCCTTCCGCAAAAATAACCTCTCCAGCTTTAAAATTTTTAGAATCTGCACCGTGAGAAAATAAGATGTCTTCCTTAATCATAAATCATTATAACTATTAAAACATTTATGAATGTCCCTGAAATTCACTTTAAACAGGGCTGTTTTAATAAGTTGTAAAGAAAAAATAATTTTTGTTAACAGTGAATTAATAGCCTACCACACAGATACCACAAAATTTTGAAAAAACAGACAGCTTGATTTTTATCCATCGTGATTTCAATCATAAAAAGTCAGCGATATAATCTAATATATTTGATGGTTGATTAATTGTTGATCAGCAGAATAATCATTGAAAGATTTAAAAATTCAAACAAAAAGTTGTAAACTTTTAAATGATGAAGTTAAAAATTAATTGAGAAAATATGGTGAAAAATTTGGCAGAAGAAGAAATTATAAGATTAGCTAAAGACAATTCTCCCCGACTCCTGAGTAAATTCAAAGTCTCACATCCTGCTTTTTTTGAAAAACTGGCAGCAATACAGCCTAACCTGCAAAATTCTGAACTGATATTTTGCATTTATCTGAAATTGAATCTGACGACGAAAGAAATTGCAACGTATACATTTGTAACTCCGAAAGCCATACAAAACAGAAAAAACAGGATCAGGAAAAAACTGAATATTTCTTCGTCAGTTGATATCTACAAGTGGTTTCATGAATTTTAATTCATATTTCATAGATATCCGAATCAGTAAAAACAAAATACATTCCTTTTTTAGGGATGTTTTTTGTATCTAACCCAGTGAATTCGCTGAATGCAGGCAATAATAACTGTCTGGAAGTCTGAGCAAAACACGGGAGTTTTATTTTCTTTACTGGAGAATTAATGACATAACCTGGATGAATATGCCCGGTAATCTGAAATTTTGGATTGGAACGGTCAAAGTCATGAACAAATGCTATATCACCCAATTCCAATGATTCAGATTTGAAATCAAGACAGAGTTTTCGTTCGAGAGTTTTAGAAATCCGATCATGATTTCCTTCGACAAGACAGAATTTGACATCAGGATACTGTTTTTTCCAGGTGCAGAATTCATCCACATCAGAATTGTTTCCTGCATGAAGCAGATCACCGACAATAATGAATTTCTCCGGCTGAAAATAAGCAATAAGAACCGACAGCCGGTCTAAATCATTTTTCATGATGTGATTTGCCAAGGCAATTCCGTTTTTTCGGAAATGAGCGGTTTTACCAATATGTAAATCGGAAAAAATGAGTGCTTTTTCCCTTTCCCAGAATAAAGCACGCTGATTGGTAAGGGTAAAGGTTTCGTCAGTAATGGATATGTTTTTTGTAGCTATGTTCATAATAGATATTAGAATGGGAGAATGAGGATAAAGATTTAGTCGTCTTTAATATTTCTTCCGGACTGTTTTATTAATTTCTGAATCCTCGCATCCAGATTCTCACTCGTTAAAGTCTGTCGTAAACTGTCAACTTTAATCGGAAAACTAAGTGGTGTAAATTTGTTGGAACGTTTCAGAATAAATTTAGATTTTTCGATTCTTTTAAAAGCTTCTACCAGCCGCTGTTCCTGCAGCTGCATATTGAAAACTTCGGTGTAGGCCTGTCGGACAAGGAAGTGATTGGGATCGTAATCTTCAAGCACTTTAAAGATAAGTCCTGCCGAACTCTGCAATGCTTTGTTCGAACGCTGCTGTCCGGGAAAATTCTGAACGACCATTCCTGATATAACAGCGATATCCCTGAATTTTCTCCTTGCCATCTCAGCAGAATTAATACTGGAAATGACATCAACCATCAGATTATCCCTTGTCAGTATTTTGTCCAGATTATCTTCATTAAGCGGAATTTCTTTATCACTGAACAATTCAAAACCATAATCATTCATTGCCATTGAAAAAGAGATCGGCGCCAGTTTTGAAATTCTGTAAGCAATCAGGGCTGCCATTACTTCATGTACTAAACGCCCTTCAAAAGGATACATAAAAAGATGGTATCCTTCACGGTTTTTAATCATTTCGACCAGAAATTCATCCTCTCTCGGAATGTGTGAACGCTTTTCCTGATTGGCTAATAATGGATGCAAAAATTTCAGTTCTTTCTCTGAAGCTTTTGGATTTAGTGCGCCTGATAATTTTTCTCTCAGAAAATGCCCGAGATTTGAACTTAAGGGCAATCTTCCTCCCAGGTAACTCGGTGCCTGTGCTTTTCCTTTTGACATCCGTACAAAAACCGTCATATCTTTGATCATTGCCACTTCCAGAACCCGACCTGCAAGAATAAATTTTTCTTCTTTTTTCAGCCTTGAAATAAAATATTCCTCTACCATACCGATGTATCCGCCGGAAATGAATTTGACTTTCAGCATTGCATCACTCACAATTGCTCCCATATTCATTCTGTGGAGCATGGCTATTTTTCTCGAAGTTACTTTGTGAAGACCATCTTCCATCACCACTACCTTATGATATTCTTCGTAATTTTTCAATGCACTGCCGCCGATTGTTAAAAAATCGATGATCCCTTTCCATTCCTCATCCCGGATTTCCTGAAAAGTATAGACTGTTTTTACTCTCTCATACACTTCAGCAGGCAGAAATCCATCACCGACCGCAAGCGTCATTAAAAACTGAACCAGAACATCAAAGCATAAAACCACCGGCTCACGGGGTTCAATCACTTTCTGTTTTACCGCTTCCTTTAAAGCAGCTACTTCAATCAGTTCAAGAGAATGGGTAGGGACACAAAATATTTTAGACGTCTCAAAAGGGGAGTGCCCGCTTCTTCCTGCACGCTGCAGAAATCTCGCTACACCTTTGGCTGATCCGATCTGGATCACGGTATCAACAGGCTTAAAATCGATCCCTAAATCTAAAGATGACGTTGAAACTACTGCTTTTAATTTACCTGAACTTAAATTTTCTTCAATCCAGATCCTCAGATGGGCATCAATCGAACTGTGATGGATCGCAATCTGTCCTGCAAAATCAGGATAGGCATTCAGCAACAGCTGATACCACATTTCGCTTTGGCTCCGGGTATTGGTAAAGACAATGGTTGATTTAGATTCTAAAATTATCGGCACCACTTTAT
The DNA here is from genome assembly GCF_057180465.1 of Chryseobacterium sp. HNCC26DJ238. NCBI lineage: Bacteria > Pseudomonadati > Bacteroidota > Flavobacteriia > Flavobacteriales > Weeksellaceae > Chryseobacterium > Chryseobacterium sp. HNCC26DJ238. The sequence continues at coordinate 297,660 of NZ_JBXUGI010000002.1, forward strand.
CTGCTAATTTCTGACCCAGATGTCCTGCCCAGGGCAGCAGTTCCACTTCGTCAGGAAACACAGAGATGATATCAATCTTCTTCTGTTCTTTAGCTGTAATTTTTGTTTTTTTTATGTCATAGGGAATCAGAACATCCTGAGCTTCCTCAAGATTTCCAATAGTCGCCGTAATTCCCCAGATTTTAAGCTTAGGCACATAATGGAAGAGCTGGGAAATGCCCAGTTCTATCATCACCCCCCGTTTTGATCCTAACAGTTCATGCCATTCATCTACCGCTATGCAGTGCATGCTGTTAAAAAAGCGCTGATGATTTTTCTGAGCGAGAAGCAGGTGCAGACTCTCGGGAGTAACCACCAGGATTTCAGGCATGTTTTTAACCTGCTGCTGACGAACCTTTGGATCAGTATCTCCATTTCTTACCCCAACTGCCCAATCAAGCCCAATCTCGTCAATCGCTTCCTGCATTGCTTTGGCAATATCTTTTGACAGAGAGCGGAGTGGGGTGATCCAGATCACTTTAAGCCCTTTTTTATATTTATCCGGATAGGTAAGAAAATCTGAAATAAGGGCCAGAAATACTGAAAAAGTTTTACCGAACCCCGTCGGAGCAACCACCATTCCGCTGTATCCACTACCGAATTTTTTCCAGGTATCCACCTGAAATTTGAATGGAGAATTGCCTTTTTCCATCATCCAGTTTTGAATGATTTTATAGCCTTCAGTATTTTCGTAATTGCTCAAATTTTGTTAATTGTAGTATTTAAACGCCAGGAATACTGATTATTTTTGACATTCCCCTGTATCTATTTTTGTTGGTAAAGACATTCTTTCAGATGATTTAATCGGTATGTAAATCAAATATTATACGAGTTCAAACTTCTTTGCTGACTGACTTTATTTAAAAATATTAAAAGAATCTTTACGCATATGATATTAAAAATTACTGTATCAATTTCTTTATTTCTTCAATATCATCAATGTCATTTACAGTCTTATCTTTCCTCCATCGAAGGATTCTCGGAAAACGCAATGCTACACCACTTTTGTGACGGTTGCTGAATCCAATTCCTTCGAAAGCAATTTCAAAAACGAGTTCAGCTTTTACTGTACGGACAGGACCAAATTTTTCAATTGCATTTTTATTGACAAATTTGCTGACCTCCATGATCTCTTTATCAGTAAGTCCGGAATAAGCTTTGGCTATAGTTACCAAAGCATCTCCGCTTTTTACGGCAAAACTGTAATCAGTGTAATACGCACTTCTTCTTCCGCTTCCTTTCTGTGCATAAATTAAAACGGCATCAATCGTTAACGGACTGATTTTCCATTTCCACCAATCTCCTTTTTTTCGTCCGGAATGATAATGCGAATTTTTCTGTTTAAGCATCAGACCCTCACTGTTGATTTCACGGGAATTTTCCCTGATCAAATCTAACTGGACCCAGTCCGTAAAATCAATAGCTTGTGAAATTTTTATATTTTCCGGAGCCTGGTTCAGCAATAATTCCTCTAACATGGCTCTTCTGCCCGACATGGGTTTTTCTCTCAGATCTGTTCCTTCAAGTTCGAGGATATCGTAAGCAAAGACTTCGATCGGAATTTCAGAAAGCATTTTTTTAGTTAAAGTTTTACGGTTCAATCGCTTCTGTAATTCATTAAAATTTAAAACATTACCTTCCTTTACCGCAAGTATTTCTCCATCAATGACAAAGTTCCCTTTCATCGATTTAACCGTTTCTGCAATTTCAGGGAATTGTTCGGTGACGAGCTCTTCTCCTCTTGACCAGATAAAGACTTCATCATTTCTCCTGATGATCTGTCCACGGATTCCGTCCCATTTATATTCTGTGAGCCAATCTTCAGGACTGCCCAGTTCTTCCAGTTCTTTTTCGAGAGGATAAGCAAGACAGAAAGGATAAGGCTTGGAATTATCGGGATTGATATTTTCGGCAGAGATCAGTTTCCGGAATGACACTTCATCGGGCTGCCATTTTCCCATCAGGCTATGCATTAAAGTACTGGCTTCCTGACCTGAAAATTTGGTAAGTGAATTGATCAGCGTTTTTGAAGAGACCCCTATTCTGAAACTTCCGCCCAGCAGTTTATTAAAGATAAGGCGCTCTGTATAATCCAACCCGTTCCAGGAGCTTAGAACAAACTCCTTCTTTTCTTCTTCAGTTTTATTTTTAAGGGCGATGATCTCATTCATCCATTCTGAAAGCGTTTTTTCAATTTTTTCGGCTGGCGGAGGAAGGATCAAAGAAATGGTTTCCCCTAAATCTCCAACCGAAGAATAGCTTTCCTGAAATAGCCAGAATGGGAGTTGAGTAATTTCAAGAGCCCATTCTTTCATATAATTGGTATTGACATTCCGCTTCGGTCTTTTACCGGTAAATAAAGCAATAAACCACAGTTTATCATCATCCGGGGCACGCTCAAGATAATCGATGATGGCATCGATTTTAGCATTGGTTTTATTCGTGCTCTCCAGGCCGTTGATGAGTTCTGCGAAATTTTTCATTTCTTATTTTTTGTTTGTTGGACGTATTATCATCCTTTATTATTAACAGGTCGCTCCTACGGAGCTTCCCGAAGTATGAAAGGTAGTTTAATTCTGATTAGTCGTCGTTTTTTTCTGATGCGCTTTCTTTTTCAACGACTTCCTCGTCATCGTCACCGTATAATGTTTCTACAACATCCGATTTTATACCCAGCTCATTCAGATATTTTGAAAAGACTTCGGTCTGTCCATGCGTTACGTGTACGATCTCGGCTTCAGTAGCTTTAATGGCCTGTAACAGCCCCTTCCAGTCTGCGTGATCACTCATTGGAAAGCCGGCGTCCATACTTCGCCATCTTCTGGCACCGCGAACCTGCATCCAGCCTGAGCAAATCGCTGTGGCGGCATCCGGAATTTTTTTGATGACATTGCTGTCGAGCAAAGCGGGCGGAACGATAACGATGTCGCCTGCAACGTGTTTGATACTCTCCCTGAAATCCGGCACTTCATATTCAGGAAGTACAATTCCGACTTCTTCAAAAGCTTTATTAAGTTTCCCGATCGAGTAGTGTACATGGATTTTTCCCATGCCTTCAACAGCCTTCATTATCCTTTGGGCCTTTCCAAGGGAATAGCCTATAAATACAGATGTTTTTTGGTTTTCCTGATTTCTCAGGACCCAATTCTGAAGCTTTTTATTGAGATCAGGTACTTCTAACCAGTTGTAAATAGGAAGCCCAAAAGTACTTTCAGTGACAAATTCATTACACCTGACCAATTCAAAAGGAGTACTTAAACCGTCATCCTGAACTTTATAATCACCGGATATAACACTGACATAGCCTTTGTATTCAAGACGGATCTGTGCAGAACCGATAATATGTCCTGCAGGATGCATAGAAAGTTTGACGCCGTTGATATCCAGAACTTCACCATACTGTAAAGTCTGGCATTCGATATCAGGAGAAATTCTCTGATGAAGAATAGGTTTTGTAAAATGATGGCAAAGGTACTTTTTCATTCCCCACCGGGCATGATCTGCATGACCATGGGTGATCACTGCAAAATCAACAGGACGCCACGGGTCAATGTAAAATTTTCCCTTAGGACAGTATATTCCTTTATTTGTAAATGTGATTAGTTTCAAGAGAGATTATGTTATTGTTTTTGAATATTCAAAAACCTAACCAATTTCGCCAGGAAACTGAAGATATTTTAAACTTGATCTACTGAAAGTTGCAGTGTATTTTTCCTCAACAAATCTTTATGGTATTCAGAAGGTGTTTTTCCTGTAATTTCCTTAAAATAGCGATTAAAGGACGATTTTGATTTAAACCCTGCTTCGTAGGCAAATGATAAAAAATTGATGTTTTCGTTTCTTTTTATTGCCATTTCGACACTACTTTTAAAATATTCTATCCGATACTCATTGATATAGCGATAAAACGGTTTATTTCTATAGTTATTCAACATTTCACTGACTTGATATTTATTAATTTCTGTTTTTAAAGCCAGCTGATCCAAAGTCAGATCACAATCCCTAAAAAGTTCTTCTGCTTTTACAAAATGATCTAATTTTTGCCAAGTATTTTTAAATTTAAGATCATAATCTACCGTATTAATCAGTGTCTTTTTTTCAGAAACCTGATTAATTATGTTGTTAGACTGAACATTAACTTTATGACTAAGTTCTGCGGAACTAAAGTTTTTTCTTATAATTAAAAGACAGATGAAAAGTAATATAAAGTATGAAACACTTCGTAAAATTAGATTGAACATCTCAATACTTTCCGGATATAACTGAAGCAGTATTTTGGAAATCACCACCAAAGATTCCATTATTAGAATACATGCAGAAATTCTTATGATAACGTCAGACTCACTTTTATCTGCAACTAAACTTTTATTTTTTATAATTATCAGTATGCTTTTCAGGGGATAGTATAAATTAATGATAAAGATCATTGCAAGACTGAAATTATTATAAATATTCAAGAGATGATGATCTACTTTATTAAGAATAATAAATACACATGAAATTGTGAAGTAAGCGATCATTAAAATAAATAAAGGTATAAAAATAAACCATTTACGAGAAAGTGAAAATTCTGTTTTAGTCTTGGTGAGCGTGTACAAATAGATCAAAGGTCCATAACACACTGAAATAAACGTATTCATCTGCTGCCTGATACTTTCATCCGGTATAAATCTAAATATAATAAACTTAATTGTCAGATGTACAGCAATCGCAGAAAGCAGAAAAATAAACAGATAATTGGACAGTGCTTTTTTTTGTTTGACGGTCAGCAGCCAAAGTGCAACAAGTGCCTGAAAAGCACCAATTAAAACAATATATTGCATTTCTCCTTTAGGTTTGTACAAAGTAAATACAAAATCATTATTCTGTCCCTGAGAATACTGTTATATATCTATTAAACATTTCAAAAACAATTTAATATTCGGTTCATGAATAAATAACAAATAGTTAAAATAAAATAATTATTTGTAAATCAATTACTTAAAGGACTCAATCCAACGAGTGATACGTTTTGACTGATGATTTTTTTCTCAGGACGAATGCAAATGGTAAACCGTTCAATTTTGCAGAAAAAATAAATCAATGAAAAATTATACTGGTTTTTTAAAACAGAGGTCACGAATCATTCAGGTATCTGCATTTTTTCTGATGGCATCTTTTGGAACCATTCATGCACAGACTATTAGAGGAACTGTTGTAGGGAAAACAAACGGAGCTCTTCCCGGTGCAAACATTTCTATCGTTGATGGAAATGCAAGAGCTTCATCATCTTTAGACGGAGATTTTAACTTATTATCTCCAAAATTGGGTGAAGTTAATCTTAAAATAGAATACATCGGTTATGAAACAAAATACTTTCTGATAACGGTAAAAGAAGGAACCAATGACATCGGTTACATTACTATTGATCCTGAAAGTCCTGCAAGTAAAGGTACATTAAAAGACATTCAGGAAGTTACTATTACAAGATCAAATGCATTAACACAGGCAAAAGCTTACGAGATAAAAAAAAACAATAATGCGATCATGGAAGTTATTGCAGCCGATGCCATCGGGAAACTTCCGGACAGGAATGCAGCAGAAGCTGTACAAAGAGTTCAGGGCGTAGCTGTTGCAAGATATCACGGTGAAGCAGATCAGGCAACTGTAAGAGGAACTCCCTTTGCGTGGACTTCGGCTTTATTTAACGGAAACCGACTTCCGAGTGCCAATGTTTTAGGAAACCGATCTTTCGTTTTGGATGTTGTCCCTTCAGAATTGATTCAGTTTGTACAGGTTGCCAAAGCTGTAACTCCTGATATGGACGGTGATGCGATTGGTGGAAGTATCAATTTCATTACAAGAACAGCTCCAGCCAAGAAAACCTTGAGTGTAAGCGGAGCCGGAGGTTATAATACTTTTTCACAGGACGGAACTTATAATGCATCTGCAGTTTACGGAGATCGTTTCTTTAAAAATAAATTGGGAGTACTTTTATCCGGAGCAATCTGGGACAGACAGTGGGGAGCAGATTCTTTTGATGTGACTTATAACACCAATGCAGCCAATGACATTGAAAAGAAATCAATCAATACCGTCATGATGAAGAGATACATGGGAACGAGGAAAACAATCGGTTTGAATGGTGGTTTGGAATATAAATTCAACGCCAACAATAAAGTATATTTCCGTGGAATGTTTAATAAGTTTGACGACATTCGTCCGGTTTATGAAACCTATGTAGATTATACAAATACCCGTTATCAATACAATTTCCGATATTCTCATTACCAGACAGAATTGTACGGAATGGAACTAGGCGGAGAACACAGCCTTACTTCAAAATTAAGTTTAGACTGGATGTTGAGTGATTATTCTGCAAAATATTTCTTAGATACTCCTCCTACAAATGATACAAAAGGACTTCCAATCGCAACGTTCCGACAGAAAATAAACGGAGGTTTTAATAATCTTACCGGTGGAAAACGTTATTGGGGATTTGATTCTCCATCGGGAATTGGAGGTGAATATATGGATTACAGTTCAGATATTGCAAATCCGAATGATGTGATGAGTGCCAATAAATTACTTCTCTCTCAATTGGTGATTTCAAAATTAGACAATAACGAAAGAGATAAGATCGGACGGTTAAATTTAAAGTATGACATCAATTCAAATATTACCATAAAGGCCGGGGCAAAATACCGTGAAAAAGATCGTACAAGTACATTTGGTTACAATGCAGTTTATCTTCCTTCAGCCGGTAATTCTCTTACGCTTGCTCAGCTGGCAACTTCAGAACCGCCAAGAGGAATTGCTTTTTTAGGAAATATGAACGGAAATTATGATCAGTATGTTATGAATCCTCCGACAAAAGATCAGCTTTTTAATTTATTTTCGCCACAGACTTTACAGCAGAATGGTTTTAATGAATTAAATGATCCTGCCAGAAACACAAGTCTTTATACAGGCGAAGAATCGGTTTTTGCAACCTATGCAATGGCAGAAATCAAAGCATCGGAAAAATTTAAAATTATCGGAGGTTTCAGAAATGAATCTACAAGATTAACATTAAACGGTTCAAAACTAACCAGACAAGGAACTGTTTCCACCTTAAGTCCATCTGTGGTGGAAAGTAATTACGATGCTTTTTTACCAATGCTTCATCTGCGTTACAATTTTTCACCAAAAGCCAATGTAAGATTTGCTTATACAAAATCGTTTATCAGACCCAACTTTGGTGATATGTCGCCAGGATCAAGCATTGACAATTCTTCCTTTGTTATTACGAGAGGAAATCCTGATCTGAAGCCAACCTTCAGCCAAAACCTTGATTTGATGGGAGAATATTATTTCAATAATATCGGAATTCTTTCAGGAGGTGTATTTTATAAAAAAATCTCTGACATCGTTTTCTCAGACACTTCTGTGATGAATATTGACGGAACCAATTATACGGTGACTCAGTCAAAAAACCTTCAGGATTCAAAATTAGCAGGATTTGAAGCGGGAATTAATAAACGCCTTGATTTTCTACCGGGCTTCTGGAATGGCTTCGGAATAGAATTCAATTATACCTATATCAATTCTGAGGTTGAGGTTCCGAGAACTCCCACTATTTTTGATAAGACTTCTCTGCCAAATCAATCTAAAAATTTGTTCAATGCCATTTTATATTACGAAAGTAATAAAGTAATGGTTCGAATTGCCGGAAACTACCGAGGGAAATCTGTCGAAACAATTAATCAAAAACTCGGACCTGATTATTATATCTGGTCAGATAAAAACTTTACAATTGATTTCTCAGCAAGCTACGACATTACTCCAAAAGTTAAAATGTTTATTGAGCTGAATAATGTAAGTGATGAAAGCTTAAGACTTTATATGGGTGACAATAAGAAAAGAATTACTTCTAACGAATGGTACGGAAGTAGAGGACAAGTAGGAATCCGTTGGCAAATATTTTAAAATTTATATATGAAAAAAACAGTATTGACAATGACAGTTATTGCTTTCGGAGTAACCGCAAATGCACAGATTGCAGACAGCCTGAAACGCGTCGTAAAAATGGAAGGAGCTTATAATTTCAGAGATACGGGAGGTTACAGAACTAAAGATGGGAAAGAAGTTGTTCTGGGAAAAGTTTTCAGAAGTGATGCAATCGATAAACTGACGGATAGAGATTTACAAACTTTTAAGGAAAAAAAAATAGCTACCGTCATAGATTTCAGAGGGGTTGAAGAAGCAAAAAAAGCGCAGGATCGTTTACCTCAGGATACAAATTATATTTTATGTCCTGCAGGAAGCAATAATCTTCCGACAGTACAGGATATGGCAAAAATGTTTAAAAACAAAAACTTTCTGTATGATATGTATGGTGACGGCGGATTACCTTACTTCGGAGAAAGATACAGATCATTATTCGTTCAGCTATTAACTTTAAAGCCCGATGAAGCACTTTTATTTCATTGTACAGGAGGAAGAGACAGAACAGGAATGGCTTCTGCTTTATTTCTGAAAATTCTTGGAGTTCCCCAAGAAATTATTGAGAGCGATTATGTAGCTTCAAACTTTTACCTGGCTAAAAACCCAACGATGAACGGAATGTATTCCGGTTTATCAAAAATGGCAGGAATGACAGAAACTGAAATCAAACAGCAAATGGAACTGCGACCAGAATTGATCAGAAATTTCTTTGGAGTCATCAATAAAAAATACGGCAGCACAGAAAATTTTTTCCAGGTGGAAATGGGAATAGGACCAAGAGAAGTTGCGGTTTTGAAACAGAAATATCTTAAGTAGCAGTTTTAAATTATCAATCTTTTCTGCTTTTGATTAAATTAATAAAAAATCATCATTGACCTGAAAAGTAAATTGACCTCCGACAGTAAATGATCTTAAAAAAAACAGCTATAATCAAATTTACAGTAAGTCGTTTGGATTTCTTAGGGCTTATCTGCTCCCAACAGATTTCAAATCAGTATTATATACATTTGAAAAAAATCACCAGAACTATACTAAATAAATAGAGCTGTTCTGAAACAGCTCTATTCTATAAAAGTTTAAGGAATGATTTTTTCTTCCTTTAGTGTTTTAAATAAATCCAAAAAAGATTCTTCTGTATTCTGATATTCAGTAAATCCTGATTTTCTGCTGTTAGCCATATCAGTCATGACTTCAATCGGCCTGCCCAGATCCAGGTCGGTATGCCATGCTGAAGATACCCGTTCCAGATTACCTTCTTTAAGATCGTATTTCCTTACCATATCTTTCCAGACAGCCTGATCATCTTCCATTTCTTTTTCGAGAGGATGAATTTCATTTTCAAAGCCTACAGCTTCTACTCCAAAATAATCTGCCAATCTTCCCCAAAGCCATTTCCAACGGAAGATATCTCCATTGGTAATATTAAACGCTTTATTTTCAGCAGATTTACTGGTCGAAGCCCAAATCAGTTGCCTGGCTAAAATCCGCGCATCCGTAACGTCAGAAATACCATTCCACTGAGCAGCTGATCCGGGCCAGATCAATTTTCTTCCCTTTTCTTTACAGATACTTGCATAAACGGCCAATGTGGTTCCCATATTCATTGCATTTCCTACCGCATAACCGATGACCGTATGAGGCCTGTGAATACTCCAAGTAAATCCGTCTCTCTCGGAAGCGGCATAAACTTCATCTTCCTGATCATAATAGAAATTGGGAATGGGTAACCTGGACTGTTCTTCTCTTAACGGTGTTTCGGGTAAGACCCCTTCTTTAGCATAGGCTTCAAACGGCCCCAGATAATGCTTCAGCCCTGTTACCAAAGCGACATGTCTGACCGACTTTTTTGGAGACAAGACCTTTAACAGGTTCCTCACCAACGCACTGTTCACACGGATGTTTTCCTCTTCAGTATCATTCCGCATCCACGTTGTAAAAAATACGTGAGTGGGGAAGATGCTTTCCAATGCAGCTCCCAGACTTTCGACATCCAAAAGATCAGCTTTTACAGGGATCAAACCTTTGACAGTACGGTCTGTATTTCTGGAGATCCCATAAGTTGTCCATCCCTGAGCAACAAGCTCGTTTGCGAGATTGCTTCCTGTGATTCCTGTAGCGCCTACGACCAGTGCAATATTTTTAGTATTTTCCATTTTGTAAATTTTCTAATACAAAGCTATGGCGGTTTTAATCAAAAGCACTTGATCTGGGTCATGAGTTTTGGGTGAGATTTGATGATTGATAATTGATGATTGATAATTGATGGTTGATAATAGATGGATAGATGGATAGATGATGGTGTTTGGTTAGAGTTTAGGTTTAGGGTTTCAGTAAATTTTTTTTGCGAATTCTGCTGACGGTTTCAGGAGCCAGTCCCAAAAAAGACGCAATAAGGTTATGGGGGATCCTTTTGATCATTTCGGGATTTTTCTCAGACAGCTGAAGGTATTTTTCTTCTGCCGTATAACTGTTTGAGGCAATCAGGCGATAATCCTTTGTGGCAAGACTGTTTTGGTATAAAATCCTGAAATAACGGTCCATGGCCGGTATCTTAAGCATCAGCGTATTATAATCCTCCAGAGTGATCATCAGCAGTTCTGTTTCTTCAACGGCATTTATATTCAATACTGCATTTTCCTGACTGATAAAACTCTTAAAATCTGAGATCCACCAGCCTTCGAAAGCGAACATGTTGATATGTTCACTGCCTTTTTCGTCCACAAAATAAGATTTCAGCAAACCTTTGCTTACAAACGAGAGATGCGTACAGACCTCTCCTTCATGCAAAAGATATTGTTTTTTCTTCAGCTTCCTGAACGAAAAAAAGGGTTGCAGCTGATCCTGTTCTTCTTTGTGGAGATGTACTTTGTTTTGAATATGTGAAATAAGGACGTCAAACATGCAGAAAAATTGTAAATCAAAATTAATGTTTCTCTAAAGACTTTTCAAAATCATAGAGATTAATTCCTGTTTCCTCATCAGCTGTTTTATATACCACTGCTGCCATCGGATAAAAGAAAAATTCTCCGGCACCCCGAATCTTTGCATCTTTTAAATGCCCTGCAACCGCTGAATAATCTTCCCTCCCTAAAGTGATATGCAGGTGAAGAAGAGGCTTGTCTTTTGTTACAGATACATTACCTGACAGATTGGTAACCTCCATCTGTTCGTCAAATTTTTTATCGGTATACTTTTTAGTGGAAAAATTAAAAAACCTCAGTGTAGCCTCACTTACAGCTCCGATCCCTGTCACCTGACCGGATTTGATATTCTGATTCAGGACAAAATCTGTCAGAGCCTGTACAATACTGGATTTATCTTTTATACTGACAATAAAATTATTTTCAATTTTTTTGGCGGTCCAGAGTTCGCCTTCTAAAATTCGTTCATTCATACTTTATTATTTTACCGGTTGATGATCTTCAGAACTGTATTTTAAATAAAACCATAAGAGCGCAGAAAGGCAGAGTGAATGGATCAGCTGTGCTTCAATGGCTGACCAGTTTTCAACCGAACTGCTTCCCAAGATCAGCATACTCATCAAAGAAATTGATGCATAAATAGTTAATTTCGGTTTGAAACCGATCAGGAGGGCTATTCCGACGAGTGCTTCCAAAAAGGGCAGCAGATAGCCGAAAGGGATGATCAGCACTTCAGGAATTGCCGATTTTTCCATGGATTTAACCATTCCTTCTGTGAATGCCTGTAATTTTGGCAATCGTACCAATCCGTGTCCTGCCAAAGAAACAGCGACAGGAAGTCTCAAAAAGAAAAATACAGTTTTGAAATCTTTCATCGTTTAAATTTTTATTGAAAGTGGGGGAATAGGTTCTGTAAGTTTGTTTGTCAGGTATTCAAAATACTTAAATCAGCTTCTGTCCTTTTTCAGATAATTAATAATTCCAATCACGTCATCTTTTCCGAAACCCTGATCCTGAGCGGACTGATATGTTTCAATGAGCGTATGGGCCAACGGAAAATCAGCACCTGCATTTTTTGCCAGCAATATATCTTTTAACATCAGATCCAGAGAAAATGCAGGAGAAAACTTATTTTCTGTCAAAAGTGGTGTTTTTACTTTTGTAGCACCGCTTCCGCTGGCACTTTCATTGATAATTTCCAGCATATCTTTCCGGTCAATTCCCAGATGATCAGAAAACAGAATTGTTTCTGCCAATCCCTGGTATAATGCTGAAAGGAAGTAATTAACTGACAGTTTTGCTGCCAGACCTTTTCCGTTTTTTCCTAAATGTCTGATCTGTTTTCCCAGTTTTTCCAAATAAGGGGCAGCTCTCTGTAAATCTTTTTCTTCTCCACCGGCCATAATGATTAGCGTTCCCTCAGCAGCAGGTTTTGTACTGCCGGCTACCGGTGCATCAATGAACGATGCTTCTTTTATTTTTAAGGCATCACCTATTTTTCCACTGGCTTCCGGGGAAACGGTACTCATATCGATAAAAAGCTTTCCTGAGATATCTAAATCTAAAATTTGTCTGTAGATATCATTCACCGCTTCATCATTGGTCAGCATCGTGAAAATAATGTCACTTTCCGAAACCAGATCTTTCACACTTTCGGAAACTTTTGATCTTTCTGAAAAATTCTCTGCTTTTTCAGCACTTCTGTTGTATACGGATAACGGGAATCCTGCTTTCTCAAGGTTTTTCGCCATCGGATGTCCCATGTTTCCCAAACCTATAAATCCTAATTTTTCGTTCATTATTAAATTTTTTATAATTAAAGATTAAAATGCAGAATCAATAACCCCGCCGTCAACTCTCAACGCTGCACCGGTCGTTGCTGAGGATAACGGACTTGCTGTATATACCACGAGATTTGCAACTTCCTCTGCTTCTACAAACTTTCCTACAATTGAAGAAGGTCTTTTTTCTTTAACGAATTCATTTCCGGCTTCTTCGAGAGTGATCTGCTTTTCATCTGCGATTTTCTGCATACTCCTACGGTTTCCCGCTGACCAGGTCGGGCCGGGCAAGATTGCATTGACGGTAACCTCTGTTCCTTTCAAATGTTTTGCAAGCCCCCGGCTTAATGCCAGATAAGCTGTTTTGGTCACACCATAAAGAATCATATCATCAGGAATATTGACAGCAGATTCGCTGGAAAGAAAAATAATTCGTCCCCAGTTTTTCTTTTTCATAAGAGGTGCGTAGTGGCGCGAAAGACGCACTCCGCTCATCACATTAACCTCAAAGTCATGAAACCGTGTCTCATCTTCCGTTATGTCAAAAGGCTGATCTCCATAGATTCCGACATTGTTCACTAAGATATCAACTTCCGGAAGCTGACTGATCAGGCTGTTGACTTCTTCAACTTTAGAAAAATCTGCAACAATTCCCTGTACATCTGCGTCAGGAATTTCACTTTTTAATTCAGCAACAGCTTTATCTATTTTCTCCTGCTGCCTGCCGTTAACATAGACCTTTGTTCCTTCTTTCAGTAAACCTTTGGCTACGGCGAAACCGATTCCTTCTGTAGAACCGGTCACCAATGCCGTTTTATTTCTTAACTGTAAATCCATTTTACCTGTCGTATTAAGTGTTTAAAACCTTTATAACTAACGCATTATCGGGAGTTCTGACTTTTCAGTTTTTTCATAAATTCTGAAATAGCAGGTCTTAATTCTTCAAATAAAGGATGACTTTTCTGCGTAATCAGGACTTCTGTAAATAATTTCAGACCCAGTGAAAACTCAAGTGCCGTTTTCTCATCTTCAAAAAGATTCTTAGCTTTGATCAAATCAAAAATTTCAAAAAGGTCATCATGATTTTCAAAATCAAATGACAGGCCTTTATCTCCTTCCGAGCCGTCTTTTAAAGATAATTCCTTCAGATCGATCTGGTATTTGTTATTTCTCTTTTTCATTATTTATCCTTTTGGAACCGGAGCGTTCTGTTCAATTAATTTTTCTTTTTTAAGTTCAGCCCAGAACCCAGCAGGAATTTTCGTCTTGAATGATTCTGCATTTTCCTGAGACTGCTTCACGGTATGAGCCCCGGGAATTACTCCTGATACTACATTAGGTGCCGCTGCAAACTGAAGTGCTGCTGTCCGGAGATCTACTTTATGATTATTCGCAACACGCTGTAAGGAAGCAAGTTTTTCCCTGACTCCTGAGGGGAAGTCTCCATTATACAGGTATCTGTCTTTTCCTGACAGAAAGCCTGCACAGAGTGGTGCTCCGACCACAATAGAAATGTCTTTTTCAACTGCTTTGGGAAATACTTTATTAAGATCATCCTTATGATCCATCAGTGAATACTGACATGCCGAAAGAAAAATATCAGGATCTGAAACTTCAATAGCCTTCAGAATGGGTTCAATGGTATTTACCCCAAATCCCCAGCCTTTTATTAAACCTTCTTCACGCATTTTGATCAGTTCGGGCATTGCTCCTTTTGCTGCAATATCAAAATATTTTACCCAGTCTTCCTTCATATCTTTATTGTCAGGAGAGAGATCATGAATAAAAACAATGTCTAATGATGCAACCCCCAGCCTCTGCAGACTGTCCTCCACACTTTTTCTTGCTCCGGCAGCAGAGTAATTATATTCATAAGAAAAATTGAGTTTACCCTTCCACAAACCGTCCAATTTAAAGTCATCATGAGGTTTCAGAATTCTCCCCATTTTTGTAGACAGTGTAAATTCATCACGTTTTTTATCTTTTAAGAACATCCCCATTCTGTGTTCACTGATTCCCAGACCATACCATGGCGAAGTATCAAAATAACGAACCCCTGCATTCCATGCTGCCTCTATAGACTGTAAGCATTCGATATCGGGATTGATATTAAAACCGTTTCCTAAAGCGACCCCTCCGAAACCTGATTTGTTTTTCGGTCTGAATCTTTTATGCTGTGTTGAATTTTCAAATTGTTCCATGATATTTTCTTTTAATAATTGTGATGCAAAAGCAGGGACGGCAGATGATGCCATTAATCCTGCAGCTGCCAGTCCGCTGTTTTTTAAAAATGTCCTTCTTTCCATTTTACTATTTTGTGTGTTGCCTGATTTGGTGATTTTTTATTAACTCTTACATACTCAGTTGTTTTAATAATATCTGACCGCAAGAGACGCCTTTGTTTACCTTAAATTTCCGGAAAGTTTATAAATTCTTTGTTTTGCTTTACGTTTAATCTATTCTTAAATATTTTGTCCTGATGATATTTTATTTTATCGCAAGGGTAAACAAAGTTTTTTTAATTTCTCTCTGTAATTTTTTAAGGATAAACAAAGCCGCTTCGCTTATTGGAGTAATACAATTGTATTTTGTTTTTTAGTAGAACGCCTTTGTTTACCTTAAATATTCGGAAAGCTTATAAATTCTTTGTTTTGCTTTGCGTTTAATAATCTATGTAATTTAAATAGATGTTCGGTGATAAAAATGATCTGGATTTAATCAACTAAAAAGCATTAACCAGATTATCAATTGTTTTTATTTCTTCTTCAGATAAATTAATATTGATCGATTCTGCATTCTGCACAGCCTGTTCAGCATTTCTTGCTCCTGCCAAAGCAATGGTGATTCCTGGTCTTTCAATCGTCCAGCGCAAAACCAACTGTCCCAACGATGCCCCATGCCTGTCTGCAATTGGTTTTATTTTGTCTAGCAATTGATTGGTTTTTCCAATAAAATCAGGTTGAAAATGAGCATGCCCTGCTCTGTGATCACCCTCTTTAAATTGGTAACCCGGAGTAATTTTTCCCGTCAGTAATCCTCTTTCTAACGGACTGTATGCCAGAATAGATTTATTATTTTCTATACAATAGGGCACAGTTTCTTTTTCAATTTCCCTGTTAACCATACTGAAAGGAATCTGATTGGAAACTAAATTGAGCGTTTCTCCAGCCTCTGCCATCTGTGCTGCATCATAATTACAGACTCCCGCAAAACGAACTTTACCTTGCTCAATTAATCTTGAAACGGCTTCAAAAGTCTCATCAATCGGAGTTGTTGAATCCGGCCAGTGGATCTGGTACAGATCAATGTAATCTGTTCCCAGTCTTTTTAAACTTTCTTCACATTCATGGATGATGCTTTCTTTCCCTGCATATTTATAAATATCAATAGCTTCGCCATTGTTTTTGAAGCTGTTAAATCCGAAATCACCTTTAGCCAAATCCCATCGCATCCCGAATTTAGTCAGAATCTGAACTTTATCTCTTGAAAATCCTTTGAGCGCTTCACCTACAATTTCTTCACTGACGCCCTGTCCGTAAACAGGTGCGGTATCGACTGATGTGACTCCCATATCGTAAGATGCCCTTATGGCATCGATAGCCTCATTTCGGTCTGTACTTCCCCACATCCATCCACCGGCCGCCCATGCTCCGAAAGTGATTGCTGATATTTCCAAATCGCTGTTTCCTAATTTTCTGTATTGCATTTTTTATGTATTAATTGTTTGTTTTCATTTTTACGACTAAGTAAGGTGGTTTTCTCAGGTCTTTCCCGCCGTTAAAGCCCGGCAGCCTGTTCCACTGTCCCAGAGTTGCATAAAGGTAGCCGTTTCTGTAGGCCAAACCATCCGGCCACACATAGTTTTCCTTATCATGAGACAGCAGGGAATATTTCCCGTCAGCATTTCTTCTGATGATTGACTGCTGTTCAAAAGCTCCGAAATAAATATTCCCTTTTTCATCTTCTGCCAGTCCATCACATGCCGGTCTTTCTCCTTCAAATTTCACTCCATCTTCAATTTGTTTTTCTGTAGATTCAAACCGGCTTAACAGATCAGTTGGTATGCTGTACAGTTTTCTTCCTGTTATTGCAGTCCAATACAGTGTTTTTTGATCCGGGCTTATTGCAATTCCGTCAGCGCCGCCAACCGGAAATTTTTGATCTTTAAAATCATAAGTCAAAGGCAGTCCTTCCAAAAATCCCATAAAACCCGGTTCAGGAGAAGTTGAATAGTGATTCAGCAATACTTCCTTTGCTTTTCCGTTTGACACATCCAGAACGATAAGAGAAAAGCGTTCTCCGAATCCCGAATTGGCAATATATACAGTTCCCTGTTTACCGTGCGAAAGATCAACACGAAGGTCATTGTAATGGGAGTCATCAGACAGTACCGTTTTAGGAATTACTACTGTATGAAGGATCTTTCCTGAAGTAATGTCTATTGCTACAACTTTGGCTGCCCCTGGAGGGATTTCTTTGATTCCAGAACGCTTTCCATCATCCAAAACCCAGAGTATGTCATTTTTATCGATATACATTCCGTGTGGGGAAATAAGCCGGTTTTTATAATCACTGTTGCCTGGATAAACATATTCTCTATTCGGAAAAGGAATCAACTGACCGTTAACCAGTTCTGCTAATGCAAATTTCTTATGATCATCTGAGTGACGCGGAAATCCTAAAAATACCCGGTCTTTTGAGCTTACGGCAATTCCTGAAGGATCAGGATCGGGAGGTGAAATTTTTGTGACAATTTCGTAATTGGACTGGGCATTGGCAAAGAGTGTAAATCCTGAAAGGAATACGCTTACGATTAATTTATTCATGATCATCATTATTGTTTTTTCAAGGGACCTTTACTCACTTCTTTTCCTGCTTTATACACTGAAAATATTTTCCGGGTATTCCTGATATTATTGGCAGGATTGGCATCCAATACAATAAAATCTGCTGTCTTACCGACCTCAAGCGTTCCGAAATCCCTGTCAATTTTTAAAGCTTCCGCTGAGTTTTTGGTGGCCACTGTAATGGCCTGTAAAGGGGTCAATCCGGATTCTGTCATGAGCTGCAGTTCCAGATGTTCAGAAAATCCCTGCGCGCGGATAGGCATTGCTCCGCTGTCGGTGCCCATGGCCACAGGAATTCCGTATCCGATTACTTTTTTAAGATTCTGTTTAGCTGTTTCGAAGGCTTTCATATTCAAAGCATAATTCGGAGAGTTTTTAATTTCGTTCTGATATTTTTCAGAAGTGATCATCTCATACACTCCCGGCTCCAGAGATTTTGTAAAGAATGCATTACGGATCCATTCCGGTTTTTTTGCATACACATAAGCATATTCATCTAAAGAAAGGGTAGGAATATAGGTAACGTTTTTAGCTTTCATCTGAGCCAGGGCAGCATTGTCTATTACTTCACTCCGTACACTGTGACCGATAATGTCAATCCCGTCAGCAATGAGCTGTTTTAAATCTGAAAGATAATAAACGTGGGCTGCAACCCGGAGACCTCTTTTATGAGCCTCACTGATTATCGCCTTATAGATTTCCGGACGTATTTTTACTTTGAATTTTCCGTTAAAGTCATCAACCCAGATTTTAACCAGTTCTGCATTGATCTTTTTAAGGCTGTCCATCTGCGCAGGAATTTCTTTGACAGATTTTGGCCTGAAGACTTTATCCATCGCAAAATCGAGTGGGGGAGCACCATCTGTAACACCGAAACCGTAACCTGCAGAATGTATTCTTGCCCCGTCAATTTCACCTTTTACCGATTTTTCCCGTAAACTACCTGCAAAAAGCAGAGGACGGTCAGTACCCATTGACATGACATTGAGAACACCGTAGTCCTGATATTTTTTAAGCTGAGACAGAATATTTTCTTCGGTATAATTTTCCGGTTTTGTAGTGGTTCCTTTTAGAGTGCCGACATGCGAATGGGCAGATATTAAAGCAGGCATTACTGTTTTTCCTGTCAGGTCAACCTTTTCTGCATTATCATCTGAGACCTCACTTCCAATCGCAGCGATTTTTCCGTCTTTTACCAGAATTCTGGTATTTTGAACAGGATCTCCGCCGTTTCCGTCAATGAGCGTAACATTTTCAAAAAGAAGTGTCCCGGATTTTCCTGTAGAGTTTCCTTTTTTATCATTACCGCATGAGATAAGAACCACTGCAGTGAGTAAAAGTCCTGAAATTTTTTGAATGATGTTCATGGTGTTATTTTATGTAATGTTTGAAGCGTGTTATTTTTATTTTACAGAAGACCATCTGTAATTCATCAATATTCCTACAAAGTTTGCCAATAAAAACAAGTTTTCACTTGCAGAAATCGTTTAACAAATTGTACATTTAGAAGATGAAGCGAAAACAGTTTGAACCTCTTGAACTTGATACTTTTGAAACTGCCGTCTATCCTTTTCCGAGACACAGCCATACGTATTACGAATTGGTCTATATATCAAAAGGACTTGGGAATCATCACATCAATCAGATTGTTATTCCCTACAAAACCGGAGATCTGTATCTGATTTCTCCTGATGATGAGCACTTTTTTGACATCAAAAAATTGACCACGTTTTGGTTTATCAAATTCAATGACACTTATTTCAGGGAAAACAAACATGTATCACCGGATCAGCTGACGGTGGCTTCACCGATTGATATCATGCGGAATCACCTGCTTAAAGAAGATAAGCTGATTTTTGACGAACCCTGTAAAACCATCCTCAGAAAAACAGTGGAAAATATATTTCAATACCATGATTTTTATAAAATTTCAGATTCACCGGTTGTATTGTTTCAGGTACTTTCCCTATTCGGGCTAATCCGGGAAGCATCTCTGAAGATGAATACGGGAATTGACCGAAAAATTCCACGGAAGGATGACCTTATTTCCTATATCCATCAGAATATTTATACTCCTGAATTAATCAGAATTAAAAATATATCCGAACATTTCAATATTTCAAAAACCTATTTCGGAGCTTATTTCAAAAGAAACTTTGAAGTTTCTTATCAGCATTATATCACTGATTACAAACTGAAGCTTATTGAAAGAAGAATTCAGTCCGGACAGATGACGATGAAGCAGATTGCCTTTGAGTTTGGTTTTACGGATGAAAGCCATCTTACAAACTATTTTAAAAATTTGAACAAAATAAATCCTTCCGATTTTAAACTTTTAAGCAGAGCATAAAAAAGCAGCTTCAAAATGAAGCTGCTTACTCTAACTATCAAAATCTAATTTAATACGATCTGTTATTTAATAACTTTGTATTCCCGGAAAAAACTAATACAAAACGCCAAGACTTTCAGCTGAAAAATCTGAAATTTCTTCCGTTCTCCCTTCTTTGATCTTCTGCACCCATTGATGATCAGTCAACAATGCTCTTCCTACCGCTACCAGGTCAAAATCCTGACGCTCAAATCTTCTCATCAGTTCAGACAGATCGGTTTTTTCGCTTCCTTCACCGGCAAATGCGCCCATAAAATCTCCTTTAAGACCGACAGATCCAACAGTAATGGTTGGCTGTCCGGTGATTTTTTTTGCCCAACCTGCAAAATTTAAATCAGAACCTTCGAATTCAGGTTCCCAGAAACGACGTTGTGAACAGTGAAAAATATCAACACCGGCGTCTTTCATAGGTAAAAGCCAGTCTTCCATTTCGGATGGTGTCGTTGCCAGCCTGCTTTTATAATCCTGCTGTTTCCACTGAGAAAGTCGGATGATGATTGTAAAATTTTCACCTACGGCAGCTCTGATCGCTTTGACAACATTTACTGCAAAACGGCTTCTTTCCTTAATGTTTTTTCCTCCGTACTCATCAGTTCTGGTATTGGTAACCTCCCAGAAAAACTGATCGATCAGATATCCGTGTGCTCCATGAATTTCAAGACAGTCAAACCCGAGATCTTTAGCAGATTTAGCAGATGTAGCAAACTGTGCAATGGTATCCTGAATATCTTCTAAAGTCATCGTTGAGGCCTTTTCCATTGGTATTTCAGGATAATCTTCAGAACTTCTCGTATCCCCGACGTGCCAGATCTGAGGTCCCATTTTTCCTCCGTTATGATGTACAGCATCAATCACGTTTTTCCAGCCCTGCAAAGCTTCAGTTCCATAAAAATCAGGAATATTCTGAATGTTTTTTGATGCAGGACGATTGATCACTGTTCCTTCAGACAGAATTAATCCTACCTCTGATGCAGCCCTTCTTGCATAGTAATCCTCAATTTCTTTCGTAGGAACACCGTTGTCAGACTGGGCTCTGGTCATCGGTGCCATCACCAATCTGTTTTTCAGCGTAAGGTTTTTGTAAGTAAACGGTGTAAATAATGAGTCTATGTTCATTTTTTTATTTAATTTTAGTGCTTCAATTTTTAATTGTTACGCAAAGTAACTAATAATAGTTTATTTTTGTATAATGAAGTTGAAAATACTGGTTACCTTAGAGTAACTGACAGTAGTAACCCAAATGTAACCAACATTGAGACAACAAAAAATTAAACATTGCAGCTGCCCGCTGGGTAAGGCAATGTCGGCCTTAGGAAGCAAATGGAAGCCGATCATTGTATTGGTGATCAAAGACCGTACTTTGAGATTCGGTGAGATTGCAGCGCGTATTTCGGTCATTTCCAGAAAGGTTCTCACAGACCAGCTAAGAGAAATGGAAGAAGATATTTTAGTCACCAGACAGGAATTTAAAGAGCTTCCCCCTAGAGTAGAATATACCCTCACCGAGAAAGGGCTGGCACTGCTTCCTATTCTGAATCTTCTTGAAGAGTGGGAGCGGGAATTTGATATCGCTGAGAAAAAATCAGAAGTCAATGCTTTCTTAAACTGATTATTTCAATTTTAAAATGTAATGAAATTTCATCTTTAAAAGCACTGGAAGCGTAATCTGTTCTTATGAATTACAGGATATTTCCAAACTGTTTTTAGTGGGGATGTAGTAAAAAAATTTCGTGATCATTCGTATAAACCATTTATAAAATGAAGATTATTGACCTTGACAGCTGGAACAGAAAGGAACACTTTGAATTTTTCTCTAAAATGGCAAGTCCCTATTTTGGTCTGACCACTGAAGTAGACTGTACAAAAGCGTATAAAACGGCAAAGGAAAAAGGCTGTTCATTCTTTGCCTATTACCTTTACCGGTCAATGGTTGCCATCAATTCTGTAGACGAACTTAAACTCAGAATAGTGGGAGATGAGGTGATCCTCTATGATGAAGTACATGTTGGAAGCACCATTGGAAGAGCTGACGGAACTTTCGGTTTTTCTTTTTTCCATTATTCTGAAGATTTTGAAATCTTTAATGCAGGTTTACAGGATCAGATCAAAACAGTACAGAATTCAGTTGGTTTGGGAATCAGCAATGACGTCTTACCGATCAATCACATCCGGCACACTGCGATCCCCTGGAATTCGTTCAGTGCTCTGCTTCATCCGACCAATTTTGATCCTAAAGAATGCATTCCGAAAATAGCATTCGGGAGGTTTAATGTCAGAGACGGTAAAAAATACCTGCCGCTTTCTATAGAGGCGCATCATGGTCTCGCCGACGGAATTCATTTAGCAAAATACCTTGAGGAGTTTCAGAAGCAACTTGATGAATAGCTGAACAGAAACTTAAGAGACTGTTTAAATTTATAAATTTTATTTTTTGTTCAGTATTTAAATTTTTATCTAAATCAAATTCTTTAAGGATACTTTTCACTAAAAAGATCATGTACTGATGACGTGTTTTTCTATCAATCTTTTAGCTTCATCATGTGTAATTACGAAATAAATGAGTAAATAAGCGAAGTTAATTCTTCTAAGCCTATAGAATCATATAGCTTTATCAGCGACGAAATCGAATCACTTTGCCCACTTAGATAAAGTAGAATTCTTCATAAACTTTGCGTCAATCTTTTAATCAAAATAATTTCAGACGTAACCTGTTGAGTCTTGTCAACAAAATAGATCGATAACTGTATTTGTAATAATTCCCTGCTAAAATTTAAATGGGCTCTGAGTTTTAAAATATGACTTTTTTAAAATGTATATTTTCGTGACTGATCAGAAACATTATTCTGTATTCTACATCCTATTGTTTCTGAAAATAATTTACCAGTTATTCAATCCGTTTTCTAATGCTTTTTTATAGTTTTCTTCATCGAAAGAATACAGGTCGGGCGACTTGTGCGCACCGCCACGGCGCTGTTCGTCTAACTTTTTGAGGATTCCCAGGTTTTTGATTTTCCGGTAGAAATTTCCACGGTTGAGTTCTTTTCCCAGAATAGTTTCATAAAGTTTCTGTAACTCTGAAAGGGTAAATTTCTCCGGTAGAAGATTATAACCGATGGGTTTGTAAGAAATCCTTTCTCTTAGAGCAAGTAAGGCTTTTTCTATAATTTCGCGGTGATCCATCGCCAGTTCAATTTCCGGAAGCTGGCTTAGATAAATCCATTCGCATTTATCACTGAATTCGTCGACCACAAGATGAGCATTATCCGGATTATAGAGAGCATAATATCCGATAGATACAAAACGTTGCTTGTGCCACAGGGAATCGTCAAAATCTTCAAAGTAAAATTCACTTCTTTTATTCTTGCCGAAAACTGCAAATTCTTCAAGATAGACATCCGATATTCCGGCCCTGTCTTTGAGAACTCTTTTTGCTGCATCATCCAGATCTTCTTCTTTTTTTACATAACCACCAGGCAGGAGCCATTGCTTACGGTAGGTCATCTGAAGCAGCAGAACTTTCAACTCATTTTTATCGAAACCGAATACTACGGGATCGGCAGAAAGATGTGGCAGAAAAAGATCTTTTGCTTCTTCAGATTTTCGTAAAAATTGTTGCTGTAAATCCATATTATTATTTATGATGAACTGATATTACAAATTTAATACTAAAAAACTAAGAATTTCTTAAAAGTGGTATACAGGATTAAAATTTGGGGATTATTTTTAATGATAAATCTCATAGTTTCCATATGAAACAATGAATAATAATGATAAAATTTAAATTTAAATAATTGATATATAGATATTTATATCTAATATTAAGTTTTATTCATATTTTTCTTTGCTGTTAACCGGAAAGAATGTATAATTGTAATGTTTCATAATGAAGCAATAAAAACACACCTGTTACTGACTATTTATTTCAGGATATTCGTTCGGGAATATCATTGATCAACGAAGGTGGCTATTCTGTTCACCTTAAGTTGAAGTAAATTTTGGAATTCGATAACAGTTCTGATAAGCAGTGCAAAATCTGCATGAAGGGAACTTAGGACGTAGCAGGCTGCTGAAAATTCCATAATCATTTTAATGTATGTAGAAAATCACCCCGAACCGGGTGCAGGAAATGTTGTGCCTTATAAGAGGGCTATCTGAAAGATTTAGAAATAAAGACAAACTATATAATTATACAATGAGAAAATCTACCCTTAAAATTTCAGCTTTGGGACTGCTCCTTTCGTTTACTGCGGCATTCGGACAGGAAAAAACAGACAGTCTTGCCATAAAAAGTGCTGTCAATGCTGCTGCCGGGAAGCAGGAAGGCGTGAAAACAGTTGCGACATCTTCAAAAGAAGACAATAACAGGAATGTCATGCTGAACGCAGCCAACAATACGAGTCCGAGAGATGTAAACATCGGTTTACCATCTACTGTCGGAGGAATTACCATTCTCGAAAATGATCTTCCTGCTGTTTACTTTTTCTGGCCGGAACTTCCGAATAAAACATGGAGACAGAGTGTAGGTCTTGAAAAAACAGGCCTTTTAAAAATGGATCAGCTGGCAAATACGATGGGAGATCTTGGTTTTGCAGTTAATTCCTATTCACAGACCGGAACAAAAGATTTTAAGTTAAAAGGAAAATTTACGACCAGTACTTTCGGATGGCTGCAGGGAGATGTAAATGCCTCAGGACCCATTTCTAAAAATGGATGGACCTATACGGTCGGAGCATTTGCCAATTATGACCCAAGTACTTTCAAACTTGGTTTTGCAAGGAATGTTGATGAAACAAAGATTTTCAGAGCAGGCGTGACCAAATATTTTAATGATGATAAGGGTAAAATCTCCATTTTATACAAATATGCAGACTCCTATAACGTAGGAAACTATGCTGTTTTCCAATACGGTGAAAACGGAAAAGTGACAGAGCTGGACAACTTCAGAATCGGAAGAGATTCTTATGTTGTGAATGACGGAAGAATTAAAATGAAAGATATTTTTTCTGGTGAAACATATTGGGCAAATATGGCAGGAAATGATAATCGGAATACCTCTCACAATATCGATATTTTAGGGAATTATCTTCTTGACAACGGCTGGAATTTCAAATTCACCACAAGAGCTCACTTCGCTACAGCAAAATCTTCCAATATCATTCCTCTTAGTATTTTCAATGCTGCGCCCGGCACCGGATATACCATCGCTTCCACAGGACAGGCATATTCAGGAGCAGTAGGAACTCAGCTGGCAATGCATACTCCGGAGACTCCCATTACCAACATAGCAGGACGTTTTTCACTGAATAAACAATTGGGAAATCATAACGTTACCGTAGGTATTTTAGAACAGTACTACCATATAGACAAATTCACCTCCAACAGGTCTTTCTTTTTTCAGACTGTAGAACCACAACCTCAGAGACTGATCGGTCCCACTACAGATACTGATGGTTTTTACAATTATAATGCAGGCGGAGAATTCCACAGCGGAACAGAAAATAAGCTTTCGGTATATGCAACTGATGAATGGAAGGTTTCAGACAACTTTAATCTGAGCTATGGTTTACATTTGAGAAATCATATTATTGACGGCGAATATTCTTTGACGCCCAGAACCGTAGGATTTAATTTTACGAATGATAACCAGTTTAATAAGATCAACCAGAGCTTTTATCAAATCGGAGGAAGCCTGAATGCTACTTACAACATTAATAAGAATTTTGGGGTT
Source organism: Chryseobacterium sp. HNCC26DJ238 (assembly GCF_057180465.1). Taxonomy (NCBI): domain Bacteria; kingdom Pseudomonadati; phylum Bacteroidota; class Flavobacteriia; order Flavobacteriales; family Weeksellaceae; genus Chryseobacterium; species Chryseobacterium sp. HNCC26DJ238. Next base: position 323,330 of record NZ_JBXUGI010000002.1, read on the forward strand.
ATTGCCAATTTACTTTACACTGAAGAAAACAGAAGGCTGGAAAGTTATTCTCAGGCCTTTGAGCCCAATACCAATAAAATCAAAAGTCCGTTGGGAGCTTTGGGGGTTTTCTGGAATACAGATTACATCCAGTTAATTTCCCAGGCCACTTATCTTAAGAAAAACAATAATCTTAACCGGTACAACCTCGTTAATCCCGCCAATACCACACAGGCTCAGAATGTGACGGTCTACTATGATATTCAGACCATCGGATGGACAACGGATTTTGTTTTAAAACCATTCAAAGGATTTAATCTGCATTATCTGGTAACCTTCCAGAATCCGGTCTATAAAAAATTCAATTTCAATGCCTTCGGAACTGCCTATGATTACAACGACAACAATGTGCTGGGTGTCGCTAAAGTTTTAATGGAAATCGACCCGAGCTATACCATTGACAAATGGAGATTCTGGGCAAGCTTCAGGTATTTTTCAAAACAGTACGCCAACCTTACCAATGCATTGTATTTCGCTCCAAGAGGGGAAACCTTCGGAGGGGTAAGTTATACGGTTAATAAGAATATCAATCTTGGTGCTACCGTGATCAACTTCCTTAATCAAAGAGGGGCGAGCGGTACGATCAACGGAGCTGAATTAATTACAGATGCAAGCCCGTATTACGGAAAACTGTTGACAGGAACCTATATTATGCCTTTGACCGGCCAGTTTTCGGTAAGCTTTAATTTCTAAAATGTAAAAGAATGAAAAGAACAGTTTTAAATGTTGCAGCATTATTTTTGGGGGTGGCCGTATTTTCACAGAACATCCGGACGGTAACAAATTCTAAAGGTCCTGTTTTAGGGTATTCTGCTGATTCAGGGGTAAAAATCCTGACCGTAGGCGGAAAAAGATTCAAAGATTTAAATAAAAACGGGAAGCTCGACAAATACGAAGACTGGCGTTTACCGGTGGATGACAGAGCAAAAGACCTGGCTGCAAAAATGTCGGTTGAGCAGATTGCAGGACTGATGCTTTACAGCGGTCACCAATCGGTTCCGGCTCCTGCAGACGGTTTCAGAGCAGGAAAGTATAACGGAATGTTTTATAAAGAAAGCGGTGCCCGACCTTTCGATTTAACAGACCAGCAGAAAAAATTTTTAAAGGATGACCATCTCCGTCATGTCCTGGTAACAACCGTAGAATCTCCGGAAGTTGCTGCAAAATGGAGCAACAATATCCAGGCATATATTGAAGGTCTGGGATTGGGAATTCCTGCCAATAACAGTACAGACCCAAGACATTCTGCGACCGTAACAGCAGAATTTAATGAGGGGGCAGGAGGTCAGATTTCCCTTTGGCCGGATGGTCTGGCAATGGGAGCAACTTTTGATCCTGAACTGATTAAAAAATTCGGAAACATTGCTGCTCAGGAATACAGAGCTTTAGGAATTTCAACAGCACTGTCTCCACAGATAGATTTAGGGACAGAACCCCGATGGTACAGGATCGCTTATGTTTTCAGCGAAAGTCCTGAACTGACGGCAGATATGGCAAGAGGATATATTGATGGTTTTCAGACAACAGTCGGAAAAGATTCAGAAAAAAACGGATGGGGAAATAAAAGCGTAAACGCCATGGTAAAACACTGGCCCGGAGGCGGACCGGAAGAGGGTGGCCGTGACGGTCACTGGGCGATGGGAAAATATGCTGTTTATCCGGGAAATAATTTTCAGAACCACGTAAAGCCTTTTATTGACGGTGCTTTTAAATTGGCAGGCGGAACTAAAGAAGCTTCTGCGGTGATGCCTTATTACACCATCAGTTTTAATCAGGATACCAAAAATAAAGAAAACGTAGGAAACGGCTACAGCAAATATTTAATTACTGACTTGCTTCGTGGAAAATACAGGTATGATGGGGTAGTCTGTACCGATTGGTTAATCACGGCAGATGAACCCAAATCTCCGGGAGGCTTTGCCGGAAAACCCTGGGGAGCCGAAAAATTATCAATTGCAGAAAGACATTATAAAGTTCTGGAAGCGGGCGTTGACCAGTTTGGAGGTAACAATGATAAAGCTCCCGTACTTGAAGCGTACCAAATGGGGGTAAAGGAACATGGTGAAAAGGCATACCGTGCAAAATTTGAGCAGTCAGCTGTTCGTTTGTTGAGAAATTTCTTGAGAATCGGGCTGTTTGAAAATCCATATGTAAATACCGAAGAAACCAAAAAAACAGTTGGAAATCCTGAATTTATGAAAGCCGGTTATGAAGCTCAGGTAAAGTCGGTCGTAATGTTGAAAAACAAAGCCAATATTCTTCCGGTCAAAGAAAGAAAAACGGTTTACATTCCGAAGAGATATTCTCCGGCAACCTTCAATTGGTGGGGAGTTTATACCGGACCTTCTTTAGAATATCCTGTTGATATTGAAAAAGTAAAGAAAAATTTTAATGTAACCGATGATCCCGGAAAGGCAGATTTTGCTTTGGTTTTCGTAAAAAGTCCTCACAGTGAAGAAGGCGGGTACAGCGATGTTGATGCAAAAGAAGGCGGAAACGGTTATCTGCCGATCTCTCTTCAATATCAGACGTACACAGCAACAGCAGCCCGGGAGAAAAGCATTGCAGCGGGAGATCCTGTAATTGCGCCTGATATACAGGACAGAACTTTCAGAAACAAAACTTCCACTGCTACCAATTTCACAGATTTATTAGCCATAGAAAATGCTTACAAGGCAATGAACGGGAAACCGGTTATTGTCTCAGTAACGGCTTCGAAGCCGATGATTTTTAATGAATTTGAAAGACATGCTGACGCTGTTCTGATGAACTTCAATGTGTCTAATCAGGCTGTGATAGATATCATTACCGGAAAATATGAACCTTCCGGATTGCTTCCGTTACAGATGCCTGCGAATATGGAAACCGTTGAAAATCAAAAAGAGGATGTTCCTTATGATATGGAAACCCATAAAGATTCCGAAGGTCACCAGTACGATTTCGGATTCGGAATGAACTGGTCCGGAGTTATCAAAGATGCAAGAACAGAGAAATATAAAAAGAAATAGCTCATAATAAAGTGATTTATCTGATGTTTTGAGATCAGGCATTATGTTCAATCTCATTTCTTCTTTTATAGATCTCCGGGCAGCTTTTCCGCCTTTCACTCCCAATCTTTTTTGCAGACGATCCAGTTTAAACAGAACTCGAAGTTCATGCAAAAAAGGATTTCCGTTCAAGTCGGGCTGCGTGTGTGTAATTCGATGTTAAAATCAACAGCATATTTGTCATTCCAAAGGAATCTCAACAGGGTAAATCCTTATAATTTATTTAAGTGGAACGTCTCAGCGAACTTAAAGACAGTTTAATACTCAAAAAAACTTTGTCCCGACAATTCGCAATTAAAACTTTAAAATCAAATCAAAATGAAAAAATTTATCATAGCAGGTATTTTCCTTGCAGGCTTAAGCACCATCAACGCTCAGCAGTCAATTTCACTATACAGGGGAAAAGCGCCGGGAACTGAGAACTGGGCACAGAAAGAAGCTCAGCAGTTCAGTGAACTTTTTAAAACCGAAGTGGTTTATAATGTCGCACAGCCTTCTATGCTGCTTTTTGAAGCGGACAAAGCTAAAGCTAACGGAACCGTGATCATTATTGCTCCGGGCGGTGGTTTTCAAAGCTTATCCATTAACAGGGAAGGTACCGAAGTTGCAAAAAAATTAGCGGCAAACGGAATCACAGCAGTCGTTCTAAAATACAGACTGCTTGAAACAAAATCAAACGATCCGGCCAGGGAAATGATGGAAGGAATTAAGGACAGAAAAGCTTTTGACGCAAAAACAGCACCCATCAAAGTCATGGCGGGAGATGATATAAAGACCGCCATTTCCTATATCAGAACCCATGCAAAAGAACTGAATATCAACCCTGAAAAATTAGGAGTAATCGGATTTTCGGCAGGCGCAAGTGTAATTCTTGAAAGCGTTTTTCACAGCAGGGATGCATCAACATTGCCGAATTTTGCAGCTTCTGTTTATGGCGGGCCAAGCCAGGAGATTTTAGATACTGAAATTCCTTTGTCCCCGCTGCCGATGTTTATCTGTGCGGCAAGTGATGACCAGTTAAAATTAGCTCCGAAGTCCGTTCTGCTATACAGTAAATGGCAGGAAGCCGGGCAACCTGCTGAACTTCATCTATATGAAAAAGGCGGTCACGGTTTCGGGATGGGTATACAGAATGCACCGGTTGACAAATGGTCTGATGTTTACCTGGACTGGTTAAAATTCCACAAATTTTTATAACCCTTGAAATTTAAATCTCATGTGACTGATGCTTAAAATTTCAGCAGTTAATAACCCATAAAAAGTAATGAAATCAGTTTTTAATATAATTTCTTTTTTTTCTGTAATGGCCGTCTCAGCACAGTCTTCAGCCGTGATTTCAGAAATGGATAACTATGTGAAACCGCGCTACCGTGTCATCATCGATAATGATTTTGGCGGTGACCCTGACGGTCTCTTTCAGTTGGTTCATCAGATCCTTTCACCCTCAACAGAAATCAAAGGAATTATCGGCTCCCATTTGAAACCCGGAGATCCGTTTGACTCTTCTAAAGTTACCGCTGAAAATGCAGTAAAGAAAATCAATGAAACTCTAGAAGTGATGAATCTGAAAACCAGATTCTCAGTTTTCCGGGGATCCAATGATCCATTGAAAGACTTAAAAACGCCTAACTTATCTGATGGTGCAAAAGCAATTGTTACAGAAGCACTGAAAGCTGATGAGAAAAACCCTCTGTTGTTGCTCTGTGGAGCAGGCCTCACGGAGATAGCAAGTGCTTATCTGATGGAACCAAAAATTGCAGACAAAATTATTGTCGTGTGGATCGGTGGTGCCGAATATCCGGAACTGGCAACTCCGCCTCCCGGTCATACCCCTTTGGAATACAATCTGGGAATCGATATCAAGGCGGCACAGGTTGTTTTTAATGAATCTGATTTAAATATCTGGCAGATTCCCAGAAATGCATATCGGCAAACTTTGATGTCGTACGCTGAACTGTTAACCAGAGTAAAACCGGAAGGAGAAACCGGAGGATATCTGACGGGAAAGATTGAAAATCTGATGAAGATGGTTGAGAAACTGAACTTCCCGATTGGTGAAACGTATATTATGGGCGACAGTCCTTTGGTTTTGTTGTCAGCCCTGCAGTCATCTTTCGAAGCTGATCCGTCTTCAAGTTCTTATGTAATTAAAAATGCTCCTAAGATTAATGACAGCGGATTATACGAATATAACCCTAAAGGGAGAAACATCAGGATTTATATACAACTGGATACACGACTGATGTTCGAAGATTTCTATTCAAAATTAAAAATGTTTACTACTAAAAAATAATTAATCTCTACTTATGAAGAAGAATATAACAACATTGACAGGACTTTCTCAGAAAGCAAAATACTCGGGCTTATTCCTTGCTTTATTTGTTGCATCTCCTTTTGTGAATGCTCAGACTAAAGGGAAAACTGCGTATACGAGCAGCAAAACCAGTAAAAACGGAACATTAAAAGCCTGGGAAAACACAGTCCTTTCCGTGGATAAAAGAATTGATGCGATCATCAGGGAGATGACCAACGAAGAAAAAGTAAATCTACTGATCGGAACGGGAATGCCGGGAATAGAAGTGCTGACAGGCCCTGTAGGAGATTCAAAACAGGGTCTGGTTCCCGGAGCTGCCGGTGGTACCGATTCTTTCGAACGTTTTGGGATTCCTGCTACCATCGTTGCAGATGGTCCTGCAGGTCTGAGAATAGCTCCGACCAGGGATGGTGATTCGAAAACATATTATGCAACAGCATTTCCGGTTGGGACAGCTCTAGCTTCGACATGGAATAAAACATTGCTGGAGCAGGTAGGAAAAGCAATGGGAAACGAAGTAAAGGAATATGGCGTCGATGTACTTCTTGCTCCGGCTTTGAACATTCACAGGAATCCACTGAACGGAAGAAACTTTGAATACTATTCCGAAGACCCGTTAATTTCCGGTAAAACTGCCGCAGCAATCGTGAACGGTATTCAGTCTCAGGGTGTCGGAACTTCCATTAAACATTTTGCGGCAAATAATGAAGAATCGAACCGTCTGACGATCAATGCCCATGTCTCGGAAAGAGCCATGAGAGAATTGTATCTCAGGAATTTTGAAATTACGGTGAAAGAATCCCAGCCTTGGACGGTGATGTCCTCTTACAATAAACTGAACGGCGTTTACACTTCTGACAGTAAAGATCTTTTAACTCAGGTTCTCAGAAACGAATGGGGCTTCAAAGGGATTGTCATGACTGACTGGTTTGGAGGTTTCCCCGGATTTGAATCGATCAGAGACGGTGGAATTTCTGATGTTGTAAAGCAGATGAACGCAGGTAATGACCTGTTGATGCCGGGAATTCCGGCTCAGAAAAAAGTTCTGTTAGCAGCATTGAATTCCGGAGAACTATCTCAGGAGACCGCAAATCTTAATGTGAAAAGAATTTTGGAGTACGTTTTTAAAACACCGACTTTCGCTAAATACAAGTACAGTAACAAACCTGACCTGGTTCAAAATGCAGAAGTAACCAGAAATGCAGCCACCGAAGGAATGGTTTTACTTAAAAATGATAACAGCGCTCTGCCGTTTGCCGATAAACAGAAGGAAGTTTCATTATTCGGAGTAACATCCTATGCATGGATTACCGGAGGAACGGGAAGTGGAAGTGTAAATAACAGACACACGGTTTCTTTGCTGGAAGGCTTACATGCAGCAGGATATAAACTGGATAAGGAATTGGTTGATCTGTACAAACCTTTCGCTGAAAAAGAGGTTGTTGCAGAAAAGGAAAGAAGAAAGTCGAGAGGAATACTAGCATTGCCGGAAAGACTTCCTGAAATGAAAATGGACGATGCCTTGATCAGCAAAAAAGCGGAAACCTCAGAAATTGCTTTTGTAACAATCGGAAGAAATTCAGGTGAAGGCGGAGATCGGGTAGTGGATAACGATTTTAATATGGCAGCGGAGGAAATCCAAATGCTGGATAAAATCTCAAAAGCCTTTCACGCAAAAGGAAAGAAAGTGGTGGCTATCCTGAATATCGGTGGGGTAATCGAAACATCCTCCTGGAAAGATAAAGTGGATGCTATTTTACTGGCATGGCAGCCCGGACAAGAAGGCGGACATTCTGTAGCAGATGTAGTTTCAGGAAAAGTAAACCCTTCCGGAAAACTGACAATGACATTCCCGGTGAATTATTCTGATCATGCATCCGCAAAGAATTTCCCCGGAGTTCCTGCTGATAACCCCAAAGATGTAACGTATAAAGAAGGTATATATGTCGGATACCGTTATTTCAATACTTTCAATATAAAACCGTCTTATGAATTCGGCTATGGGAAGTCCTACACGGATTTTGCCTATTCAGATATTAAAACCAGCTCAAAAACTTTCAACGATCACTTAGAGATAAGCGTTCAAGTAAAGAATACCGGAAAAGTTACCGGAAAAGAAGTCGTGGAACTTTATCTTTCTGCTCCAAACCAGTCTATTGATAAACCCAAATCAGAGTTAAAAGCTTATGCTAAAACAAAAGCGCTGCAACCGGGTGAATCTCAAACCGTCACTTTAACATTGAATCCGAAAGATCTGGCATCGTATATCACAGCAAAATCTGCCTGGATCGCAGAAGCAGGGAATTATAAAATTTCCGTAGGCGCATCTTCTCTGGATATCAGACAGACTGCAGATTTCTCACTTCCAAAGGAACTGGTTGTTGAGAAAGTGCAGCATGTTTTTCCGGCAGATCAGCAGTTTGAAGATTTAAAGCCTTAACTGTATTTATCGGAACACCTTCAATTCGAGTTTTTAGAATAGAAAATGTGTCGGGAATTTTAGTGTTTTTTACAAAAATTCACGATACAGAATTCTTTCTGAATTTAATCCGAACTGAAGGTTTCTGATTTTACCATGATTGATGCCTTTTTTTTCATCAAATATTACGAATCTGAAGCAAATTTATTGTCTCAAATTAAGATATTATCAACAAAAGGGATTATCTTTAGCCTCTTTTTAAAATTAAATGTATATGATCGATAATGCAGTACAGTCAAAAAGGAATTATACGATTCCGTTGATTACTATTACGCTTTTATTTTTTATGTGGGGATTCATCACGTGCATGAATGACATTTTGATCCCTTATCTGAAACAACTCTTTAAACTGACCTTCTTCGAATCAATGCTGGTGCAGTTTTGTTTCTTCGGAGCTTATTTTATAGGTTCGTTAATTTATTTCCTGGTTTCATCCTCCAGCGGAGATCCCATCAATAAAGTAGGATACAAGAAAGGAATCCTCTTTGGAATTTTCCTTGCCGCTTTCGGATGTGTCCTGTTTTATCCGGCAGCAACATTTTCTTCATACGGTCTTTTTTTAGGCGCTCTTTTCGTTCTCGGATTAGGATTTACCGTTTTACAGATTACTGCAAACGCTTATGTATCACTCCTGGGTTCTGAAGAATCTGCATCGAGCAGGCTGAATATGACGCAGGCATTCAATGCATTCGGAACAACCATCGCTCCGGTTTTGGGCGGACATCTGATTTTCGAATTCTTTTCTGCTGCAGACGGTTCTTTTTCTGCCGTGGCAACGAGAATTCCTTATCTGATCTTTGCAGCCATCTTATTGCTGGTCGCATTATTGATCTCACGGGTAAAACTGCCTTCTTTCCAGACTGAAGAAGAAGAAATTGTAAAAGGTCTGGGTGCCTTGCAGTTTAATCATCTGAAGTTCGGTGTATTTGCCATGTTCTGTTATGTTGGTGGGGAAGTGGCTGTAGGGAGTTTCATTATCAGCTTTCTGGAGCAGCCTCAGGTAATGAACCTTTCTGAAGTAGTCAGTAAAAACTACCTATCCTTATATTGGGGCGGTGCCATGATCGGACGTTTCTTAGGTGCTATCTCACTGAATCAGTCTCTGAGTCAGAGTAAAAAAGTAATCTATATGCTAGGTGCTGCGATTGCGGTATTCCTTGTAATTTTCAGTATCGTTGATCTTACGTTTTCACAAATCAGTTTCTTCCTAGTTTTCATAGCACTGAATTTTATTGCTTTCTTTATTGGAAAATCGGCTCCGGCAAGAACATTATCCATTTTTGCAGGAATCAACGTTCTGCTGTTGATCTCGGCAATGCTAAATCAGGGCGAACTGGCAATGTACAGTATTCTGGGTATCGGAATTTTCAACTCGATTATGTTCTCTAATATCTATACGCTTGCCATTTCCGGCTTAGGGAAATATACAAGTCAGGGATCATCATTGGTTGTAATGGCGATTCTGGGAGGTGCGATTGTACCAATTTTCCAGGGTTATCTTGCAGATATTTTCGGGGTACAGCATTCATTTATTATTCCTGTATTCTGCTACATAGCCATCCTGATCTTCGGTGCCTACTGTACCAAATATCTGGGACATGTAAAACAGGATGCTGACGCTAAATCCGGACATTAATATTTGTTATTTTATATAGTAACAATCCGTCTCACAACTAAAACTGAGGCGGATTTTTTATTTTGGTAGAATCTTCATTATTTTGAAAAATAGAAAAAGTTTTTCTCTTCAGGCAACTTTCTTTCTTAAA